>JBBRNM010000038.1:0-20940 GCA_038230295.1 Candidatus Limnocylindrales bacterium
CGCGGGCGGCCCGCTCGACTCGACCTTGCCTGGGGAGAACGCGAGCACCGAGCGGCGGAGCATGCCGTCGAGCCCTTCGTACGCGAACACGAGCGAGTGATCCGTGGCCTCGGTGTCGCGGAACGTGCCGCGGCCGGTCCGCGGGTAGCCCCGGACCTCGAAGATGTCGGCCGCGTCGAAGTCCAGCTCCAGCTCGAGGACGATCTCCTGGCTCCGGCCACTGAAGTTCGTGACCTCGATCCGCTCCGCCAGTCCGCTCGAGATCCAGCGTCGCCGGGCGATGGACAGGGCCCGTCGGGCGAGTGCCTCCTCGCCGGCCTGCTTCATGGTGGGGTCGCGACGGAGCTCGGGGTTGGTGAGCTGGATCGAGCTGATGTGATTCGCGGCTACCTGGCCCCGCAGGAGCGTCGGCCGCACGCCGTTCACCCGGAGCACGGCGCACGACAGGAAGCGCGTGTCGAGGTCATACAGCCCGAGGCCGCGCGAGTCCGGGTGGATGTCGCCGAACGGGTCCGAGAGGAGGTAGATGTTGCCGTGCTTCAGCACCCCGACGCCGCTGAGGTCCGTCGCGGGGACGATCGATGGCTTCGGAGCGGGAAGGCGCGCCACGCCGGAGACGGCGGAGCCTTCGGCGTTCTCCACGATTGCGACGGAGGCCGGAGTGGGTCGTTGCGCCATGACGCCATCTTGCCCCGTCGGCCGAAGCCATGCTGTCCACGGGTCCGCGGGTCACCGCCGCAAGCATTGACCCGTTCCTGGCAGGTATTTGCAATCCCGTTCGGAGCGCGTAGCGGGACCGCAGGCGTGACTGTGGCTTAGGCTCGAGTGCCACAACACGCATCTGGAGCTCGTTTGGTCGGCCAGATCACCGAACCGGCGGATGTTCGAAGCGGGTCGCCAGGCAACGAACCCGCCGTTTCAGTCACTCCCGGGGGCGCTGCCACGGCGGAGGCGCGGTTCGATGCCGACCCTGGCGCCGCCGTGGCCGCGGCGCTCGGAGACGCCGACCTCGACGCCGATCTCCTTCGGCTGATCGTGAATTCCGTCGACGACGGCCTGACGGTCCAGGGCGCCGATGGCCGGCTCGTCCTCGCGAACGTTGCCGCCGCACGGCTCGCCGGCTATCAGACAGCCGAGGAGCTGATCGCCGGCGCTCTGGGGCCCGTTCGAAACCGGTTCGAGCTCTTCGGGGAGGATCGCCGCGCGCTTGCCTGGCAGGACCTGCCCGGCGCGGAGGTCCTCCGAGGCGCCGCGAGAACGAGCAGGGTCGTGGGATTCCGGGAGCGGGAGACGGGCGCCGAACGCTGGTCCTGGATCACGGCGACCCCGATTCTCGATGCCAGCGGCGACGTCGAGTTCGCGGTCAATGCGTTCCACGACGTTACCCCGACGAAAATGGCCGAGGAGGACCTCCGCCGCCAGCGCGTCGAAGCGGAACAGCTCCTCGCCGGCCGTCTGGGAGACGAGCTGCGGCTCGCCGAGCTGGTGACCGCGGAACGAGCTCGCTCCGCGGAGCTGAACGCCATCATCGGCGCGATCGGAGAAGGGATCGTCGTGGTCGACGCCGCCGGCACGGTGTCCCTCGCGAATCGCACTGCGGAAGAGCTCCTCGGGTCAACCGCGGCGCGCCAGCTCGAGGAACCCCTCGATCTCATCGCGCTCCCGCCCGGCATGGACCTCCCGGCGCTCGCGGCGCACGGACCGATCCAGGCGAGACTGCATGGGTCGGAGGGCCGCTGGCTCGAGGTGGCCGCGTATCCCGTCGATCATCCCGATCGCGCGGGAGGGTCGACGATCCTGGTCCTGCGCGACGTCACCGAAGCCCGCGAACGCGAGCACGCCCGCGATGCCTTCATCGGCGTCCTGTCACATGAGCTCCGGACGCCGGTCACGACCATCTACGCGGGTGCCGAGCTCCTCGCCCGCGGCGAGACGAAGCTCGACGATGCGGCCAGGGCGGGAATCTTCGAGGACATTCACCAGGAGGCCGAGCGCCTGCACCGGCTCGTCGAGGACGTGGTTGCCCTCACCCGCTTCGGCGAGGGCGCCCTCGAGATCGGCAACGAGCCGGTCCTCCTCCAGCGAGTGCTGCCCGCGGTCGTTCGGTCCGAGCAGGGGCGATGGCCGACGGGTCGGTTCGAGCTGGACCTGCCGCCGGATCTGCCGCCCGTGGCCGGGGAGGCGACTTACGTGGAGCAGGTCGTCCGAAACCTCCTGGCGAACGCGATGAAGTACTCCGGCAGCGACGCCGTCGTCCGGATCCAGGTCGAGGTCGCGCCATCAGACGCCGAGGTCCAGGTCCGCGTCCTCGATGCCGGGCCGGGCTTCCCCAACGCCGAGGCCGACCGGCTCTTCGAGCTGTACTACCGCTCGCCGAGCGTCGCCCGCAAGATCAGCGGCTCGGGCATCGGGCTATTTGTCTGCGCTCGCCTGATCGACGCGATGGGCGGCTACGTGTGGGCGGTCAATCACGACGGCGTCGGCGCCGAGTTCGGCTTCGCGCTGCGGGTGATGCCAGCCGACCGCTGACGGGCGAGCGCCGAGCAGCAGTCGCGCTGGGCCTGCCTGCGAAGGCCTAGTGGCCGAGCCCGATCAGGACCGCGGTAACGATGGCCGCGACCGCCATCGTCCCTTCTAGGATCCGCATCGACGCCCCCGACATCGGCACGACCGAGCTGGACGGCTGGAGCGAGTCGGCCCGCAGGCGCGCTCGTTGCGGCTGGAATGACAACCGAGCGGCACTGCTCATTCGACCCACGATGCGAGTTCCTCCAATCTGAAAGATCCGTCGATGAGCCCATGGTCACGCTCCGAACTCCTCGGTTGCGACACGGGCGAGGCCGCGGCTCTCTCACGCCCGTAACACCTTCGGGGCCGCGAACCGCTGACCCACTCTTTTCATGCCTGGGGCGAACGACGAGGCGCGGACCGACGGGATCCGCGCTTCGCGCTGGTTCGGTGCCGGGGATCACCGTGGTCCAGAGGTCTCATCCGGACCGCCGCATCGACCTGCTCAAGGTCCCCGCCGCCTGATTCCCGATTCCTGTGGAGGCTCGGTCCACGTCAGCGGAGCCGGGCCACAATGTCCCCGTAGGCCATTTCGCGACGGCCCCCGACCTGACCCAAAGCCCTGCGAGCGTCTCTCAGTCGCCTCTGAGGCCGGGGGGCGCGAGGGCGCCGGTCCAATGTCTCATCTACTACTGCGCGTAATCGGCGGCGACCAAGATCGTGCGACATTCCGCCAATCCCCAGCCCTCACTGATGGGCGGCGAGGTTTGGACTGGCCGAGGGCTCCTCGAGCTGCTCGGTGGACATCGCGCATTACCCGGGCTACTAAGTGACGAGAACACGGGGCTGGGCAGGCGTACTAGAAGGGCCGGCCCTCGTCGGCTCGATGATGACGCCGGCAGACGGGGCAGAGCGGCGAGGCAAAGGCCTGGCCGACATCGATCGGCAGCCGAGACAACAGCGCCCCCGTACCCAGGAGCGTCGTGGCCAAGATCGAGATCACCGATTCGGGGCCGATCATGTCGTCTCGTCCCGGAGCGACCCGGAGCCGAGTGACGATTCGGCGGCCGTCAGGCCGGTGCTCATGTCGGAGTCCGTCATGGTCGTCCCGCTGAGATCCGGCATCGCACCCAGATCCTTGTCGACCGAGGTCCGGATCGCGCCGTTCTCCGCCCACGGGTCGTTCTGGCGCATCCGGCTCGCCCGACGGTTCCAGGTGAACACGGCAGCGATCGTTCCGACCAGGGCGGCGACAAGAACGCCGGCGGCGATCCACGGCCAGACCGGTGCCTTCGACCGCCCGAGCAGGCGATCCAGGGTCTGATCGGCCTTGCGGCCGGCGTCTTTCATCGAGGGCAGGTCCACAGACGGCATCTCGAACGAGGGGATCTCGATCGCGGAGAACGATCGAATGTTCTTGGGCAGGTGCTTGCGCAGCTGCTCGAGGGTTCTAGCGTCGATGTCGGGCAAGACGATGGCTGTCATTCAGGCCTCCTGGGTTGTGCGTGTCCTGCTGATGATGCCGCACGACGGGGCACGTGGTGACAACGCGCGTGGGAGGCGCCGTTGCATCGATGTCGCACCCGTTCAGCGATGGCCCGGTCGCGCGCGTCGGTGCCGGAGAGCGCAACCCCGATGCAAGGGCCGCGACTGCTTCGCGCGCGAGCGGGCAATGCGGGGCGGTGTACCGTGGCGGCACGGCTGTGCGCTTCGGCCACTCATAGAGAAGGAGACCACCATGACACAGCTTGGCCAGCCCGGATCCGGCACCAGCCCGGCCGAGGGCAGGGACGATCTCGACATTCCCGGCGCTGACGTGTCGGGACCGCCCAGCGAGCACCCTGACGCGCCTGTGCCGGGAATCCAGCCGACGCGCGACCTGGGGGATCAGCCGGATTCGCCTGAGGGCCAGCGCCGCGACGAGCTCGCCGACCGCGTCGGTGTTGGCATGCCCGGCCCGGCCGTCTCGAACGAGCCGGACGTGCTGCCCGACGTCGAGGTGCCGAAGGCGCAGATGTAGGGCCGGGAAGGCTACGGGACCCCGGAGCCTCGTGCACCTGCGCGGCCTCCTCCACCTGCACGGCCGCTGCAAGGCCCAGGCGCAGGCGACGGGACCGGAGTGCACCCGTCTATCGGACCCTCGAGGCCATCCGTTCTCGGAGGAACTGAGACATGACCTACGAACGACGCGTCGTCCAGACGGACGAGCCGGTCGTCGAAACGCCGGTCGCCGGGACTCCGGTGGTTGCCGGCACGCCGGTCGCAGCCACGACACGCAGCGAGGTCGTGACGACTGGCCCGATCGGTCCCAGCGGTGGCGAGCTCGCGAGGCGGGCCGTCATCCTCATCTTCGGGATCATCCAGATCCTGATCATCTTGCGGATCGTTCTGCTGCTGCTGAACGCCCGCGAGGGCAACGAGCTCGTCTCGTTCATCCTGAACACGAGCCAGGTCTTCGTTTCGCCGTTCAACGGGATCTTCAACAAGGACGCCCTCGCGTCCGGCGGGTCCATCCTCGACATCGCGGCCATCGCCGCGCTCGTCGGCTGGACGGTCCTCGAGTGGATCGTCCTGTGGGCCACGAGCCTCTTCCGACGGGAGACCGTCGTCTGACCCAGGCGAGGCCCGTTCTCTGACCCAGGCGAGGCCCGTCAGCCTCGCACCCGAATGGCTCGCCGCGGGCGTCGCCCCGGCGAGCCGTTTTCTCTCCCGGTCCGAATCGCCTTCGATTCGGCCACCTCCATGGCGCCGGTCACGTCAAGCCCTGGCGAGCGACCCGCCGCGGTTTGCGTGGACCGGCGCCACCATGTCCGCCGCGACGGCCGGCGGCGCCAGCTCGACGAGGCGGCACAACGCATTCGCGAGCTGCATCTGTCGGGGCGTATGGCACTGGACCCGGATGAGCTCCGGCGACCCGACCACGATCGCGGCGCAGCGAGCCCGGGAGGTCGCCACGTTCAGCCGGTTGAGGGAGTACAGGAATTCCAGCCCCCGCGGCGCCTCCTCGGGGGTCGAGGTCGCCATCGAATAGATCGAGATCGGCGCCTCCTGGCCCTGGAACTTGTCGACGGTGCCGACCCTCGCGTCCCGGAGACCCGCCTCAGCCAGCACCTGCCTCAATCGCTCGACGTGGGCGTTGTACGGCGCGACGATCACGATGTCGTCGAGGCGGATCGGCTTCGTCTCGCCGTGCCGATCGGTCCATGAAGCTCCGCCATCGAGCAGCTCGCCGACGAGGTCGGCGATGACCCGGGCCTCATCGATCGACTCGGTCGCGTCGCCGGCATGCGTCACCGGGAGCCAGCGAACGCCGGTCCCGTCGGCCGGCGGAATGCCCGAGAGGGCCTGTTGCGCGAGCGTCGGCTCCCAGGTCAGCTTGCCCTTGTAGAACACCTCCGAGGTGAAATCGCAGACGTCCGGATGGAGTCGCCACGAGTAGGCGAGGAACAGCCCGAGGTCATCGCGGATCACAGCTTCATCGCCGAGGACGTGGCCCAGGGCGCTGCGCTCCGCGCCCGGCGGATGGCTGCCCTGGAGGGGCTGCTCGAGCTGCTGCGGGTCGCCGAGCAGCACGAGCGAGCGCCCGGCCGGCGCGACGGCGATCGCGCTTGCAAGCGAGAACTGGCCGGCCTCGTCGACGAAGAGGACGTCCACGGACTCCTCGAACTCGGCCCGCGACCAGAGCCAGGCCGTGCCGCCGACCACGTCGACCTCGCCGTCGAGGAGCGCCGCGCGCGCCTCCGGATTCGTTCCCAACGGGCGGGCGTGTGATGACGTGGGCCCGTCCTCGGCGCTGTGTCGCTGCCCGATGCGAACGGCGACGCCCGCCTCGATCGACGCCTCGTGGATCTTGTCGAGCGCATTCCCGATGACCTTGTGGCTGTTCGCGGTCACGCCGATTCGCCGGCCTTCCCGAACCAACGCCACGATCATCTGGGCCGCCGTGTATGTCTTCCCACTGCCGGGCGGGCCCTGGATCGCGAGCAGGCCGTCGTCGAGGCTCTGCCCGAGCCTGACCGCCGCCTGCAGCGGCGATTCGCCGTCACGTTGAAGCCGCCCTTCCGGATAGCGAATCCGGGGCGGACGTCGGAGCAGCAGGTCGCGGGCCGCGCGACGAGGGCCCGGGCCGTCGATCCCGCTCTCGAGCACCCCTCCAGCCGTCCGCAGCAGCGAGGCCCGGATCTCGTCGGTACCGAAGTATTCGTGCGGGATGAGCGCCTTCGGCACCCCCTGATCGAGCTGGCCGGGCGTCCGTTTCAGGACGACGGTCAGCCCGATCTCGTCGAGCTCGTAGACCGTCCCGCAGAGCTTGGCGCCATCATCCTGGACGGTCTCGGGGTTGATCACCGAGCGGCCGACCCTGAGACCATGATCCTGGAGCGGGAAGCTGAACCGCTGGAGGTGACTCCCGCCCTTGTTCATCACGCCCAGGTCCTCGACGAGCTCGATGCGGGCCAGCGGCTCGCGCTGGTCGACGAGCTCCTCATCGGTCATGCCAGCGAGCTCGTAGAACCGCCACCAGAACGCCTTGTCCTCGCGCCGATGCCAGTCAAGAAGCTGGGCGAGGAGCCATGTGGCCTTCTCGTGCGGCGATCGCTGGTCCGGTTCGAGCGGGAGGTCGTCCGTGAGGGCCGCGACGAGATCGGCAACCCGCTGCTCTTTCTCCGTGAGGGGTTTCGGCGCCTCGGCTTCGGGCTGCAGGGGCGGGCGCGGCACCGGTTCGCCGAGCTCCCGCTCGAGGTCGAGTCGGCGCTCCTCCAGCCAGTCGCGCAGGCGCCAGGTGCTCAGGACGTCGTCGCGGTTGTACCCCGCGATCTCCACCAGGATCGCCTCGCCGATGGCGCCGTTCTCGGTCGTGCCGCCCTCGAGCCAGGCCTCGAACTGGACGATGCTGGATCCGGCGCTACGCAGCTCGACCTCGCGGACGAGGCCGTACAGCGGCTCGAGCCGCTTGATCGAATAGCTCTCGACGCTCGCGCGGATGCCCTGGCGCACGACGCGGAACAGGTCCACGAGGACCCGTGCCCGAAGCAGGCGATCGACCTGTTCCTCGCGCGTCGCATGGCGCTGCGCCAGCCGGCCCAGCGCGGCCTTCTCGTAGGCCGCGTAGTGGTACACGTGCATCGTGGGGTGGGCGTCGAGGCGGTCGATGAGCAGGTCCACGAGCCGCTCGAACGCCGCCTTCTCGGCGGCTCGTGTTACGGCACCCTCGGCATCTCGGCTCCAGATCTCGTGGAAGTCCGGCTGATCCGGCCGGTCCGGGTCCTGGAGCGCCGGCTCGAGCACCCCGAACAGGTACTCGACGCCATCGTCGAGCGCGAACGGGTCGCCTTCGATGTCGAAGAAGAGGTCGTGCGGGGTCGGCTCGGGGAGCACGAGGAAGCCCCGATCCGCGACGAGGGCACCGTCCTTGTTCCGCTCGGGGGCGAGGAGCTCCGACCTGATCGCCTTCGCGTCCTCGCCCTCGACCTGGATGCGGGCCTGCTCGCGAACCCGCTGTAGCGACTGGCCGCTCACGCCCTCGAGCTTGGGGCGCACTGGCAGATCGAGGACGGCGAGCTCGCGCCGCCGAGCGATCCCGCGGGCCTTGAGCGCCGTCCGTTGGCGGGCGGTGATCCCGGCGACCAGGGAGAGGTCGTCGTCGGTCCGGCGCTGGGCCTTGCAGTGGACGACCCAGCGGCAGACGTCGCAGTGGTCGACCGGCTCCGGGTAGGTCGCGCTGACGGGGTACACCGCCTCGCCCGCGGTCACCGCCGCCTCGAACTCCGCCTTGATGCGGCGGTAGTACGCCATGTAGTCCGCCACTCGCAGCGTTTTCGTCTCGTGGCTGCTGCCGCCGAGGACCACGTGGAGCATCTCCGGCTCGACGCCCTGGATCCGCGTCAGCTGCTCGACGTAGGAGCAGATCTGCAGCACCGCGCTGCCCTTGACCTGGCGCGCGAGCTTCGTGTCCGCCACCTCGTAGGACCAGTCCCCGAGATCGCTCGGGCGGTGATCCACCCGAAGCAGGAAGTCCGCGTACCCGACCCACCCGCCGCAGAAAAAGGTGGCCTGGTAGACGACGTCGACCCCGCGGCGAAGTGCGGCGATCGTTTCGGCCGCTGCCGCCCGGATCACGTCACCGCGTTCGGCGATCGAGCCGTCCGGCTGGATCTCGACAACGCTTCGGCCGCTCGCGATCAGCTCGTCGCGATATCGCTTTTCGTGTGCGGTTCCGCGCTTCGCGATGAGGTCGATCTCGGGATCGTTGCGGATCGGCCGCTCGACGAGATCATCGAACGCGGCCCGCTCGAGGGCGAGGCGGTGATGGCAGGCCAGGAACCCAACCAGATCCGAGGCTGCATAGACCGGCCGGCCATCGATTCGCTGCACCCTCGCATCGTAGGCGCGAGTCGTGCCGGGTTGTCTGTCAGCGAGCTGTCAGAGAGCCGTCAAGGACCCGTCAGCGAGCCGTCAGCGAGAGGCTTCCTTCGCGGCCGGCGTCTTCGGCGGCGCACCCGTGCCGATCCGGCGGCGGGTCGTCACGTCGACCCGGGTATCGTCGCGCTCCTGGGCCGGATGCTCGACGAGGGCGATGAGCCGGCTCGCCATGAATCGGCCGGTTCGGACCGGCGTCCCGCCTCGGGTGACCTCGGTCACCTCGACGACGCCGCGGGCTGTGGTGACCTCGATCCGACGACCGGCGCGGGTCGCGACGATCTCGTAGGCCTGGACGCCCTGGCCGGTATCGACCACCGCCTCGACACGATCGCCCTTCATTGAACCATGATCGCACTTGACCACTTCGCTCGTTGCGCGCGGAGGAAATCCACCTCGCTGCCCACTCGGTCAATGCCGGTCCGCTCGCACTTCGGGCGCAATGCGGTTACGATCTTGAGTCGGTTGTCCTTGCGGCAGCCCGGCTCGACCTCTGAAGGCGAGCCGGGACGCCACCACGCTGAACATTCGTTGGTGGGTCGTCAGGGCAGGGCCGATCGGGGTGCCAAGCCGATCAGGGTGAAGTTCCACCCACGACGGTGCACTAGGCAACTCTAGAGGAGTGATTCATGAAGGTTCGAACAAGGTTCGCGGCCGTGCTGGCCGCGATGGCGATCGTCGCTGCAGGATGCAGCGCCGGCGCCTCGCCGAGCGCTTCGTCCGGTGGTCCCGCGGGATCCGGCGGTGCACTCACGGGCGCGTCATTTGACGCGTCGTTCTCGGCCATGGCCCAGCTGACGTCCGTGCACGGCGCGGGGACGGGCCTCGTCGGCGTCATCCTCCCGGACACGACATCGTCGGCTCGCTACACGAGCTATGACCTCCCGTACCTCACCAAGGCCTTCCAGACGGCCGGCTACGCCGCCAGCGAGTTCAAGATCGACAACGCGGCGGGCACGACCACGACCGAGCTGGCGATCGCCCAGGCCGACATCGCGGCGGGCGCCAAGGTCCTGCTCGTCGACCCGATCGACAGCACCACCGGCAACGCGGTCCAGGCCGCGGCAGCCGCCGCCGGCGTGCCGATGATCAGCTACGACCGGGCCACTTTCCAGGGCACGAACACCTACTACGTCAGCTTCGACAACGTCCAGGTTGGCGAGCTGATCGGCAAGGGCTTCCTGGAGTGCGTCACGGACTGGAACGTCGCCACCCCGAAGGTCTTCACCGTTGACGGTGGCCAGGACACCGACCCGAACGCGATCGACTTCGCCAAGGGCTACAACGACGCGGTCTGGGGCCAGAAGGTCGCCCAGGTCGCGGCAGGCGCCACGAAGGGCAACCTGACCCTCGTCGGCGAGCAGCTCGCTCCGGGCTGGAACCTCGCCCAGGGCGGCACCATCTTCACCCAGGCCTTCACCGCCCACCCGGAGATCAATGCGACCATCGAGGCCAATGATGGCCTGGCCGGCGCCGTGATCGCCGCTCTCAAGCAGGCCGGTACCCCGGCCAAGAAGATCCCGACCGTGGGGCAGGATGCGACGCTCGAAGGCATGGCATTCACCCTCCAGGGCTGGCAGTGCGGATCGGTCTACAAGCCGGTCTACATCGAGGCCCAGGCTGCCGTCGCGCTGGCCACGTTCCTGCGCGCAAAGCAGGCCCCGCCCGCCGGCCTCGTCAACGGGACGACCGCGGATCCGAAGAACGCGTCCAGCACCCAGCCGGCGGTCCTGCTGACCCCGTACTGGGTCAACACCAAGAACATGGAATCGACCGTCATCAAGGACAAGTTCGTCGATGTGACGAAGCTCTGTGCCTCGGTCGGTGCCGAAGTCTGCACGGCGAACGGCATCAAGTAACTCATCGTCGACTCGCGCTGACGCTCCGCGCCAGCGCGAGTCGCTGACAACAGCCATTGCCTCCGTGCCGCACCCGCATGCTGCGAGTGCGGCACGGTTGTGTTCTGGCGGCCCACAACAGCGTCCGAGGCGTCATGATTGTGCCGACAGCCGCGAAGGTCTCGAGCCTCGAGGGACGACGCGATGGACGTGATGGCAGCAGGTAACGAACCCGCCGAGGTCCCGGTCCGTGGCAACGCAACGCCTGCCCCTGAGGCCGGCGCGCAGCCGCTCCTCTCGCTGCGCGGGATCACCAAGAGCTTCGGCGCGGTCCAGGCGCTCTACGGCGTCGATCTCGATCTGCCGGCCGGACAGGTCACGGCGCTGTGCGGCGACAACGGAGCCGGCAAGTCGGTCCTGACGAAGACCATCGCCGGGATCCATGAGCCCGACACGGGCGAGATGCTGTGGGAAGGGCGCCCCGTCCACATCCGGAGCCCGAGGGATTCGGCGGCGCTCGGCATCGAGACCGTCTACCAGGACCTCGCGCTTGCCGACAACCTCGACATCGTCCAGAACATGTTCCTGGGTCGGGAGCGCCTGCGCCGTGGCCTCCTCGACGAGGACAGCATGGAGCGCGCGGCGGCAGAAACGCTCGCCAGCCTACACGTGACGACCGTCCGATCGATCCGCCAGCCTGTTGCCACGCTGTCCGGCGGCCAGCGCCAGGCCGTGGCCGTTGCCAAGGCCGTGATGTGGAACTCGAAGCTCGTCATGCTCGATGAGCCGACGGCGGCCCTCGGCGTGGCCCAGACGGCGATGGTCCTCGGTCTGATCAAACGCCTCAAGGACCATGGTCTCGCGGTCATGGTCATCTCCCACAACCTCAACGACGTCTTCGAGGTCGCTGACCGGATCGCCATCCTCCGGCTCGGCCGGATGGTCGCCCAGGACTGGATCACCGCGTTCGACCGGCAGAGCGTCGTGGACTTCATGACCACCGGCACCTCGAGCCGCGAGGTCCACGCAGGCGCGCCCGCGGCGGCGTCAGGCGCGCCCGCGGCATCAAGCGCGCCCGCCGGGTCCGCCCCGAGGAAGGACTGACGATGGCCGGCAACGAGGGTCTGTCCGGCGACCCGATGGTGCCCGCCGCGGTCGTCGCCGAGGCCGAGGCCGAGGCGGCCCAGGATCCGACCGCCGCCGGCGTCGACGTCCCGCCGGAGCTCGCCGCCCAAACGCTGGGCCAATACTTCCGCGCATTTCTCGCCCGCGCTCGCAACGGCGATGCCGGCATCCTGCCCGTCGTCTTCGCCCTCGTGGCCGTCATGGTGGCGTTCACGATCGTCAGCCCGAACAACGTGTTCCTGACGCCGCGCAATCTCGTCAACCTCTTCGACCAGAGCGCGGTCTTCATCGTACTGGCGATGGCCGAGGGGTTCGTCCTGCTCCTTGGTGAGATCGACCTCTCGATCGGCTACGTCGCCGCGATCGGCGGGATCGTTGCCGCCACGCTGGTCCAGCCCGATCTCGGCTGGCCATGGTGGGCCGCTGTCATCGCCGCCGTGGTCGCTTGTGGCGCGATCGGCGCCATCCACGGCCTGATCATCACCCGCCTCGGCATTCCGGCGTTCGTGGTCACCCTTGCCGGATACCTGTTCTGGTTCGGCGTCATGATCATCATCCTCGGCGCGGCGGGGGGTGTCGGGATCACCAACCCGATTCACGTCAACGAGGCGGTCCTGTACGGCATCGTCTATGCGTACATCGATCCCGTCCTCGCGTGGGTCGGGCTCGCCGTCATCGTTGCGCTCGTGGGCACGACGCTATGGCTCCGGGATTCCGGGCGGCGTCGCAGTGGCCTCGTCGCGCCCCCCGTGGGCCTGACGATCGCCAAGATCGTGGTGGTTGCCGTGGCCGGGATCGCCGTCGTCGCGATCTGCAACGTGAACCGCGGCACGTTCCTCCCGATCATCGGCGTGCCGTGGGTGGTGCCCCTCGTCCTCGTGGTGCTCGCCGTCTGGACGGTGCTGCTCGAGCGGACGGCATTCGGGCGCCATATGTATGCCGTGGGCGGCAATTCCGAGGCTGCGCGGCGGGCCGGCATCAGCGTGCCCCGGGTGAGAACGCTCGCGTTCGTCCTGTGCTCGGCCACGTCGGGCATCGCCGGCATCATCTACGCCTCGCAGCTCGGCGGCATGACCACGAACATCAACGGCGGCCAGCTGGTCCTCTACGCCGTCGCCGCGGCCGTCATCGGCGGAACGAGCCTCTTCGGCGGTCGCGGCCGGGTCATCCACGGCCTCCTCGGCGGGCTGGTCATCGGCGCGATCTACAACGGCCTGTACCTGTTGGGACTGCCGATCCAGTACCAGCTCATCGCGACGGGCCTCGTCCTGCTCGCAGCCGTGAGCGTGGATTCGCTCTCTCGCCGAAGCTCAGGCTCGGGCAGCACGGCCCGCGCCTGACGCAGGGAGTGCGACCGGCGCCTGACCCGGCGGACCCTGGGCGCCGAACCGGGACTCCATACGGCGGGCTTTATCGAGCAGACCGGTTCCTCGCCGACGACGCGGAGACCTACCTCGCGATGGGCTTCACCCGGTTCACACTTGGCTTCAACGGCCCGAACTGGTCGGTCGACAACGGCCGAGTCTGGCTCCAGTGGCGTGATCACCGCACCTGAGGCCGCGAGCCCGACCGCGCCGGCGGCGGCCGCGGGTTCCATTTACCAATCGGGGTGGTGATACGAGGAGGAATCCTTCTGCGGCCGGCTCGTTTGGCGCTGCTGCGCCGCGATGCCATTCGCGCCTGAGCTCAGATTGGCGGCAGGACCCGTGCCGGAGCCGCCGCGATGACGCCGCCGCCCGCTTATCACCACTCCCACTGGTAAACGGACCTCGGGGCCGGGGCGCCAGCGCCTGGACCCGACGGGCCGCGAGGACGACGCCCAATCACCCGGGGTGATCAGTCAGGCTTGCCAGGCAGGTGCGGCGTACGAATCAATCACCCTGCCTGCCTGTGCTATTCGGCCCAGCGGGTGATTCGGCCCAGCGGGTGATTCGGCGGGACGGAAGGTCGGCGCGACGGCGGCGCGAGTCGACGCCGGCCTCGACTCCCCGAGTCGGCATCCGGTGATACAACCCTTGGGATGGCCAAGTTGCTGCTCGGGCCCTTGCTGCGACACGTAGGGGAACGTGATGCCAGCATCTGGGTCGAGACCACCGAACCCTGCGAGGTCGAAGTTCGCGCCGGCGACGTCACGGGCCGCGAGCGGACCTTCGGCGTTGCCGGACACCACTACGCGATCGTGGTGATCAGCGGCCTCGAGGCGGCATCATCGACCCCGTACGAGGTCCGTCTCGACGGCGAGCGAGCCTGGCCGCTGCCGAATTCCGAGTTTCCACCGAGCCGGATTCGCACCGTCGACCCAAGCCGTCCGATCCGGCTCATCTTCGGCTCCTGCCGAGAGGTCCCGCTCTCCCCGGGGACGGACGAATCGAAGACCGACCCCGACGTGCTCGACGCCTTTGCGACGCGGATGGCCCTCCAGCCATACCAGGACTGGCCCGACCTCCTGCTCTTCGTCGGCGACCAGGTCTATGCCGACGAGACCTCGGCGCCGATGCACGAGTTCATCAAGCGCCGTCGCGACATCCGGAAGATGCCCAAGGCGGAGGTGGCCGATTTCGAGGAGTACACGCAGCTGTACCTCGAGTCATGGGCGGTGCCGCGGACCCGCTGGCTGCTCTCGACCCTGCCGACGTCGATGATCTTCGACGACCACGACGTCCGCGACGACTGGAACACCTCCGACGCCTGGCGCCTGGAGATGCAGAAGACGAGCTGGTGGGGGGAACGGATCACCGGCGCGCTGGTGTCGTACTGGATCTACCAGCACCTCGGCAACCTGTCGCCCGCCGGTCTCGAAGCCAACGAGACCTATCGGACCGTCCGCGGCTCGCAGGACGCCGAGCCCATCCTGCGCACATTCGCCCAGGCGGCCGATCGGGAGGCCGATGGCGCCAAGGGCACGCAGTGGTCCTATCGCCGCGACTTCGGGCCAGTGCGGCTGCTCGTCATCGATTCGCGCTGCGGTCGGATCCTCGCCGACGGCCGTCGATCCATGGTGTCGGACAAGGAGTTCGACTGGATCGAGCAGCAGACGAACGACGGCGAGTTCGAGCACCTCGTCGTCGCGACATCGATGCCATGGCTCCTGCCCCGGGCCCTCCACGACATCGAGTCGTGGAACGAGGCCCTCGCCGCGGGGTCCCGCGGCCGGATCATGGGACGGATGGCCGAGTGGGTCCGACGGGCGGTCGATCTCGAGCATTGGGCCGCGTTCCGGCACTCCTTCGATCGGCTGGCGGCGCTCTTCGAGCGAGTGGGGCGCGGCGCGGACGGCCGGCCCGGCCCGGCCACGATCTGCGTCCTCTCCGGCGACGTCCACCACACGTATGTGGCCGAGGCCGAGTACCCAGCCCCGCTCCCGACCCGCGTCTACCAGATCACGTGCTCACCGATCCACAACACGATCCCGCGCCTGATGCGGCTCGTGTTCCGCGTCGGCTGGAGCAGGAAAGCCGAACAGATCGTCCGGATGATGGATCGCGTGACGCGCGTCCCGCCGGTGCCGATCAAGTGGCACCACCCCGCCGGTCCGTATTTCGGCAACATCCTGGCGCTGCTCACGCTCGACGGCCCAAGCGCGCGTATCCGGCTCGAGAGGGCGACCCGGAGGGACGCATCGAAGGGCGAGGACGGGCACATCGACCTGACGGTCGTCAAGGACCTGCCCCTGAACCCGCTCGAGGTGACGCCTTAGGGGTTCGAGCGCGGGCTCCAGGTGACGCCCTAAGGCTGCGCGCGCGGCACCAGCACGGTCAGCGCCCGAGGCCGCACCGAGACGTCGATCGGCGTCTTGCCCATCACGCTGCCATCGATCTCAACGAGACGCGGTTCCTCCGTCTCGATCCGGACCTCGCGCGCCTTGGCCCGGAACGCCCGACCGTCCGCCGATTCCCCTTCGTGGCCCTGGCGGATCGCCTTGATCCCCGAGATGAGCCCCGAGATTCGCCCGGAGGCCCGCATCGCGATCACGTCCAGGACGCCGTCGTCGGGCTCGACCTTCAGTCGTGGCTTCACGCCGAGGCCCGTTCGACCGAAATTCGCGACGAAGACCTGGGCCGCCTCCATCGTCGTCTCGACGCCGTCGACCGTGATCTTGTGGTCGACGTTCCGAAGCTTGCCGCTCTGGCTGAGGGCATTGGCGACGTAGGCGAGCTTGCCCCAGCGGTCCTTCTGCGTCGTCTTGGTCTTCTCCATGACCTCGGCGTCGAAGCCCACGCCACAGGCGACGGAGAAGTAGCGCTTCTTGTCGCCGAGCGTCACGTGCCCGAGGTCGATCACGCGCCGCTCGCCCTCGAGGATGACGCCCACCGCGCGCTCGACTCGGCGATGGATCCCGAGGTTGCGGGCGACGAGGTTGCCCGTACCCATGGGCACGATCCCGAGGGCAACGGGTTTCTCGGCGAGCGACTGGACGACCTGCAGCACCGCGCCATCGCCACCGACCGCCACGACCACGTCGACACCAGCCTCGACCGCGGCCGCCGTCTCGCGCCGAAGCTTGCTCTTCTTCTTGACGACCGAGCTCTCGACGGTCCACCCGGCGGCCTCGAGCTGGCGCTGCGTATCCCCGACGGCCTTGCGAATCGGTCGACCGGGTCGCTTGCGACCGATGACGAGCGCGGTGGTCATACGATCGCCGGGCCCTCGCCCGGAGGCGGCGCAATGGCGGGCGGCTCGACCGCCGTCGGCCGGACCGCCGTCGGCCGGACCGCCGTCGGCTCGACGGAGCCCCAGCGCCACATCTTCGGCCGAGCTCGGAATGCCGCGCCGACGACGAGCAGCCAGACGACGCCGGCGAGCCAGCCGCCGACGACATCGGTGAGGTAGTGATAGCCGAGGAAGATCCGGCTCACCCCGATCCCGAACGCGAGCAGCGCCGCGATCACCAGCGCGGGCACGCCGACGCGCCGCCCGAAGGCCGACCAGAGGACGAGCGCGATCGAGACGTAGAAGACGACGCCGTTCATCGAGTGACCGCTGGGGAAGCTGTAGTCGGGCAGCACGGCGGCGTAGTCGAGCTTCGGCCGGGGGCGCTGGAAGATCAACTTCGTCAGCGCGTCGATGACGAGTGATCCGCCGAGTGCGACTGACAGGAAGAGTCCGGCGCCGAAGCGGCGTCGCATGAGCAGCAACGCGAGGACGACGACGAAGATCGGCAGGACGACGATCGACGAGCCCATGGCCGTCAGCGTGTTGAAGAGCAGGTCCGTGGTGGGTGACGCGATGCTGTGCAGGAACGGGGTCGCCCACGCGTCGAGGGCGAACACCTCCTGGTCGCGGACGCCGTCGGCGAGGGATCCGAAGACGACGAGGGCCGCGACGAGGCCGGCGAATCCAAAGACCACGGTTCCCGTTGCGACGGCGACCGGCGGTCGGGGGACGGTACCGGGCGGCGCCGCCGTCGGATGGGCCGGATCGACCTCGCCGAGGGGGCCGTGTTGGGTCGTCGGCCCGGCGTCGACTCGCGAGCCGGCGTTCGTGGTGCCGTCCGCTTTGGGCGCCCGCCGCTCATTGCCCGACGCGGTCATCTCAGGTTTCCCATCACGTATCCCATAGCGGCGGCTTGTCCGCCCGGGCTCCCGGGCGCGTCCACCACGCATACAGCCCCAGGATGGCCAGTCCGGCGAGCACGCCGCCGAGGATGTCGCTCGGGTAGTGGAGGTCCAGCGCGACCCGGGAGATGGCGACGAGCGCCACGAAGATCACGACGAGCACCACGAAGCCGAGCTTCAGCCACATGGCCTGCTGTCGGCGCCACAGCGCGAGCGCGATCATCCCCAGGATCATGACGTCCTCGAGGGCGTGGCCGGACGGGAAGCTGTAGACGCTCCCCGGGATCCCCGGTGCTGATCCGAGCGGCCGGTCCCGCGCCACGACTGCCTTCACCAGCTCGCTGCCGCCTGTCGCCATCCCGAAGAGAATGATCACGAGGAGCGCTTCTCGCCGCCGCTTCTTGAACAGGAGCCAGACCACGAGCCCGAACCCTGTCGGCACCATGGGGTAGTTCCCGAGCTCGGAGAACACGTTCCAGGCGAGCGTGAACGGCGTCCAGGTTACTGCGAGGTCGAGCAGCTGCTTGTCGCCGGGGATCACGACATGGCTGGCCAGCGCGACGGTCAGCACCGCGAAGCCCACGAGGCAGACGATGGCGATCGCCAACCACGCCCTGGCAACGCGCTGGGCATCCGAACGGCTCGATGGTCTCGTCACGGGCTCCCAGCATGACGCACCCGACTCGACAGCGACATGGCCGTTTCGCCCGTCCAGAGTCACAACGGAGCGACACGATCGAGCTCGCAACCGGCTCGCGTGATTACGCGCCGATCATCGCCTCGACACGCCGCAGGGCATTCACGGATCCCTTTGCCACGTACAGCTCCCGCGCCCGACCGGCGGCCTCCGCCGCGTCCTTCTCTCGGCCAAGAATGGACAGGACCAGGGCTCGGGCCTCCCACGCCGTGCCCGCATCCATCGAATCCGTGTCTGCGGCAACCCCCACGCCTTCGAGCGACAGACGATCGGCATCGGCGGCCTCGCCTCGCCGGGCGAGCACGACTGCCTCACCGGCCCGCCAGAGGATCTGGGACACCGCGTCGTCCGGCGCGGTCAGGCGGCGGGATTCGGCGGCAGCGACGGTCGCCTCGTCGTCCTCGCCCATCAGGGCCAGGATCCAGGCTTCCAGCCCGACCATCGTCGAGCGCTGGCCAGTGTCGCCTCGGCGTTCGAGGTCCGCAGCCGCGACCCGAGCGTAGTGCACCCCGCCGGGAAAGTCGTCGAGCGCGTACCTGACATAGGCGTGCCGGAACTCGTTGGGCTCGAGGCCCAGCTCGTCGCGGATCGCCATCGCGTCCGCGTGCGCGGCCTCGGCCCCCGACCCATCGCCGAGGACGGCTCGGAGAACCGCCGTGCACGTCAGCATCGCGGCCCGCGTCAGGCGGCGGGTCGTGGTACCCATGAGCCGCTGGACCGTCGCAAGGCTCGTGGTTGCGTCGGCCGAGCCCCAGATGAGGGCGTTCGACCACCACCCACCGAAATCATCCCGCTGGCGATCGCGACCGGTGGTGGCGGCGCGGTCGTAGCCGAGCTCGGCAGAGTGCGCGGCGTCTCGCCAGTGGGCGAGGCTCACGTCGATGGAGATCATCGCCGCATACGCGTCGAGCAGCCCGTCGACGTCACCGGCGGCGGCAAACCGGACTGCCGCGGCTTCCACGTCGCCTTGGGCGTCCGAGATCGCAAAGGCCGGGTCCGTCATCGACCTGCCGCTCGTGACCCACAGCTTCGCTCGCAGCACCGCGAGCTCGCCGATCGCCGCGCCGACGCGCTCAGCCTCCATCGCGGCTCGGTTGAGCACCGTGTAGTCCTGCAGGAAGGCGAGTCCGGCCAGGCGGATCAGGATGTCGAAACGGGCCTGCGGATCCTCGGCGAGCAGCGTCTCGGCCTGCGACAGCAGGCGAATCGCCGGCTGGATGTCGTCTCGATCCGCGGCGCGGCGCCCCGCCGCCGCCAGCCGTCGGCCAGCGCGCAAGGCCAGCGTTCGGATGTGGTCATCCTCCGGTCCCAGCGCGATCCGAAATGTCCGGGCCTGATCGAGGTGGTAGCCCATGATCTCGTCGAGATCAGCGATCCGATCGGCGGCCGTCAGCTCCAGCCAGTCCGCGAAGTGCTCGTGGAGCTCGGCGCGCTCGGCCTTCGGGAGGCTGTCATACGCCGCGTCGCGGATCAGGAGGTGCCGGAAGCGATAGGTCTCGCCTCCGTCGTCCCGACGTCGATCCGGCCGGATGAGCTCCTTGCGAACGAGCGCCATCAGCTGGGTCGAGACGCCGGCACGACCGTCGGCCGGCGTCAGCTCGAAAACCTCCCGCTGTCCGAACTCCTTGCCGACGACGGCCGCCCGTTCGATCGTCCGGCGCTCGGGATCGCTCAGCCGGTCGAGCCGCGCGGCGAGCAGGGCCTGGATCGTGGGCGGGACCGCGATCGACTCGAGGTCACCGATCTCGAGCGACCCGTCGGGCAACCGGCGGACGAGGCCGTCGTCGAGGAGCATCTCGATGACCTGCTCCACGTACAGCGGATTGCCGTCGGCCGCCGCAGCGATCCGCTCCCGCGCCGCAGCCGGCACCGACCCGCCTTCGAGCAGCGCCTCCACCAGTTGCTCGGTGTCCTTCGCCGGGAGCGGCTCAAGGAGGAATGTCGTCGCGTCCGGCTTGCCGCCACCCCATCCGGCTCGGAGGTCGAGGAGCTCGGGTCGGGCCATTGCGAGCAGGAACAGCGGCACGCCGTGGACCCACTCGGCGAGGTGCTCGACGAGGTCGAGGAGCGTCGACTCGGCCCATTGCAGGTCATCGATGACGAGCACGACGGGTCCGCTCGTGGCCAGGCGCTCGAGGAGCCGCCGGAACGCCCAGAAGAGCTCCTCGATGGGTGCCGGCTCGGCGCTGATCCCGAGTGGCACCGCCAGTCGGGCCAGGATGGTTTCCGCGTCGTTCACGCCTTCGAGCCGCTCCCGCAACCGGTCGATGACGAGCGCCGGCTCGACATGGTCGTCGAGCCCCACGGCCGACCGAAGGAGCTCCGCGACGGGGTACCACGCGATGCCCTGGCCGTACGGCAGACAGCGGCCCCGGAGGACGGTCGAGCTCGTCCGGGTCCCGGCGAGAAATTCGTGGACGAGTCGACTCTTGCCCACACCCGCTGACCCGAGCACGGTGACGAGGACGCAGCGCTCTTCGATGACGGCCCGCTCGTAGGCAGCTCGCAGGATCCCGAGCTCCCGATCCCGGCCGACCATCGGGCCACCGACCCGGCGATGAATGGCTTCGGCACTCGGGTCGACGTCGACCAGGCTCCGGACGATGACCGGCTCCTCGCGACCCTTGACCTGGACGTCGCGCGGCTCGCCCGTGACGACCGCATCGCGGACGAGCCGCCAGGTAGAGTCGCCAAGCAAGGTCTCGCCCGGATCCGCGGCTTGTTGGAGCCGCGCCGCGACATTCACCGCGTCACCCGTGGCTCGGCTGCCGCCGGCACGGGCATCGCCGACGACGACCTC
>JBBRNM010000039.1:0-20917 GCA_038230295.1 Candidatus Limnocylindrales bacterium
AGCTCCGCGAGCGGCTCCGCGCCGCGTTTCTCGGCGTGCTCGAGCGCCTCGAGAACGAGGACCGCGGCGCCCTCGCCCATGACGAAGCCGTCCCGATCGCGGTCGAACGGGCGTGAGGCCCGCGGCGGGTCGTCGTTCCGGGTCGAGAGGGCCTTCATCGACGCGAATCCGCCGAGGACGGCCTCGTGGATCGCGGCCTCTGCGCCGCCCGCCAGCATGATGTCGGCATCGTCGCGCCGGATCGTCTCCCAGGCCTCGCCGATCGCGTGGGCTCCCGTGGCGCAGGCGGACACCGTCGCGAAGTTCGGGCCCATCGGCCCGAACGTGATCGCGATCTGGCCGGCGCCGACGTTCGCGATGCCCATCGGGATGAAGAATGGGCTGATCCGATCCGGTCCGCGCGCCGCCATGACCATCACGTTGTCGAAGAGCGTGGTCGCGCCGCCGAGGCCCGAACCGAGGATCACGCCCGTCCGCTCGGCGAGGGCGCCTTCGAGCCGGTCCGGGAGTCCCGCCCGCTGGAGCGCCTCGCGAGTCGCGTAGAGGCCGAACTGGATGTAGCGGTCCATCCGCCGAGCGTCCTTGCGATCGATGACGCCGACGGGATCGAACCCGACGACCTCGGCCGCGACCTTGGATGCGACCCGCGAGGGGTCGAAGGTCTGGATCGTGCGGATGCCCGACCGACCAACAACGAGGCCCTCCCAGGTCGAGGCCACGTCCGGCCCCAGGGCGGTGAGGGCGCCCATGCCGGTGACGACCACCCGCCGGCGCTCCGCGCTCAACGGACGAGCTTCCCCGTCCGGACCGTCGCGGCCCGATACACGTCGCCGGCCAGCCCCCGTGCCGAGATCGCGTTGGCGGTTCCGAGGGCGTCGAAATCGGTCCGGCGGATCTCCGCCGTCACCGCATCGCCGTCGAAGGTCACGAGGGCCCACGACGCGGTCGGCTCGCCGTCGAAGATGTAGCCGGCGCTGCCGCCGTTGGCGATGATCTTCCAGCCGAAGTCCCGGATCTCGGGCACGTGGGTGTGGCCGCAGCAGATGACTCGGGCGTCGGTTCGGGAAAGCCGCTCGACGGTCGTCGACGGATCGAGATCCATGTCGAAGCCGGACGTCTGGGAGCCCGGCGACGCGTGGGTCAGCAGGACGAGGGTCCCGTCGATCCGGATCCGGCGCTCGGCGGGCAGCCGGCGGAGCCACGACAGCTGGTCGTCGTCGAGGGCGTCGTGGGTCCATTCCGCCACGGCCTTCACCGCGTCGGATACGCCGTCGGGGAGCCACGGAAAAGCGGCCCCGTAGTCCTGGTCGGCGGCGGCGATGTCGGTGTTGCCCTGGACGATGATGGCCCCCTCGCCTTCCATCGCCCGAAGGGTGTCGACGGCGGCGCCCGGCTCCGGGCCGTTCATGACCAGGTCGCCGGCGATCATCGTGACGTCCGGCTTTTCCTTCCTGATCGCGGCGCGCACGGCCTCGAGCGCGGCCACGTTGCCGTGGACATCGGAGAACAGGGCCAGCTTCGACGTCATTCGGACCTCCCGGCGCGGGTCAACGGAGCGTCCCCTCGGGCGGAATCACGAAGCTCAGCGTCGCCTCGCAGCAGGTTTGGCCGTCGACGCTCGCGATGGCCTTCGCCCGCCCGAAGCGGGAACCGAGCTTCTCCATCGTGATCTCGAGCCGGAGCGTGTCGCCCGGGACGACGACGCGCTTGAAGCGACAGTCATCGATGCCCGCGAAGAGCCCGATCCGATCGCCGAAGCCGGGCTGTTTCGCGACGTACACGGCCATCGTCTGGGCCAACGCCTCGACCTGGAGGACCCCCGGCATCACCGGTAGGCCGGGAAAGTGGCCCTGGGCCCACCACTCGGTCGCGGTCACGCCCTTGATCCCGACGATCCGCTTCGCCTCGGCGTCGTATTCGATGATCCGGTCGACCATCAGGATCGGCCAGCGGTGCGGGATCAGCGCCTCGATCTCGCGGGTCGAGTGGATCGTCTCGCTCATCGAGCGGCTCGGTCGGCGATCACGAACCAGGCTCCGGTCACGAGCGCGCCGCGGCGGCGAGGAACGCCGCGCTGCCTACCCGGTCGAGCATGCTCGTGGTCATCCTGCCCTCGAGGAAGGTCTCGTTCTCGAGCAGCGCCCGGTGGATCTCGACGTTCGTCGTGAGCCCGTCGATGACGAGCTCGTCGAGCGCCACCCGGCCTCGCGCGATCGCGGTCTCCCGATCCGGGCCCCAGGCGATGAGCTTGCCCAGCAGCGAGTCGTAGTACGGCGGGACGTCGTAGCCGGGATAGAGGTGCGAATCCATCCGGATGCCAGGGCCGCCCGGCGCCTGGTAGTTCTCGACGAGCCCGGCGCTCGGCCGGAAGTCGTGGGCCGGATCCTCAGCGTTGATCCGGAACTCGATGGCGTGGCCGCGGGGCACGATCTCGGACTGCTGGATGCCGAGTGGCTCGCCCGCCGCGATCCGGATCTGCGTCGATACGAGATCGACGCCAGTGAGCATCTCCGTGATCGGGTGCTCGACCTGGATCCGGCAGTTGATCTCGATGAAGTAGGCGTTGCCGTCCGCGTCCACGAGGAACTCGAGGGTGCCGACGTTCTCGTAGCCGGCCTCGACGACCGCGCGGACAGCCCGCTCGGCAAGGTCGGTTCGGGCGGCCGGCGAGAGGGCCGGGCTGGGAGCCTCCTCGAGGATCTTCTGGTGGCGCCGCTGGACCGAGCAGTCGCGCTCGCCGAGGTGGATCCCGTGGCCGTAGCGATCGACGGCGACCTGGACCTCGATATGGCGCGTCTCCTCGAGCCACTTCTCGAGGTAGAGCGAGTCGTCGCCGAACGCGGCCTTCGCCTCGGAGCGGCAGACCCGGAGCGCCGATTGGAGCTCGCGGGAGGTGCGCACCATGCGCATGCCCTTGCCGCCGCCGCCGGCGGACGGCTTGATGAGCACGGGATAGCCGATCCGATCGGCCTGCTCGAGGGCGTGATCGTCGTCGCGGATCATCGAGTCCGAGCCCGGGATCGTGGGCAGGCCGTAGCCGCCGAGGAGCCGGCGCGTGCCCTCCTTGCTTGCGAAGCGATCGAGGACCTCGGGCGGCGGGCCGATGAACGTCAGGTCGTGGGCCCGCACGACCTCGGCGAACGACTCGTCCTCGGACAGGAAGCCGTAGCCGGGATGGACCGCGTCGCAGCCGGTGACGACCGCCGCCGAGATCAGCGCCGGGGCCGACAGGTAGCTCCGCCGCGCGTCCGCCGGACCGATGCAGATCGCCTCGTCGGCCAGCTGGGCCGGCAGGCTGTCGCGATCGGCCTCGCTGTAGGCGACGACCGCCTCGACGCCGAGGGTTCGGCACGCTCGCAGGATCCGGAGTGCGATCTCACCGCGATTCGCGATCAGGATTCGATGGAACATCAGCGCGCCTCCGCCGAGGCCGCGAGCTCGATCTGGACGAGGTCCTGGCCGTATTCGACCGCGGTCCCGCCCTCGACCAGGCTGGCGCCGACGACGCCGTCCACGGGCGCGACGACCTCCTGCGGGACCCCGAGCACGTCGACCGAGCCGAGCGTGTCCCCGGCGCGGATTCGCGTTCCAGCCGCGGCGCGCGGGCCGGGATGGAAGACGCCCACGGCCGGCGAGGTCGCGACGGGTTGCGCCGGCTCATAATCCCCGCCGCCCGCCCCGTTGGTGGTCTTCGCGCCGCCGGAGCCGTTCGACCCGATCGTCGCGTCGGCATAGCCAGTTGGCAGCGCAATGCGAGGCGGTCGGCTAGCCTCCGGCGCGCTGCGCTGGTGGCCATGACCCTCGTGGCCAGGCTGCGTCCGTGATGGTCGATCCGTCGCCCGCCGGCCATCCTTCGTCTCGCCCGCGGTGGGCCGGCGAAGGCGGATGCGCCAGTCGCCTTCGCGAACCTCGAGCTCGCCGAGGCGGGTCGTCGAGAGCTTCGCGATCAAGGCCGGCAGCAGACCGTCGACGAGGCGAGCGATCGCGGCGTGATCCGCGAGGCGATCGCGTTCCGATGCCTTGGCATCCGGCACGGCTCAGACCTCCTCGTGCGCAGGCGGCTCATCGCGCCGTGATTGACCCGGGAGTGGCGTGGGGACCGACCAACGGCCCGGGTCAAGCAGATCGCGGAGGCGATCGGCGAGCCCACGGCTCGGAGGCGGCGCCACAGCCGGTACGGAGACCTCAGTGTACGGGCCGAGGGCGCGGTAGCGCCGGTAGCGAGCCTCCACGAGCTCATCGGGCGTGAGCCGCCCGAGGCGATCGAGCTCCTCGATGATGACGCCTCGCAGGCGCCGGGCCGTCTCTGCCGGCTCGGCCTGGGCGCCTTCGCCGGGTTCCGGGACCACGCGATCGACCACGCCGAGCTCGAGCTGGTCCTGCGCGGACATCCGCATCGCCAGCGCAGCCGTCGGTGCCTCGTCCGCCGTCCGCCACAGGATGGCGGCGCAGCCCTCCGGGCTGATCACGGAGTAGACGGCGTTCTCCAGCGCAATCACGACGTCGCCGACGGCGATCGCCAGCGCCCCGCCGGAGCCACCCTCACCGGTGATGATCGCGACGATCGGGGTCCGGAGTCGGCTCATGAGCGCGATGCTCCGGGCAATCGAATCGGCGATGCCGCGCTCCTCGGACTCAGGTCCGGGGTGCGCGCCGGGGACATCGACGAACGTCACGATCGGCAGCGAGAAGCGCTCGGCGAGCTCCATGATCCGCATCGCCTTGCGGTAGCCCTCGGGATGTGGCATCCCGAAGTTCCGGCGAATGTTCTCTTCCGTGTCGGCGCCCTTCTGCTGTCCGACGAAGGCGATCCGGCGGCCCTCGATCCGGGCGAAGCCGGCCACCATGGCGGGGTCGTCGCCGAAGCCGCGATCGCCGTGCAGCTCCACGACCTCGTCGGCGATGTAGCGCAGGAATTCGAGCGTTCGCGGCCGGTTGAGGTTCCGGGCCAGCTGGACGCGCTTCCACATCGCGGCCCTGGCGTCAACGGGGGCGACCTCTGCCTCGGGATCTCGAGGCCGGCCCAGGAGGCGGTCAACCACGGCGGGCCTCGCCAGCCTCTCGCGTCTCGCCGGCCCCACGGCCGCTCAGCGCGATCTCGGCGGCCTCGGGCGGCGTCGTCAGCTCGGGGACGACCTTGTCCGCGAGGGAGGCCAGGAAGCCGATCGGATCGAAGCCGGTCCGCGCCTCCGTCCGTGGGCCATTCGCGGGACGCAGGAACCGAAGCAGCGCCGCGATCTGGCCGCGCAGCTCGCCACGGGTCACGACGAGGTCCACGAAGCCGTGCTCGAAGAGGAATTCGGAGCGCTGGAAACCGGGCGGGAGCTCCTGGGCGATCGTGCCGGCGGTGACGCGCGCGCCGGCGAAGCCGATCAGGGCATTCGGTTCCGCGAGGTTGACGTCGCCGAGCACGGCATAGGAGGCGAAGACGCCGCCGGTCGTGGGGTCGCTCATCACGCTGATGAAGGGCACACCGGCGGTCCTGAGCCGCTCCAGGGCCGCTACGGTCTTCGCCAGCTGCATCAGGGCGAGCGTCCCCTCCTGCATCCGCGCCCCGCCCGAAGCGGAGACGACGACCAATGGGATTCGCTCGGCCAGGGCATCCTCGGCGGCTCGCGTGACTTTCTCGCCGACGACGGCGCCCATCGAGCCACCCATGAAGCCGAAGTCCATGACGCAGATCGAGACCGGCCGGCCCTCGATGAGGCCAATCCCGCGGACCGCCGCATCGCGGAGGCCCGTCGCGAGCTGGGCCGCGACGACGCGGTCCGGATACGGCTTCTGATCGGCGAACCCGAGCGGATCGACGGACTGGAGGCCGGCATCACGCTCCTGGAAGGTGCGCTCGTCCAGGAGGAGGTCGAGTCGCGCCCAGGCTGACAGCCGGAAGTGGTGCCCGCAACGGGGACAGACGCGGTCGGCCTTGTCGAGCTGCTTGTTGAAGAGCATCTCCGAGCAGGTCGGGCACTTCGTCCAGAGGTCGGGCGGGTAGGCGTCCTTGCGGGGCCGGAACGAGGGCAGCTTGATCGGCATCGGCTAGCCCCTCGCCTGGTGAGCGGCGCGGACGGCCCGGGCCATCGGCGAGGCCGAGCGGCGACGCCAGGCGAGCCAGGCCGCGCCGGCGAGGCTCAACGCCGATGCCGCGACCGCGCCGCCGACGAGATAGGGCTTCGGGCGCGGGCGGTCCCCGTCGTCGAGGGCGGCCAGCGGGTCGGGGGCGAGGCGGGGCGAGAGTGGGATCTGCGTCGGACCTGGGGCGGCATCGCGCTCTCCGCCGGCAGCCAGCGGCAGGCGCATCGAAGCGGCTGCTTCCGCGAGGCGCACCGCGAGGCGCTCCTCGAACCGGAACGAGGGGTGGAATCGCGGGAGGTCGTCGGCCAGGCGGCGAGAGACGGCTCGGACAGCTTCGTCGAGCGCGGCCGATGGCGTCTGGACCTCGCGATCGCCGAGGAGCGAATCGAGGTAGCGGTCGGTGACGAGGGCTTCGATCTCCCCGACGTCGCGGCCCTGGAGGCTCATGTGCGAGGCGGACGCGGCGCCAGGTGCTCCGTCGTCTCGAGATCCCGGGCCACACTCCGGAGAGCCCGATGGATCAGGACCCGGACCGCGCCCTCGGAGCGGCCGAGGACACCGGCAATCTCCGCGGTCGTCATCTCGTCCACGAAGCGCAGGACGAGCGCTCGCCGGCGATCACCCGCGAGCTTGCCGACGGCGCGCCATGCGGCGCCTGCCTCTTCGCGTCGAACCACCTCCCCTTCGACGTCCAGCGGGTCCGCGACAACGGTCGTCTCGACGATCGGCTCGGTGGGCCGCCGGCGCTCAGTTCGACGCTCATTTGCGACCACATTCCGGGCGATCTGGAACAGCCAGACACGGAAGGTCGAGGCACCAGCACCGTCCGCCGGACGGGCGCGCTCCTTGAACCGGTGCAGGTTCGCGAGCGCGGCCAGGAACGTCCGCTCGGTGGCGTCCTCGGCGGCGTGATGGTCGCCGAGCTCGTAGTAGGCGTAGCTGTACACGCGGGCCAGGTACCGCCGATAGAGGGCATCGAAGCGTGCCGGATCGCGCTGCGCCGCCTCGACCAACGGTCGATCCAGGTCCAGGTGCGTGACGCGGGGCTCGGCATCCACAGCCGCTCCCGATCTCCAGAACACCGGACGAGCCATGCCGTTACACCAGCCCGCCGACGCGAAGATGCCGAATCTCGCCCACGAGGACGTGCCGCTCGCCGCCGTCGGCGCGCGGATCGGCGATCACCAGGGCGCCGCTGGCGCCGTCGACGCTGAGCGCCTGGACGGTCTCGCCCGTGCCATCGGAATGCTCGAGTCGGACGGGTCGCCCGTTCGTCAGCTGGCGAGCGCTCCAGGCGACGGCATCGAAGCGACCAGCTCTGAGCGCCACGACGGCGGGCTCGAGCCGCGCCAGGAAGGCGTCGAGGAGGGCTCGGGCATCGATCACCCGGCCACCCGACGCGTCGTGCAGCGAGGTCATCCCGGCCTTGAGGTCGGCGGGAAAGTCACCGCGCTCCCAGCCGGCGTTCACGCCGATGCCGACGACGGCGCGGGCTCCGTCGGTCCCGAGCCCGTCCGTCTCACCGAGCACGCCGGCCAGCTTGCAAACGGCGAGATCGGTCGAGGGCTCGATGCCGGATGGGTCCGAGACCACGGCTCCCGCCGGATCGGTGGCGATCACGAGATCGTTGGGCCATTTCAGGCGAATCGCGCCGGGGGCGAGACCCGCGTGGGCCTCGGCGGCGTCGGCCATCGCGAGGGAGACGATCGCGGCGAGCCGCCAGGGCCGCTCCGGCTCCAGCCACGTCGGGCGGAACCCGAGCGAGCACAGGAGCGCGGCGCCCCGTGGCGCGCTCCAGCTCCGACCGCTTCGGCCGCGACCCGCGGTTTGCTCGTCGGCCGCGGCCACGCACACCTCCGGGACGCCGTCTCGAAGCCAGCCGGCAACGACGTCGTTCGTCGAGCCGACCTGCTCGAACCACTCGATGCGCGCTGGGAAGGGGCTTTCAGGCACGCGGCGGGGCGGAACCTGGGGCGCGCGCAGGGGTGCCGCCACTCAGCCGGCCTTCGGCAAGGCTGCTTCCGCGTCGACCGGATCGGGTCGCTCGAGCTCGAAGGCCGCGTGCAGCGCATCCAGCGCGGCGCCGAGATTGGCCTCGTCGATGACGCACGTGATCCGGACCTCGGACGTCGAGATCATCTCGATGTTCACCTTCGCATCGGCGAGCGTCCCGAACATGCGGGCCGCGTAGCCGGGCGCGTTGTGCAGGCCCGCGCCCACGATCGACACCTTGGCAACCGTCGGATCGGTGACGATCTCGCGGGCCCCGAGCTCGGTGACGAGCGGCGCCAGCACCCGCTCCGCTCGAGCGAGCTCGTTGCGGGGAACCGTGAAGGACAGGTCGGTCGCGCCGTCGTGGCCGACGTTCTGGACAATCATGTCGACGTTGATTCCCGCCTCGGCGAGTGGATCGAAGACGGCGCGGGCGACGCCGGGACGATCCGGCACGGCGATGAGCGTCACCTTCGCGACGTCGCGGTCGTGGGCGAGCCCCCGGACCTTGTTGCGCTGCTCCACGAGCGGGTCCTCCCTGATGAACGTCCCCGGCCCGTCCTCGAACGAGCTGAGCACCTCGATGACGACGTCGTTGATCCAGCCGAGCTCGACCGCGCGGGCCTGCATGACCTGCGCCCCCTGCTGGGCGAGCTCGAGCATCTCCTCGTAGCCGACGGTATCGAGCTTGCGCGCCTGCGCCATCCGACGCGGGTCCGCCGTGTAGATCCCCCGAACGTCGGTGAAGATCTGGCAGCGGTCGGCGCCCAGCGCCGCCGCGAGCGCGACCGCGGTGGTGTCGGAGCCGCCGCGTCCGAGGGTCGTCGTCTCGGCGAGGTCACCCGCCGCGCCGCGCTGGCCCTGGAAGCCGGCAACGATGACGACATTGCCACGCTCGATCTCGGCCCGGATCCGTCGCGGCTCGATGTTGGCGATGCGGGCCCGGCCGTGGCTGTCGTCCGTGGTGATCCCGGCCTGGGCGCCGGTGAGCGAGATCGCCTTCACCCCGATGGCGTGGAGAGCCATGGAGACCAGGGTCGCGCTTTCATGCTCGCCGGTCGCGAGGAGGACGTCGAGCTCGCGCGGATCCGGCTCAGCGGCGATCGCGTGGGCGAGCGCGAGGAGCTCGTCGGTCGTGTCGCCCATCGCGGACACCACCACCACGAGGTCCACGCCGGTAGCCCGCTCCCGCGCGATTCGCTGCGCAACCTGCCGGATCCGATCCGCATTCGCGAGCGAGGAGCCGCCGAATTTCTGCACGACGAGTGAGCCGCTCATGAGCCCCGCAGTCTACCAGCGGCCTTTCGTGCCTCCGGAGCGCGGGATCGGCCCGCGCAACGCGGCTCGGCCCGATGCGTGTGACGATTGGGCGGGCGCGCCCTCTCGCGCACCCAGATCCCGTCCGGCCGAGGACGCCTCGCCGGACCCATGGAGGCTTGCCGTGTGCTTCGATCTCGATAGCCGCCCGCCGATCGAGCCAATCGCCGGTGGAGCCCTCGACTCGGGCGGGGTCATCCTCAAGGCCGCCGATGGCGCGAGCTTTCGAGCCTTCGGCGCACATCCCGCGCAGTCGACGGGCGCCGGGGTGCTCATCCTGCCGGACGTCCGGGGTCTCCACCACTTCTTCGAGGAGCTGACCCTCCGATTCGCCGAGCACGGGATCGCGGCGCTCGCCATCGACTACTTCGGCCGGACCGCCGGCACCGGTCCGCGGCCCGCGGACTTCGACCACACGGAGCACGTCGCGCAGGCGAAGTACAGCGACATCGAGGGCGAGATCAAGGCGGGCATCGCCTACCTCAGGACCGAGGCCGGCGGAGCGTCGCGCTCAACGTTCGCCCTGGGCTTCTGTATGGGCGGTCGCCTCGCGTCGGTTGCCGCGACGCTGGGGCTCGGCCTCGCGGGCGTCATCCCGTTCTATGGCTGGCCGAGCGGGCCGTCCCGCAACGGCACCCCCGCCCCGGCGGACCTCGCCTCGAAGATCGAATGCGACGTCCTCGCCTTGTATGGCGCGGACGATCACGCCATCGATGCCACGATGCGCGAGACCTACGACAAGGCGCTCGACGCGGCCCACGTGCACCACAAGACGATCGTCTACCCGAATGCCGGCCACAGCTTCTTCGACAAGAAGTCGCCCGAGACCGCGAAGGCGTCGGAGGCGGCATGGGAGGAGACACTCACTTTCATCCGCCGCCATACGGCGGGCCAGCCGATCGCGGCGGCCTGACCCGACGCTCGGCCGATTGAGCCGAGCGACTTCAGCCGCACTACTTCCGGAAGAGCCAAACCAGGAACAGCACGATCAGGCCACCGACGACGATCGGAAATAGTGGCCCCGGCAGGACTGCCTGAAGCGCTCGGACCATCGCGCCGATTCCGGCGGCGATCGCGGCGATCGAACCACCGACCAGCCCGCTGATCCCCTCGCCGATCGCGCGGAGCAGGTCGCCAGCCGGTCCCATGGCGCAGCTACCTGACCTGGTTCACGCGGGCGCCGGCGTTGGAGGCGGCGAGGACCCGGACCTTGCCTGGCAGGTCGGCGTCAATCGCCCCACGAACCATCGCGTCGCCGATCCGATCGAGCTGCGCCGCGTCCGCGCCCAGGGCGAACGCGGCGATGCTGGATCCGGCGCCGGCCAGGCAGGCCCCAACTGCGCCTGCCGATCGGGCAGCCGCGATCAAGGCCGGGAGCTGCGGGTAGGCAGCAGCTCGATACGGCTCGTGGAGGCGATCCTCGGTGAGAAAGTCGAGCACGCTCCAATCCCCGCTCGCGATTCCGGCGACGCCGGCCGCCACGCGAGCGAGATTCGCGACGGCATCGACCCGTGGCACGTCCGTCGGAAGCACCTCCCGCATCGCCGTCGTGGCGAGCCGAAGCTCTGGAACGAACAACACGATCTGGAGCGAATCGGGGGCGTCGAATCGAAACGCCTGCACGCCGGTCTCGTTGGCGAACGTCGCGGTGAACCCACCGAGGAGCGCCGGCGAGACGTTGTCGGGGTGGCCCTCGATCTTCGAGGCGACCCGGAGCACGGCTTCCATCGATGCCGGCAGGTCGAGCATGGCCCGCGCGGCGAGGACGCCGGCGACGGTCGCCGAGGCGCTCGACCCGAGCCCGCGCGCCAGGGGGATCGTGTTGATCATCTCGACCTTCCAGCCGAGGCCATCGAGGTCCTCGAACCCCGCGTCCAGGAGGCCTGCACCGAGGGCCTGGATCAGCCGGTTCGAGGCGTCCGCCGGGAGCTCGCCCGCGCCCTCACCGCGCACGTCGAGCTCGACTGAGCGTGCACGATCGCGTGTCGCTTCGATCGACACGTGCAGCGCCAGGTCGATCGCCAGCCCGAGGCAGTCGTAGCCCGCGCCGAGATTCGCGATCGTCGCGGGCACCTCGACGACGACGCGGCGCCCGATGAGCGATTGCGGCCTCCCGACCGAGCGGCTCACCAGTCGAGCGCCGCGCGCACGGCATCGGCCGAGGCCGAGCTCTCGACGAGTCGATCACCCGTGATCCGCTCGGCCGTGTCCGGGTCCTTGAGCCCGTTCCCGGTCAGCACGCACACGACGATTCCGTCGCGGCCAAGGTCGCCCAGCTCGCCCGCTCGCGCCAGCTTCGTCACCCCGGCGACGCTGGCCGCCGAGGAAGGTTCGCAGAACACCCCCTCGGTCGAAGCGAGGTCTTGGTAGGCAGCGAGAATCTCCGCGTCCGTCACCGACTCGATCCGCCCGTCCGATTCGTCGCGGGCCGCGACGGCACCCGCCCACGAGGCCGGATTGCCGATTCGGATCGCCGTGGCGATCGTCTCCGGCCGCTCGACCGGCGCACCGAGCACGATCGGCGCCGCGCCGGCCGCCTGGAAGCCCAGCATCCGGGGGCGGCCGTGGGTGACGCCGGCCCCCTCGTAGGCCGTGAATCCCGCCCAGTAGGCCGTGATGTTGCCGGCGTTGCCGACCGGGATCGCGAGGACGTCGGGGGCCCGGCCCAGGTCGTCGCAGATCTCGAAGGCGGCCGTCGTCTGGCCCGCGATCCGATGCGGATTGACGGAGTTCACGAGGGTCACCGGATGCGACTCGTCGGCGGCGAGCTCGCGAACCACCCGGAAGGCGTCGTCGAAGTTGCCGTCGACGGCGACGACTCGCGCCCCCGCGATCAGGGCCTGAAGGAGCTTGCCGATCGCGATCGCGCCACGCGGCAGGACCACGACGACCTCGATCCCGGCCGCCGCGCCGTACGCCGCGGCGGACGCGGACGTGTTCCCGGTCGAGGCGCAGATGATCGAGCGGGAGCCCGCCTCGAGCGCCTTCGAGACCGCCATGACCATCCCGCGGTCCTTGAACGAGCCTGTCGGATTCAGCCCCTCGAGCTTGAGATGCAGCCCCGGGATGCCGATCCGCTCGCCGAGCCGCGGCGCCGCCACCAGGGGCGTGAAGCCCTCGCCGAGGCTGAGCTCGGGGGTCGCGTCGCTGATCGGCAGGAACGCGCGATATCGGTCGACGAGGCGCTGGCGCATCGACGAATGGTACCCAGTGCCTCGGCTACACTCGCCGGCCTATGACCACGGCGACCACGGCCTCCGCGACCACGGCCACGCGGGCCCGGACGTTCAGCGGAATCCAGCCGTCGGGCGTCGCCCATCTCGGCAACGACCTCGGGGCGATCCGCAACTACGTCCGGCTCCAGGACGAGTACGAGGCGATCTACTGCATCGTCGACTTCCACGCCCTCACCAGCACCCACGACCCCGACGTCCTCCGGGCACGTACCCGGGACATGGCGGCATCGCTCCTCGCGCTCGGCCTGGATCCCGAGCGTTGCACGCTCTTCGTCCAGTCGCACCGCCCGGAGCACACCGAGCTCGCCTGGCTGCTCGCGACCGTGACGCCCGTCAGCTGGCTCGAGCGCACGCCGACGTACAAGGAGAAGCTCGAGACCCAGCCCGACGACGTGAACCACGGGCTCCTGACGTACCCCGTCCTCCAGGCCGCCGACATCGTCATGTACAAGGCGACGATCGTGCCGGTCGGGCGGGACCAGGCAGCCCACCTCGAGCTGTCGCGGGAGATCGTCCGCGCTTTCAACCGTCGCTATGGCGAGACCTTTCCCGAGCCGCAGGCCGTGTTCACGGACGCCCCGATCGTCCTCGGCACCGACGGGGCCCGGAAGATGAGCAAGTCGGTCGGCAACACGATCGAGGTCCTCGCCCCACCGGAGCTCATCCGGAAGCAGGTCATGTCGATGGTCACCGACACGGAGCGGATCCTGCGAACCCAGCCCGGCCGGCCCGAGATCTGCAACGTCTGTCAGCTGCAGCGCTTCTTCGGTGACGACTACGAGGAGCTCTGGGAGGGCGAGCGCACCGCTCGGACGGGCTGCGTCGACATGAAGAAGGTGCTCTCGGACCGGATCATCCGGCACTACGCCCCGGCGCGGGAGCGGTATCTCGAGCTGGTCGCCCATCCCGCCGAGATCGAAGGGGTCCTCGAGGCAGCCGCGGATCGCCTGCGACCGAAGGCCGAGACGACGATGGACGAGGTCCGCCACCGCATGGGACTGCGCTAGGATCGGCCGGAGCACCCACCGGAGCACGCACCAGAGCATCCGAAGGAGCCCGCGATCGAGCTGACACCGCGCGAACGCCGATGGCTGGACGCGATCCTGGTCTTGGGCGCGATGTCGCTCGGCTTCGTCGTCCTCGGCTTCATCAGCGTCGTCTTCGCCTTCTTCAGCGACATCATCCTGATCTTCTTCCTGGCGTGGCTCCTCGCATTCATCCTCACGCCGTTCATCTCGCGCGTGCGAGCGACGATCCCGTTCATGAGCCGCGCCGGCGCGATCTTCACGGTCTACTTCGTCCTCTTCGGCGGCCTCGTGATCCTGACGCTGTACATCGCCACGGCCCTGGTGAGCGGGATCGGCGATTTCATCGCGAACGTGCCGCGGCTCCGGAGCGACCTGCCGACGATCCTCGAACCCTGGCAGCAGCGGCTCGACGGAATCGGGATCGTCCACATCGACGTCGTGGCCCAGGCGAACGCGTTCCTCGACAACCTGAGCTCCTACGCGGCCCAGCTGTCGCAGCCCCTGCAGTCCCTCGCGGTCGCGAGCCTCGGGGCCCTCGGCAACCTGCTCTTCGTCGTCGTCTTGTCGCTCTACATGGTCGCGGACCGGGAGCGCCTGATCCAGTTCCTCTTCTGGCTCGTGCCGAGCGGCTACAAGGAGGAGGCCAAGCTCCTCGAGGAGGCGGTCGCCCGATCGTTCGGCGGGTTCCTGCGCGGCCAAGCGATCACCGGGATCGTGTATGCGGGCGTGGCGTTCGCCGCGAGCCTCATCTTCGGGCTCGACTACATCGCGATCACGACGGCCGCGGCCGGCATCCTGATGGCGATCCCCTTCTTCGGGCCGTTCCTCTCGTGGACGCCGCCGGTCCTCGTGGCGTTCATCGCCAAACCCGAGGCGCTCGGCGGCACGTTCGCCGTGATGATCATCGGCTGGCTGATCCTGATGAACGCGCTCCAGCCACGGATCATGGCCGACGCCCTCCGCATTCACCCGATCGTCGTCCTCGGGGCCGTCCTCGCCGGTATCAAGGTTGCGGGCATCGCGGGGGCCATCTTCGGCATTCCGATTGCCGCGGTGATCTCGGCGTTGTTCCTGCACGTGCTCCGGCGGAGAGCCTCCGATGAGCCGGTGGCCGCTCGCGCTGCGAGGCGGCTCGGCCAGAGAGAGGGGCGCGTCGTCCTCGCACCCCGGGAACCGGACCCGAGCGTCGACCACGACGTCTAGCGGCGGCGCCCGCCGAGGTCGTGCAGGATCTCGCGTGCCGCGTTCTGGCCCGGCCCGCCGGTGATCCCGCCGCCCGGGTGGGCGCCGGAACCGCAGAGGTACAGCCCGTCGATCGCGAGCCGGTAGCGCCCGTGCCCGAGGAGCGGCCGCCAGAGATAGAACGCATCGAGGCCGGCCTCGACATGCATCGGATGGCCGCCGGTCAGCCCGAAGCGCGATTCGAGATCGACCGGCGTGAGGATCTGGCGGTGGCTGACGAGCGCGCTGATCCCCGGCGCGACGGTCTCCAGAACGTCGATGACAGCGTCGCCGAATGCCTCGCGGTTGTCGTCCCAGGACCCGACGCTCGCACCGAGCTCGTACGGCGCGTACTGGGCGACCACGCTCATGACGTGCGTCCCCGGCTGCGCACTCTCGACCAGCGATGGATCGACGATCGACGGAATCGTCGCTTCGAGGACCGGCGTTTCGCTCCAGCGCCCGGACTTCGAGGCGTCGAACGCCCGCTCCATCGGGTCGATCCCCGGCGCGACCAGGATGCGGCCGTGCAGGAGCCGCTCGTCGTCCACGGCGGCGATGAACCGCGGCAGGGCCCGCAGCGCGAGATTGACCTTCGCGACCACGCCCGGGGTCCGGATGTTGCCCGCCCGCCAGCCGAGGCTCGGACCCAGCGCGACCGGATCGAGGAGGCCGAGCAGTGTCCGCTTGGGATCGGCGCCCGAAACCACCGACCGGGCCTGGATCTCCTCGCCATCCGCCAGGACGACGCCCGTTGCGCGGCCATCCCGCGAGGTGATGGTGGCGACCTCGGCGTTCAGACGGATCTTCGCACCAGCAGCGCGCGCCGCCGCAACCAGCGCATCACTGAGCGCGCCCGGGCCACCACGCGCGAAGACCGTCTCGCCGGCAGCGCCGCCGTCGTTGCCCGCCCCATCCATGAGCAGCACCGAAGCCGTCCCCGCCGACCATGGCCCGACCGCGCCATACCGAACGCCGCGCCAGGCGATCGCGGCCCGGAGGGCATCGGACTCGAAGGATTCGGCGACGAGATCCGCGACCGCCATCGGCAGGATCCGCAGGATCGCCCGGGCGCCGTCGCGCCCGAGGCCCCGGAACGAGCGGCCGAGCTTCAGCCCGGCGAGCGCGTCACCGAGGCCGGGCGAGGCGATGTCCGGCGGGATGGACCGCGCGAGCTCGTCCAGGAATCGGCCGAGGACCCGGACACGCCGATCGAACACCGGGTACGCGGCGGCATCAGGTGATGAGACGGCGCGAAGGCCTTCGACGGTCGCGGCAACATCGCTCCAGAGCGTTACAGCCCCGCCATCAGCTCGCGGCGCGAAGACACGCACCTCCGGCGCGATCAGCGAGAGGCCGTGCCGCGCCAGCCCGAGGTCCCGCTGGATCGACGACCGCAACCGACCGACCGTATGGGCGAGCGTCGGGACCCGGATCCCGGGGCCAAGCTCGGAGGTGTCGGCCGCACCGCCGAGGCGCTCTCGCCGCTCGAGCACGAGCGTATGCAGGCCGCCGCGGGCGAGATAGGCCGCCGCGACCAGCGCGTTATGGCCGCCGCCGATGACGACGGCATCCCAGCGCCCGCGCGGGCCTGCCATCACGCCACCTTGCGGCCGTGGGCCTTGAGCAGCTCAATGGCCGCGATCCGGCCGTTGGCGCCCATGATCCCGCCGCCCGGATGCGTCGAGGAGCCGCACAGCCAGAGATCTCGCACCGGCGTCCGGAAGCGCGCCCAGCCGGGCACCGGCCGGCTGAAAAAGAGCTGCTCGAGGGAGAGCTCGCCCTGGAAGATGTTGCCCTCGGTGAGGCCCGTCGTGCGCTCGATGTCGAGGGGCGTCTGGACGTTCCGGAAGAGGATCTTCTCGCGGATGTCCGGGGCGAATTCGGCGATCCGATCGACAACGGCGTCGCCGAAGGCCTCGCGATTGTCGTCCCAGGTGCCGAGGCCCTCCGCCAGGTGATACGGCGCGTACTGGACGAAGCAGCTCATCACGTGCTTGCCGGGCGGTGCCATGGACGGGTCGACGAGCGTCGGGATGACGATGTCGACGTAGGGCTTGCGGCTCCAGTGGCCGTACTTCGCGTCATCGTAGGCGCGCTCCATGTCGTCGATTGATGGCGAGAGCGAGATGGCCCCCCGAAGGTGCTCGCCCTCGCCGGGCAGGGCCGTGAAGCTTGGGAGGCCGTCGAGCGCGAGATTCACCTTGCCGGACGATCCCCGGAACTTGAAGCGGTTGACCTCGGCCGTGAAGTCGTCGTCGACAGTGCCCGGCTCCAGGAGGTCGATGAACGTCCGGCGCACGTCGACCGACGACAGGACGGCGTCGGCCGCGATCTCCTCGCCGGATTCGAGGGCCACGCCCGTGGCCCGCCCGCCCCGGGTCAGGATTCTCGCCACCGCGGCTTCCGTCCGGATCTCCGCCCCATTCGCCCGCGCTGCATTGGCGATCGCGTTCGAGATGCCGCCGGTCCCGCCCTTCGGGATGCCCCAGGCGCGGAACGCACCGTCGATCTCGCCCATGTAGTGATGCAGGAGCACGTAGGCGGTGCCGGGCGAGCGCACGCCCTGGTACGTCCCGATGATCCCCGACGCCGACATCGTCGCCTTCAGTGGATCCGTCTCGAACCATTGGCCGAGGAAGTCCGCGGCCGACATCGTCATCAGCTGCACGAAGACCGCCTGCTGCCGCTCGGTCAGCCGCTGGAAGCTGCGGGCGAGACCAGCAAGCGGGAGCAGCGGCCGTGGATCGTTCGAGGCGGGGTCCGGCGGGACGATCGACAGGATCGGCTTGATGAACCGGGCCATGTCGACCATGAGCTGGCCGTATTCCTCGTACGCCTCGGCGTCGACCTTCGACCAGCGCCGGAGCTCGCGCACCGTCCGGCCGTGATCGTTGACCCGCCACAGGTAGTCGCCCGTGCCGATCTTCTCGCCGTCCGGACCGATGGGCGCGGGCCGGCCTTCGCCCTCGTGGAGTGGCGTGAATGTGCCGTCGAGCGGCAGGATGTCGAGGCCGTGGCGCGGCAGGTCGAGCTCGCGGATGATCTCCGGCCGGAGCAGGGACACGACGTACGAGAAGACCGAGAACCGGAAGCCCGGGAACAGCTCCTCGGTGACCGCGGCGCCACCGAGGACGTGGCGCTTCTCTAGGACCACGGTCTTCAGCCCGGCCCGCGCCAGGTACGCGGCGCTGATCAGCCCGTTATGGCCACCGCCGATGACGACCGCGTCGTAGCGCTGGGGCACGAATACCTCTCGTGGACCGGGACCTCTGGGATGGTCCGACTCTAGCGGACGCGACTACGATCGTGGCGTTCGCTCCACGGGGGAACCATGGACACGACGAGCGTGGTCGGTGAGCTCCGCATCCCGGACTCGGTTCGGCGAGCCTACCGCAGCACGCCGGGCCTGGCGACGGCGTTCATCGGTCTCGCCGTCGTGGATGTGGTCGCGCGGATCCTCGGCCTGCTGCTCCCGGCGGTGGATCTCGATCTCGCCCGACCGCTGTCGGTCCTCTCGAGCTTCCTGCCACGCGATCTCCTGATCGCCCTTCCCGCGGTGATCGTCCTCCGGCTTCCGAGCGCGGTGCGCGTCACGCCGTGGGTCGTCGGTGGCGCGGTCGTCGTCGCCCTCGGCACGTTGCTCGAACGCCCGCTCGGCGCGGTCGTGGTGCCCATCTCCATGGGTTTCAGCGCCGCCGCGGTCATCCCGGCAATCGGCTGGGTGGCCATGGGCTGGGGGCTCACGGCGCTCAACCCGAAGACACCACCGCCGACCGTTGCCGGCGCGGCAAACCTCGTGGGCCTCATGGTCGTGGTCGCCGCTGCGGTGCTCGCGCTCCTGCCACTCGTGATCCCTCGCTCCCTGGATCTCCACGATCCCGCGATCCTCAGGGCGGTGCTGTGGATCGGCATCACGGGCATCCTGGGCGCGGCGTCGTGGGCATTCTTCCTGCGAGCGGTCGTTCGAGGCTACGCGGAGCCGCGCCGACTTGAGCGAGCCACGTCGCTCGGGACGTTCGCGGCGCTCATCGCCGCCGTGTTCGGGCTGGCGATCGCGATCCTGACCACCGTCGGGCGCATCAACCCGGGGCTCATGGAACCGATCGCGCAGTCGCCGCTCTACGTGCCCCTGTTCTGGCTCGCGAGTGGCGGCGCGACCAGCCTGCTCGTGCTTGCGTTCGGCCTCGGCCTCGCAGACCCGATGAGCCGCGTAGGCGGGATGGCCCTGGACTGAACGGACCACGAGGAAGCGTGGCCCCCGCGCACTCGGCACACGCATCGGGCTCCGGTCGGACGACTAGGCTAGTCGGCGATGAGCATCGGCAGCCCGTTCCATCCCCGCACGTCCGTACTGAACCGGAAGCTCCAGTGGCGCGAGTGGTCCGGCTACTGGGCCTCGTCCGCGTACGCCGACGGGCACGACATCGAGTACAACGCGATCCGCGAGGCAGCCGCCCTCATCGACGTCTCGCCGCTCTACAAGTACCGCGTCTCGGGTCCCGACGCGACTCGCCTCTTGGACCGGGTCATTACCCGCGACGCCACGAAGCTCAAGGTCGGTCAGGTCTACTACACGCCATGGTGCGACGAACACGGCAAGGTCATCGATGACGGCACGGTCCACCGCCTCGCGGACGACGAGTACCGCTGGACCGCGGCCGATCCCCAGCTCCGCTGGCTGTCGCTCAACGCGCGCGGGCTGGACGTCGACATCGAGGACGTTACCGAGGCCATCGCGGCCGTCGCGCTCCAGGGGCCGCTGTCCCGAGCCGTCCTCGAGGCCGCGACCCACGAAGACTTCGGCGACCTCCGCTACTTCCGGCGCAGGCTATCGAAGGTCGCCGGCTTCGAGATCGACGTCTCCCGGACCGGCTACACCGGAGACCTGGGCTACGAGCTCTGGATTCCCGCGGAGCGAGCCCTCGAGGCGTGGGATGCGCTGATGGCGGCCGGGAAGCCCCACGGCATCCGGCCGGCGGGGATGCTCGCGCTCGACGTCGTCCGACTCGAGGCCGGGCTCGTCCTCCTCGAGGTCGACTACACCTCCGCCCGGCACGCCCTCAACCCCGAGCAGAACTACTCCCCGTATGAGCTCTCGATGGGCCGGCTCGTCGATCTGAAGAAGGCCGACTTCGTGGGACGTCTCGCACTCCAGCGAGAGCAGGCTCACGGCGGACCGAAGCGCCGCCTGGTCGGGGTCGCCCTCGACTGGGACGCGATCGATGGGCTGTACCGTTCGCAGGACCTGCCGCCGGCGATCTCGCCATCCGTGGATCGCTCGCCTGTGCCGGTGTTCGCGGCCCGAGGCGACACCCAGATCGGCAAGCTGACGACCCATGGATGGAGCCCGATCCTGAAGGGTGCGATCGGGCTCGCCCAGGTCCCGTCGACGCACGAGGCGGTTGGCACGCGGCTCCAGGCGGAATGGACGGTCGAAGGCCGGCGGGGCCGGGTCGAGGCCAGGGTCGTGCCGCTGCCCTTCCTCGACCTCGAGCGAAAGCGGGCGTGAGGCCGGACTCGCTCCAGGCGCGACCCGTCGGGCAGATGCGACCAGCCATCGCGACGGCGCGGATTGCCGTCGCAGCCGCCGTCGCGGTGATCGGCGGCCTCGCGATCGCGTACGTCGACTCGCGGCCGAGCTACGACGACACCGGCGTGACAGCGGTCCTCCTGATCACGGTCGCGGCCATCTCGGCGGCGATCGGCGGCAAACGGCCGTGGCTGTGGGCGACCCTCGTTGGCGGGCGGACGCCGCTGATCGAGATCGCAACGGGTGGCTCAACCGGCTCGCTGCTCGCGCTCGTCTTCGCCGCTGCCGGCGCGGCCGTCGGCTATCTGGCGGCGCGAGGGCTCACATCCCGCTGAGGCGCTCCACGAGCGGATCGAGCTCGCCTAACTCGCCAAGCATGAACGAGCTGATCCCGAGCTGATCACGGAGGCGGACGAGCTTCGCTGCCAGCTCCTCGATCGAGCCGATGAAGATGTGGGGCGACGCCAGAATGTCCTCGGGGGTGAGGTCGACGGCCGTCCGGCCGGCCAGGAACGCCG
>JBBRNM010000040.1:0-20032 GCA_038230295.1 Candidatus Limnocylindrales bacterium
CGGAACGAGACGTGGCGCAGCCGGATCCCGCCGGCGACCGGCGTGGCGTCGAGATCGACGGCGTCCGGGGCATCGACGATGACCGGGTCCATCTCGAGGTACTCGAAGATCCGGTCGAAGAGCGCCAAGGCGCCCTGGAGCTCAACTTGGACGTTCAGCAGCTGGCCGAGCGGAAAGAACAACCGCGACTGGAGCGTCGTGAACGCCACGATGGAGCCGATCGTCGGCGCCGACGGATCGTTGTTGACGGCGAGGTAGCCCGCGAGCCAGTACACGAACGCCGGCGTGATCGAGAAGATCGTGCCGATGATCATGAAGAACCAGCGCCCCACCATCGCCTGGCGGACCTGCAGCGTCGCGAGCCGGCGATTGAGCTTGCTGAAGCGATCGATCGCGGCCTGCTGCTGGCCGAACGTCTTCGAGAGCAGCATCCCCGAGACCGACAGGGTCTCCTCCGTCGCCGCGGACATCTCGGCGAGGGACTTCTGCGTTTCGCCTCGGACCTCGCGATTCACCTTGCCCACCCGGTAGGTCAGGTACATGAAGAACGGGAGCAGGCCGAGGCTCAGGAACGTGAGCCGCCAGTCGATGATGAACATCGCGATGACCGTGCTCAGGGCGATCGCGATGTTCGAGGTCAGCGATGCCGCCGTGTCGGTGACCACCGACTGCACGCCACCGACGTCGTTCGCGAGACGGCTCTGGATCTCGCCGGTCTTGGTCTCGGTGAAGAACCGCAGTGGCATCTGCTGGAGGTGGGCATACAGCGCCGTGCGCAGGTCGTGCATGACGCTCTGGCCGATGATGTTGTTGAGGTAGCTCTGGCCCACCCCGATCAGCCCCGAGATGATCGGCAGGACGATCATCAGGCCGACGAAGAGGTTGAGGAGACCCCAGTTGCGTTGCGGGATCGCGACGTCGATGAGGAGCTTCAGCAGGATCGGATTGATCAGGCCGATGAAGCTCGTGAGCAGGATGGCCACGAGCACGACCGTCACCCGGCCCCGGTACGGCCGGAAGAACGCCGCGATCTTGCGGAGCGTCCGGCCACGTCGCTCCGGCGGGACGGGATTCGGTTCCACGGGCGGCATTCGGAAGTGGCCGCCCCCACCGCGTCGTACGGTCATCAGGTGTGCTCGTCTACCAGGCGGTGAGGGTGTTGGCCTCGGTGATGCCCTGGGACTCGAGCCAGCGCTCGGCGTCGATGGCGGCCATGCAACCGTCGCCGGCCGCGGTGATCGCCTGGCGATACCGGTGATCGTGGACGTCGCCGGCGACGAAGACGCCATCGATCTTCGAGTTGGTCTTGTCGTGGACCACGAGGTAGCCCTTCGAATCCACCTCGAGCCAGTCCCGAAAGGCCTCGGTATTCGGGCGATGGCCGATCGCGATGAAGAGGCCCTCCATCGGGACCTCGCGCTCCTTGCCGGTCTCGGTATCGCGCAGGCGGAGCCCGCTCACCTTCTCGTCGCCGAGGACCTCCTCGACGCCGGTGTTCGTGTGGATCTCGATCTTCGGATTGGCCTGGGCTCGTTCGACCATGATCCGGCTGGCCCGGAAGCTGTCGCGCCGGTGGAGGAGGTGGATCTTCGAGGCAAATCGAGTGAGGTAGGTGGCCTCCTCGAAGGCCGTGTCGCCGCCGCCCACGACGGCGATCTCGCGGTCGCGGAAGAAGAAGCCGTCGCAGGTCGCACAGGCCGAGACGCCGCGGCCGCGGAGGCGTGTCTCGCTCTCGAGACCAAGCCACATGGCCGAGGCGCCGGTGGCGACCACGACGGACTGGGCCTTGTATTCGACGCCGCGCGCCCAGAGCCGGAACGGCCGGCTCGAGAGGTCGACCCGGTCGATGTCGACGTCACGCAGCTGCGTCCCGAAGCGCTCCGCCTGGGCCCGGAAGAGGGCCATGAGGTCGGGGCCCTGGATGCCGTCCGGGAAGCCGGGGTAGTTCTCGACGTCGCTCGTGAGCATCAACTGGCCGCCCGGAGCTGAGCCGGACAGCACGATCGGCTCGAGGTTGGCTCGAGCGGCGTAGATCGCGGCCGTCAGGCCGGCGGGGCCGGAGCCGACGATGATCAGCTTGCTCTCCGTGCGACCGGGCGCGCGGGTCATCGATGAGGGTCCGGCCGGCGCCGTTCCGACGGGTGCATCACCGAACGAGATGGCGAGATTCGGAAGTGGCGCGGAGGCCGCGGGCGCGGCGACCGACGAGTCGCCGGAGAAGTCGATCGATAGCCCGGCGAACGCGTTTGTGGGTTCGGTCGAGGTCGGCTTCGAGCCGTTTCGCTCGGCCCCCGACTGGGCCTTGGAGTCCTTGTTCATCGTGCTCATCGTACCACGAGCGGCATACTCCCCAGGGGTATTCAGCCGGCCACGCTACGCATCTCGGAGCTGAGGCAGCACGGCCTTGCCGAGGAGCTCGATCTTGTCGGTCTGCCACACGTCGCGGACGCTGAAGATGATCTGCTGGGCGCCGGCGTCGCCGAGCTCGCCGAAGCGGTCGACGACCTCCGCGGGGGACTCGGTGCCGGGGGCGCCATCGGCGCTGATCCGGACGTTCTGGAGATTGCTCCGCTCGATCTCGTCGTATGGCCGCCCGAGCGCCTCGCAGTGCCCGCGAAGCACCTCGTACTTATGGTGGATCATCTCGGGACCCCCGAAGACATTCGTTGCGTCGGCGTACTGGGCGACGAGCCGAAGCGTCTTCTGCTCGCCGCCGCCGCCGATCATGATCGGGACGCGGGGCCGCGAGATCGACTGCGGCGAGTTCATCAGCCGGGTGGCGTCGTACAGGCGGCCGTGGAACGCGGCCTGGGAGCCCAGCTCGCCCTCGAACATCCCGTGGGCCATCTGGAGGGTCTCTTCGAGCATCTCGAAGCGCTCACCGAGCGGCGGGAACGGGAACCCGAGCGCCTCGGACTCGGCCTGGTTCCAGGCGGCGCCGAGGCCGAGCCAGGCGCGACCGCCGGACAGGACGTCGAGCGTCGTCGCGGCCTTGATCCACAGGGCCGGCAGTCGGTAATGGATCCCGCCGACCATCAGACCGATCCGGGCGCGCTTCGTCATCGCCGCGATCCAACCGAGCGCGGTCCAGCCCTCGAGCATGGGCTCCTCGGCAGGTCCGACCCCGCGGATCTGGAAGAAGTGGTCCATGACCCAGATCGAGTCGAAGCCGACCTCATCCGCGGTCTTCACGATCCGCTCGAGAGTGGGGCCGAGCTCGGGCGTGCCGCCGGGGTACGTGAACGACGAGATCTGGAGGCCGACCTTCATTGGATCTCCTGGGCGGGCGCGGTGGCGAGTTCCGTAGCGTGTGCCCTGATGATCGCGCCGATCAGCGAAAGAGGTCGTACTCGGGCGGCATGAGGGCGTCCCGGATCGAGCCCTCTCCGCGCCGGAACGATGCGCCGCGGACCAGCGCCGCCGGCCGGCCGCCGAGCTTGCCGAGCGCGAGCTCCGCCGCGGAGGCGAGCTCGTCGGCGACGGCCCGCACGGTCGAATGCATGATCCGGCCGTCGTGATCCGGCGTGCCCCGAAGGTCGTCGAGTGGTACCAGGCCGGAGACCCCAATCGCCACGTCAACGATGCCCCACCTCCAGGTCCGGCCGAACGAGTCGGAGATCACGACCGGCACGTCGGTCGCGGTGGCCTCGTGGACCGCCTCTCTGATGCCCGCAGCCGAGCGGTCCGAGTCCTCGGGGAGCAGCGTGACGATGTCGCCGCTCCTCGGCCCGACGTTCGATGCGTCGACCCCGCCGTTCGCACAGATGAAGCCCTGAGGCGTCTCGGTGATGAGAACCCCGTTCTCCATCCGGACGACGCGGCGCGCCTGCTGCAGCACGACTTCGAGCTGGCGAGGGTCCCGATCCCACCGCTCGGCGAAGGCGATGGCCTCGGGCCGGGGCTCGATCGTCGTGAGGTCGACCACGGCGCCTTCGGCCTTCGAGACGACCTTCTGGGTGACGACGAGCACGTCATCGTTGCGAAGGGGAAGCGCGCCCGTCGTTGCCCGGAGTGCGGCCACGAGGATCGCCCCCAGGTCGAAGCCGGCGGCCACCTCCGGGATGCCTTCCAGGGCCAGGACCTCGAGCCGTGCGCTCGCCTCCAGCCGTTGCGTCGCCGGCGAGCCTTGGTCAGCCATCGGCGGCGCCGAGGGCCGCCGAGGCGAGCAGCAGGTCGGCCGCGGTATCCACGTCGAGCGTCAGCGGTCCGCCAATCTCGACGTACGTGGCGCCGACCGCGGCGGCCGCGGCCCGGTGCACCACTCGACTGCGATCGCCGAAATTCGGGTCGATCAGCGATGCCGGCGCGACGAGGAGGGCGTTCGTGCCCTCGCCGTGGCGATCCGGGACGAGGGCGACGAGGCCGCGCGTCTCCGGGACGCTGGGCTCGGCCGCGGCGGCGCCCGCGGTCCCGATCAGGGCGTCGATGCGGTCCGCCGTGACGCTCGGCAAGTCCGCCGGGAGGACGAGCACGGCCGAGGCGTCCCGCGACACCGCGAGCGACGTCGCCGCCCGGATTGCCTCGTTGAGACCCGGCAGCACGTCGACGAGCCCAACCGCGCGATGGGCCGTGGCGATGCCCGCGACGGCGGGATCGAGCGTCACGACCACGGTGCCCTCGATCGACGCGGCATCGCGGGTGGCCACGAGCGTGCGTCGGAGCATCTCGGTCACGAGCGCAAGCCGCGCTACCGGGTCCAGGTTAGGGCTCAGGCGCGTCTTCGCGGTTCGCAGGCCGCGGATCGGCACGACGGCCCAGACGCGGGAAAGGTCGACTGGGGTGGTGGGCTCCACGAAACCGATCCTACGCCCGGCCGATCGCGGCGGCCGCGGCCGCCAGGACGTCGGCCGCGAGATGGGCCCGCGCCCCGTCGTCGGACATGATCGTGTCGGTCACGAGCGTTCGGAGCCCCAGGTCCTGGATCGCCGGCTCGAGCGCCGCGTCGCGCTCGTCGAGGACGAACACGTCGGCGATCCCGGTGTAGCGGCGGGCGACGCCCAGTGCGCTGGACTCGTGGCCAAGCGAGACGAGCATCCGATCCGCCGGCCCCTTGAGTGCGCGCCCACCGACGATCCCGGAGATCGCAACCACCGGGGCGCCACGGGAACGCGCGGTCTGCAATCCGGCCTCGATGCCGGTCACCGACAGGATCGGCTCGATCGAGACAAACGGATTCGACGGCCCGATGACGATCGCCTCGGCGGCTTCCAGCGCGGCATCGACCTCCGGCGACGCGGCCGCGGCTTCGATCCCGACGACGCGGACGTCGCGGACCTCGGGCTCCTGGTGGCGGTGCACGAAGTACTCCTGGAACTCGAGCCAGCCCTCGTCGGTGAGGACCTCGGTCCGGACGACCGAATCGGTCATCGGCAGGATCGCGGCCTCGACGCCGAGCGCGCGCTGGAGGTCGAGGGCGACCTCGGTCGGCCGATCGCCGGCCCGGAGTCGAGCCGTGCGCACGATGTGCGTCGCGAGGTCGCGGTCGCCAAGCCGGAACCACGTGTCCACGCCGTAGCGCTCGAGCGCTACGGCGACCGTGAACGTCTCACCGGCGATGCCCCAGCCCCACTCGCGGTTGTCGATTCCCGCGAGCGTGTACATGACCGTGTCGTGGTCCGGCGAGATTCGGAAGCCGTGACGCTCGAGATCGTCGGCGGTGTTGACGATGACCGTGAGCCCACTCCCGAGATGCGCCTGGAGCCCGTGCCCGATCCTCGCCCCGCCGACACCGCCCGCCAGCAGGACGACCCTGCCGGGCGCGAGGGCGTTAGCCACCTCGCGGGGGAAGATCGCCGACGAGCTCGCGAATCTCGTCCACCCGCTCGATCGTCTCGCGATCGTAGGGTGCCGGGACCCGGACGTTGATGTGCGAGAACCCGAGATCCAGGAACGGCCGGACGGCTTCGGCGAGCGCGGCCGGCGAGCCAAGGACCCGCGGCATCCCGGTCGCGTTCGGGGCGCCGTTCGTTCGCATCATCTTTTCCCAGACCTGTTCGGCTTCGGCGGGCTGGTCGCGGATCACCACCTGGATGTTGAAGCCCATTTCGATCTCGGCGAGGTCCCGCCCGATCTCGGCGCAGTGCTCGCGGAGGATTCCGACGCTGGTGGCGGCTTTCTCGAGCGGACCGGTCATGTTCCACATGTCGGCGTAGCGCGCCACGGTCCGGAGGGTCTTCGTGGGGCCGCTCCCGCCGATGAGGATCGGCAGGCGCGCCTGGATCGGGCGGGGTCGGCACAGCGCGTCGACGAAATGGTAGTGCGGGCCGTCTTGGGTGACTGTCTCGCCGTCGAGGAGGCGTCGCAGCAGGCCCACCGACTCGTCGAGCCAGTCCAGCCGCTGGCCTACGCTCCCGCCGAACTCGAGACCGAACGCCTCGTGCTCCCGCTCGAACCACGCGCCGCCGAGGCCCAGCACGGCCCGGCCGTTCGAGATGTGATCGAGCGTCGTCGCGAGCTTCGCGGTGAGGCCGGGATTCCGGAACGTATTCGCGCCGACCATCAGTCCCAGGCGGACGCGAGCCGTCAGTGCCGCGATGGCCGCCAGCGAGGTCCAGCCCTCGAAGATCGACTGGTCCGCCGGGCCGGTGATCGACAGCAGGTGATCCCAGGTCCAGATCGAGTCCCAGCCCGACGCATCCGCCGCGACGAGGAGATCCCGGTACGCCGGCCACTCCGTCGACTGCGGCCAGGCAAGCAGGCCGAGATGGGGCTTCGCCACCGTCAGTCCGCGAGATGCTCGTGGACGGCAGCGATCCGGATCCGGAAGGAGATTCGGGGCTGCGTCCGGAACGCGGTGACGCTCGACTCGGTCGCATCGTCATAGCGATGAGCCAGGGCGACGATGTCGTCGCGGGCGCGCTCGACGTCCTCGTCCACCGACTCGACGACGCCGGCAAGCCCGACCCAGCGATTCGGATCGGCTTCGTCGAAGACGGCGAGCGAGCAACGCGGGTCGTGCTGGAGCTCGGCCGGCCAGCGGCGCCCCGATCGGCTGTTGACCATGATCCGACCGTCGGGGTCGAGGCGGTACCAGATCACCGCCTGGTGGGGCGCGCCGTCCTCACCGGCGGTCGCGAGGACCACGAAATGCGGCGCCTCGAGGAACTTGCGGACGCGGTCCGTCAGCGCGACGAGCAGAGCGACGGGTTCGGGCAGCTCCATCCCGGGATGGTATCCGGCGAGGTCAGTGCAGGCGTTCCCCAGCCTCGACGCGGATGTCCAGCCGATTCTCCGGCGGCGAGAGCGGGCACGACCAGCGCGGGTCGAACGAGCACGAAGGCTGGAAGGCGAAGTTGAAGTCGAGGATCAGCGTGCGGCGTGCCATGTCTTCGCCGAGATCGGCGCTCTTGGCTGCGTCGAGCATGTAGCGGCCCGCGCCGTAGGTCTCGACGCCGTTGGTCGCATCGCGGAAGGGCAGGAACAGGCCGCCCGCGTAGCCCGCCATCCAGTACAGGCCGAGTCGTCGATCGCCGGCGGGGAAGGGCACGTCGATGAATCCGGTCCGGGTGAAGCTCTGCTCGCCGCCGCTGCTCACGGGCAGGAGCAGCGACCCGAAGCCGCCGAAACCGACGGCCGGTTCGCCGAGCGTCGTCTTCGGGGCTTCCCCGTGAACGACGGTGAGCTCAAAGCGGAGCGCCGGGTCGTACGGCCAGTGGTGGGCTCGGAATGCCTGCCTCTGGTCGGCCGGGACCGGCGACTGTGGGTGCTCGCGATAGAGCGACTCGCGCGCGGCGCGCCATGAATCCCAGGCAGTCTCCGGGTCGGTCGCGGCGGTCGACCGAACCTCCGCGTATACGTCGGAGACCCGTCGGCGCCAATCGGCGAGCTCGATACGGTCAAGCTCGGATTCCGGGGGGCTCATCACGTCGGCCATCGTAGCCGGGCGGCGTCTAGAATCGGCCGGTGCCCATCAACCCGGCCGGCGGCCGGCGCACGAACCCCCGACCGGCACCGCGAGGAGACGTTCGAATGGCGGATCAGGCCGAGATCGGCGTCTTTGGTGGCTCCGGGTTCTACTCGCTGCTCGAGGATGTCCGGGAGATCAAGGTCGACACGCCGTATGGGGCGCCGTCGGACAGCTTCTTCCTCGCGAGCGTGGCGAATCGCGCCGTCGCGTTCCTGCCGCGCCACGGACGCCGCCACACGATCCCGCCGCACGCGATCAACTACCGGGCCAATGTCTGGGCGATGCGCTCGCTCGGGGTCAAGGCGGTCATCTCGCCGTGCGCGGCGGGGTCCCTCCAGCTCGACGTGAAGCCCGGCGACTTCGTCGTCTGCGACCAGTTCGTCGATCGGACCGACGGCCGACCGCACACGTTCTACGACGGGCCGATCGTGACCCACCTCTCCTCCGCGGAGACCTACGACCCGGTCCTCCGTGACCTCGCGATCGCGACAATCCGGGACCACGGGATCCCGGTGCACGAGCGAGGCACGGTGGTCGTCATCGAGGGGCCGCGGTTCTCGACGAAGGCCGAGTCGAAGTGGTTCAGCGACGCCGGCTGGGAGGTCATCAACATGACCCAGTATCCCGAGGCGTGGCTCTGCCGCGAGCTCGGGATGGCGGTCATCAACATCTCGCTGATCACGGACTACGACGCGGGCGTCCATGAGGGCACCGAAGCGGTGAACGCGATGAGCGTGCTCGAGGTCTTCGCCCACAACGCCGAGCGGATCCAGAAGGTGGTCCTCGACCTGATCGGGCGGTTCCCGGCCGATCTCGACGCGCTCGGCGCGGCTGACGCGCTTGGCCCGACCCGCGGTGACGGCCACGCGATCTCGAGCGAGGACATCCGGCTCTTCGAGACCGGCCTCTGATGACCAGCCCGCCGAAGGACGAGCCACCGCGGATCGGCGTTGCGCTCGGCTCGATCGGGGCCACGCCGCAGTGGTGGCTCGAGAGCGCGGTTCGCCTCGACGCGGCGGGGTATCGGGCCTTGTGGTGCTGGGATCACTTCGTGGGGGGCGGTGATCGGACGGTACCGGTGGTGGAGCAGTGGACGATCCTGTCGGCCGCGGCCGGAGCGACCAGGGACATCCGCCTCGGCACCTTCATCACGAACGTCATGAACCGCCACCCGACGGTCGTCGCGCGGATGGCCGCGACGCTCCAGGAGGCGAGCGGCGGCCGGTTCACGCTCGGGATCGGGATCGGCGGCGGCCCGAAAGAGCACGTCGCCTACGGCATCGACTTCCCGGAGGCCGACGAGCGTGTCCGGCGGCTCGAGGAGGCGATAGCCGTCATCCGCGCCCTTTGGAGCGGCGGGCCGGCGACCGGCGACGGGGTGTTCTACCCGCTGACCGATGCCTACGCCAGGCCTGTTCCCGAGCCGGCTCCACGCATCCTGATCGGCGCTGCGGCGCCTCGCGGCGTCCGACTGGCGGGTCGGATCGGCGACGGCTGGGCCGCCGAGCAGCCGGACTTCGAGAAGCACCTCGGCCTGTACGTCGACACGCTCGAGTCGGCCGGCAAGCGACGAGCGAATGCCTGGATCGCAGTCGGAGTCGGGGGCACCGGCAAGAGCGGCCAGGACCATCTCACCGACAGCGCCTGGGTCACGTCGCCCGTCGAGGAATGGCGCCGCTGGTTCGAGGCGGGCGCGGACGAGGTCATCGTGACTGCCCGAACGACGGCCGATGTCGACGCCCTCATCAAGGCCCGTGACCGCTGGTGATCGTCGGTTCAGAAGGAATGGAGGATCGATGTTCGTTCAACTGTTCGAGAACTGGCGATATCGGCCCGGTGTTCGGGATCGCATTGCCGCTTTGAAGCTCGGAGACGCGGCCGCCGATGCGCCCCGTCCGGACATTCCCGGCTTGATCGCCCGACTTCTGGCCACGAATCCAGCCGACCCGAACACCGGAATCGGCCTCTGGGTCTGGCAGGACGAGGCAGCCTGCCGGGCCTACGAGGCAGCTCGGCCTACGGAGGTGCAGTCGGCCCTCGAGCGCGATATTGATGATTCGTCGGTGACCGTCCGCGACTTCGACGCCTTGCTCTTCGGTGCGAGGGTGACGAAATCGGTCTGACGTGGATCAGGTCGCGAGCGGGTCGGCCTTCTCCGGGTCGACGCCGAGCTCGGCGATCGCCTTCGCGGCAGCGGCGGGGGTGATGTCGCCGGAGCGCGCCAGCGCCGACATGGCCGCCGCAGCGATCGAGGGCGCGTCGATCTCGAAATAGCTTCGGAGCGATTCGCGAGTGTCGCTGCGGCCGAAGCCGTCCGTGCCGAGGGCCACGAACGGGGCGTCGACCCAGGGCGCGACCAGCTGCGGGATCGTCTTCATCCAGTCGCTCGCGGCGACGATCGGGCCGCCCTTCGGGCCGAGGACGGTCGAGACGTACGGGACCTTCGCCTTCGAACCGGGGTGCAACCGGTTCCAGCGATCGGCCACGAGTGCGTCGCGCCGGAGGAGCCCGAATGACGGCGCCGAGTAGACCTCCGCGGCAACGCCGAACTTCTCCGCGAGCAGCGCCTGGGCCGCGATCGCCTGGAGCAGGATCGCGCCGGAGCCGATCAGCCGGATGCGCGGCCCGGGCTTCGAGCCGTTCGTGGACATGCCCAGCGCCGGCGCGGCGGCGAAGCGGTAGATGCCGCGCAGGATCCCCTCGCCGACGCCATCGGGCTTGGGCGCCTGCGGGTAGTTCTCGTTGTAGAGCGTGATGTAGTAGACGAGGTCTTCGCCCTTGGCGTGCATCCGCTCGACCCCGTCGCGGATGATCGCGGCGAGCTCGTACGCGAACGCCGGATCGTACGGCCGCACGCTCGGAACCGTCGACGCGAGCACGTGCGAATGGCCATCGTCATGCTGGAGGCCCTCGCCCGTGAGCGTCGTCCGGCCCGCCGTCGCGCCCATCAGGAACCCGCGGGCACGAGCGTCGCCGGCGGCCCAGAACTGGTCGCCCGTCCGCTGGAAGCCGAACATCGAGTAGAAGATGTAGAACGGGATCGTCGGGTAGCCGTGGGTCGCGTAGGACGTTGCCGCCGCCTGGAAGTCCGCGGCGGATCCCGCTTCGGTGATGCCCTCCTCGAGCACCTGGCCATCGGTCGCCTCGCGGTACTTCAGGACGAGCTCGCTGTCGACCGGCGAGTAGCGCTGCCCGGCTGCCGAGTAGATCCCGACCTCGTTGAAGAGCGGATCCATGCCGAACGTCCGAGCCTCGTCTGGGATGATCGGCACGACGTGCGGGCCCACTTCCTTGTCGCGGAGCAGGTTGCGGAGCATCCGGGTGAAGGCCATCGTCGTCGAGGCGGCGGTCGTGCTGCCGGCATCGAACTCGGCATCGAACGTCGGCTTCAGCTCGGGCATCGCCGACGGATGGACGACCCGGCGGGGAAGCGGACCCCCGAGCGCGCGCCGCCGCTCGATGAGGTACTGGACTTCGTCGGACTTCGGCCCCGGGTGGTAGTAGGGCGCGTCGTGGAGCTTGTCGTCGGGGATCGGCAGCTCGAGCCGATCGCGGAAGATCCTCAGCTCCTGTTCAGACAGCTTCTTGGCCTGATGGGTGATGTTTCGCGCCTCGACGCCCGGCCCGAGGGTCCAGCCCTTGACCGTCTTCGCGAGGATCACGGTCGGGGCGCCCTTGTGGGCGAGCGCCGCCTCGTACGCCGCGTAGACCTTGCGGTAGTCGTGGCCGCCGCGCCGCAGCCGCGAGAGGTCGTCGTCGGTAAGATCCTCGACCATCCGCTGGAGGCGCGGATCGGGCCCGAAGAAGTGCTCCCGGATGTACGCACCGCCCGCGACCGAGAACTTCTGGAACTCGCCGTCGACCGTAGAGTTCATCTTCTCGACGAGGACGCCGTCGGTGTCGCGGGCGAGGAGGTCGTCCCACTCGCGGCCCCAGATGACCTTGATGACGTTCCAGCCCGAGCCGCGGAAGTACGACTCGAGCTCCTGGATGATCTTGCCGTTGCCGCGGACCGGCCCGTCGAGCCGCTGGAGGTTGCAGTTCACGACGAACGTCAGGTTGTCGAGGCCCTCGCGGGCGGCGACGTGCAGAGCCCCGAGCGCCTCCGGCTCGTCGGTCTCGCCGTCGCCGAGGAACGCCCACACTCGCGACCCGGACGTATCCAGGATCCCCCGGTTCTGGAGGTAGCGGTTGAACCGCGCCTGGTAGATGGCGCTGATCGGCCCGAGGCCCATCGAGACCGTCGGGAACTCCCAGAAGTCCGGCATCAGGCGCGGGTGCGGGTACGAAGAGAGCCCATGCTGCGGCGGCGTCTCGCGCCGGAAGTGGTCGAGCTGCTCTTCGCTCAAACGGCCCTCGAGGAACGCCCGGGCGTAGATCCCCGGCGCCGCGTGGCCCTGATAGAAGATCTGGTCGCCGGGGCCGCCTTCATCGCGGCCCTTGAAGAACCAGTTGAAGCCGACCTCGTACAGCGTCGCGGCGGAGGCGTACGTGGCCAGGTGGCCGCCGATGCCCGGGAACTGGCTGTTCGCCCGGAGGACCATCGCGACGGCGTTCCAGCGGATCAGGCGGCGGATCCGCCGCTCCAGCTCCTCGTCGCCCGGGAATGATGGCTCCTGCTCGGGGCTGATCGTGTTGATGTAGCGGGTGTTCGTGAGCGGCGGCAGGCCGACCTGGAGCTGGCGGGCGCGCTTCAGGAGCTTGAACAGCAGGAATCGCGCACGGGTCTCGCCTTCCTCCTCGACAACGTCGTCGAGAGAGCTGATCCAGTCGTCGGTCTCGGCCGCGTCGATGTCGGGCAGCTGGTGCTTGAACTCGTCGAAGTACATCTGGCTGCGGGATTCGATGCTCATCCCTGCTCCCGCCTCATGCCGGGTCGAGCCCTCATGCCGGTTCGAGCCCTCATGCCGGTTCGACCCGCATCGTCGTCTCGAGGATGTCCGCCCGGAGCATCTCCTCCAGGCTCGGGTCGCCGCGGTACTTCTCGCGAAGCGCGGCGCTGCAGGCCTTGATCGTCGCGGGGTCAGTCGCCGGGACTGCGCGCCCGGACATGCTCAGGCCGTCGGCGTGAAGGACGACCCCCGGGTCGGCGCGGGCCTCGCGATACCAGCGCGCACCGGCACCCCTGTAGGACCGGATCAGGACGGCCCCGTCGTGAACCATCGGCCAGATGATCGTGCGATGCGCGGCCCCGTTGGCCGAATGTGTCTCGATCTCGATCTCTTCCACCGCCGCCAGCGTGGCAAGGTCCGACTCTCCGAAGGTCACGGATCGAAGCGTAGCTGAAGTCGAGCCCGGCGGGCCGATCCGGGCTCCTGCGATACAGTCGATCGATGGAGCGCTACGCCCGGCGAACGGCCCTGCTCGTGGTCGACGTCCAGAACGACTTCGCCGATCCGGACGGCTCGCTGTACGTCCAGACCGGCGAGACCGTGGCCGAACGATGCTCCAGCGAGGTGCGGGTCGCCTCGACTGCGGGAGCCTTCGTCGCCTACACCCAGGACTGGCACCCGCCGTCGACGCCGCACTTCGCCAAGGATGGCGGGATCTGGCCCGTGCATTGCGTTGCCGGGACGTGGGGCGCCGAATTCCATCCGTCGCTCGAGGTTGTCGGCCCGACCGTCCGCAAGGGCGCCAATGGCGAGGACGGCTATTCCGGCTTCACGATGCGCGATCCGGTCAGCGGCCAGACAACTCCGACCGAGCTGGAGAGCTTGCTCCGGCAGCGGCGCATCGAGCGCGTCGTCGTTTGCGGGCTCGCTACGGACTACTGCGTGAATGCCACGGCAGTCGATGCCCGACGCCTCGGCTTCCGGACCGAAGTCCTCCAGGACGCGATCGCCGCCGTCAACCTGACGGCCGGTGACGGGGCACGGGCGATCACCGCCATGGCGGATGCTGGATGCAGCTTTGGCGACCTCCTGAATTCGGCGGCCCGGCGGAGAGCGGCGGCGCTCCCTGCGTCGAGCGGTGACCGGGCCGCGGATTGAAAGTCCACCTGGTCGACGCGACGTACGAGCTGTTTCGGGCCCATTACGCCCCGCGTCCGCCCGTTCTCGGGCGCGACGGCGTGACTCTCTCCGGCGTTGCCGGGCTCGTGGATCAGCTGCTCTACCTGCTGCGCGAAGAAGGCGCGACCCATGTCGGCTGCGCCACGGACCACGTCATCGAGTCCTTTCGCAACGACATGTACCCGGGCTACAAGTCGTCCGCCGGCATGCCACCCGAGCTGCTTACGCAATTCCCGGTCGCGGAGGATGCCATCAGGGCCCTGGGCCTCGTCGTCTGGCCGATGGTCGAGTTCGAGGCCGATGACGCGATTGCGGCGGCATGCGGTCGCTTCTCCGCCGACAGCGACGTGACCCAGGTCCTCGTTTGCACGCCCGACAAGGACATGGCCCAGCTCGTCACGGACTCGCGCGTCGTACTCCTCGATCGGCGCCGCCGCACGGTCTACGACGAGGACGCCGTCATCGCGAAATGGGGCGTCCGGCCGGCGTCGATTCCGGACTGGCTGGCCCTCGTCGGTGACAGCTCCGACGGGTTCCCGGGCCTGCCCGGCTGGGGCGCCAAGTCCGCCGCCGCCGTGCTCATGCGCTACGACTCACTCGAGAGCATCCCGGCCCGAGCGAGTGCCTGGGACGTGACCAGCCTCCGCGGTGCCGCGGTCCTGGCAGCGACGCTTCGCGAGCAGCGGGATGCGGCGCTCCTCTACCGCTCGCTGGCCCGTCTGCGCACGATCGAAGACGGCGTCGTGATCCCCGAGACCGAGGTCGAGGAGCTGCGCTGGAAGGGCGTCCCGCGTGCCGACTGGGAGGCGTTCTGCGACCGCTGGGGCCTCGAGAGCCAGCGGAATCGACCGCATCTCTGGGTTTAGCCGGGACCGGCGACCAGGCGCAGAAGTGCCGCGTGATGAGCGGCTGGGGCGGCGAGGAGGCCGATCGTCTTCGGGCCGCGGCCGACGTCGAACCAGGGACCGCCGTCGAGATCGGTCACGACCGCGCCGGCTCGCTCGGCGATGAGGCCCGCGGCCGCGATGTCCCAGGTCGAGAGGCCGCCCTGCTGGACCATCGCGTCGAAGCGGCCGTTGGCCACATACGCCAGCGCCAGCGCCGCCGAGCCCATCGAGCGCGACACGCGGATCGCCTTCCGAACCGACCGCGCGCGCGTGGCGACCGCTCGACCCGACAAGGCCAGCGACAGGACGAAGTCGGACAGCAGCTCCTTCGTCGAAGCGACGATCGGCCCCGTGACCCCGGACGCTCCCGTGAGAATCGCCTCGGTATCGGCGGTGGCAGCGAAGGTCTCGCCGCGCATGGGATCGTGGACCACGCCGACGACGGGTCGGCCGTGCTCCGCTAGCCCGATCGACACGCAGTGGAACGGGATCCCGTTGGCGTAGTTGATCGTCCCGTCGAGCGGATCGACGATCCAGACGCGGCCGATCCCCGACGTTGGTCCGTGCCCTGCTGCGGCGAGATGCTCGCCGGTCTCCTCGGCCAGGATCGCATCGCCGGGAAACGCCGCCCGAATCGCGTCGAGGATCAGGGCCTCCGAGAGGTGGTCGACCTCGGTCACGACGTCCTTGGCGGACTTGAAGTCGATCCGGCCGACCCGTGCGGCGCGCTCGACCTGGAGCTCGCCGGCCCGGACCGCGATGCCGGTCGCGACCGCGAGCTCGGCCTCGAAGCTCATGGCGTCTGGCAGTCGGCGGCCAGCCCGATCGGCGCCGTCCCCAACTTCGTGACGTCGACGCTGAAGCGGGCGCTCGAGCCGGCGGGGATGACCGGCGTCTGGACGAGCTCGCCAGGTCCGCCGACGGGGTGGCTGTCGAGGACGATGCGGCACGTCGTCGCGGCCGATTTCGTGCCCTTGTTGCTCACGACGAGGGTCACGGCGAGCCCGTCGGCCGCGGGCGAAACGCCGTCGACAACGCCCGCGAACGGGCCCGCGCCGGCGAGGGCGCCGCGGCCGAGGACCGCCAGCACGACGACGAACAGGATGATCCCGAGCGCCGCGATGCCATGGACCTGGGTGGCGGAGGGTTGCGCGAGCTCGAGTGGGTTGCACTGGTCGCACAGGGCCAGCTCGGCGGGCACGCCCGGCCGGCCGCAGCGGATGCAGGCATGGGTCGGCTCTTCGGGTTCGACGCGGCGAGCGAGCACGGTGGGCGGGGCCATGAAGGGGATGGTGCCACGAACGCCCGCCCAAGCCGCCTTGAACGCGCAACTCAAGGACGATTGACCGCAATTCCGAGGCGTTGGTAGCATCTGGCCGTGGAATTCGGAGCGCTGACGGCGGGATTCGTGACGGGGCTGCGGGAGGGCGTCGAGGCGGCCCTGATCGTGGCCATCCTTCTGGCGTATCTGAATCGGTCAGGCAACGGCAACCAGGCGTCGCGGATCTGGCTTGGGACCGGTCTCGCGCTCCTCCTGAGCATCGCCGCAGGCGTCGTGATCTTCCAGACCGCGGGCTCGCTCGGGACACCCTACGAGCAGTACTTCGAAGGCACCGCGATGCTGGTCGCCGCCGGGGTCGTCACCTGGATGCTGTTCTGGATGCGGCGCCAGTCGATGGCGCTCCGCGGCGAGCTGCACGCCCGGATCGAGCGGACCCTGACCGAGGGCACCGCATTTGGCCTCGCCCTGCTCGCCTTCAGCGCCGTGATCCGCGAGGGGCTCGAAACCTCGATCTTCCTCGTCGGCCAGGCCACGTCCCTGCGCGCCGACGCCCCGAGCATCGTCCTCGGGGCAGTCCTGGGCCTGGTCGCGGCAGTCGGCATCGGCTGGATCTTCTACACCGGCAGCCGCCGCATCGACCTCCGCTCCTTCTTTCGCTGGACCGGCATCGGGCTCATCTTCATTGCCGCAGGCCTGCTGTCGCAGGCGGTCCACGAGCTGATCGAGGTCGGCGTGATTCCGATCGGCACGCAGGCGGCGTACGACCTGTCGCGGGTGCTGCCGGACGCGTCGGGCATCGGCCAGTTCCTGCGCGCGATCCTCGGTTACAGCGCGGCCCCGGAGGTCACGACGCTCGGCATCCATGTCGCCTATCTCGTCGCCGTCCTCGGGCTGTACCTGCGACCGACCCGGCCCGCCGCCCCGCCCGCCAGGACCGCGGACCCGGCCGCCGAGCGCACCGAACCGGCTGCGGCGTCGGAGGTCGCCCGGTCCTAGGGCTGGCTCGTCTGCAGGACCTTCGAGATCGTTCCGTCCAGGTTCGCGAGGTACAGCTTGCCGCGTCCTCGCCCGCTACGTCCGGCGATCGGACCTAGGGCACCCCCGAGCGTCACTTGCGCAATGTACGCGGGGACCGACCCAGGCCCAGCGGCGGTGCTAGCCTCCGCGCAGATGGACGCCTTCGAGCTCGACGATCTGCTCGCCGCGCAGGCCGTTTCGGGGCGTCTGTACCACGAGTTCGTGCGAACGCACGACCTGTCCGCCGGCATCTACGTCCTGCCGGCCGGTGGCGTCGATCCTCAGGAGCCGCACACCGAGGACGAGGTCTACCACGTGGCCGCCGGGCGGGCGCGGGTCACGGTCGGCGACGATGACCGGCCCATCACCGCCGGCTCGATCGTCTTCGTACCGGCCGACGCGCCGCATCGCTTTCACGACATCGAGGAGGAGCTGATCCTCCTGGTGGTCTTCGGGCCGGCCGAGTACACCCATCGCGTCGACCACGAGCGCGGCCACCCGCATGGCGCCCCGCCCGGGAACCCGTCGGGCGGTTGATCAGCCTCCGAGCTGCGCCTCGACTCGGTTCCTGAGCGCGAGGGCGAGCTCGGTCGCGCGCCCGTCGGCGTCATGGCGGAAGAAGACATAGGCCTCGTCGCCCGCGGCGAGGAACGGCACGAGGCGGTCCGCCCAGGCCGCCACCTCCGCTGGCGCGTATTCGTCGCGCCGGAGCCGCAGATAGAGCTGGTCGCCGGTCCGGCGGATCGTGGGTGGATCCTCGTCCTCGGGGAGCTCCGTCGTACAGAGGACCGCGCCGGCATCTCTCAGAGCCACGAAGGTCTCGTCCACGTGCCAGGAAGCGTGCTGGAACTCCATCACCAGCGGGATCGTCGTCGGCCAAGCCGCGAGGAGCGCCCGGAGTCGTCCATCGGAGGCGTTCGGGTCACCATCGAAGATCGGGCCGCCGCGCCGGATCTCGCCCGGGATTCGGAACAGGACCGCTCCAAGGCGGTCGCCGAAGCCGCCGAGCGGCTCCGTCAGCCAGGCGATGCTCTCGACCGGCTCGTGGAGCAGGGCCCGAAGGGCCGATCCGCGCTGGGCCTTGACGACGAACCGGAACGACGAAGGTGTCGCCGCAACCCAGCCGGCGATTGCGCTGGCAGTGGGGCGGCGACGAAACGTGGCATTCAGCTCGACGGTCGAGAGTCGCGAGGCGTAGTACGCGAGGCGCTTGGCCGCGGGCGTCCCGGGCGGGTAGAAGCGCGGCGTCCAGCCGGGGTACGAGAAGCCCGAGGTGCCGGCGTAGAGCGTGCCGGCCGGCTCGCTCAGGTTCGGGCTCGGTCGCCGGCGCAGGCCGCAACGACGCCCATCGTTCGCTCGATGATCTCGAGGTCCGTTGGGCCGATCGGGGAGAGGAAGTACTCCGCGATGCCCCGCAGGTGCGTCGGGGCGGCGGTCCGGAGTCGGTCGATGCCGCGCTCGGTGAGCTCGGCCTCGGCGCCGCGGGCATCCGACGAGCACGACACCCGCGCGACGAGCCCGTCCGCGACGAGCCGGTCGATAAGCCGCGTAGCGCCGCTCTTGGAGAGCGTGAGCGATTCGGCCAGGTGGCCCATGCGGAGGCGATGCCCCGGCGCCTCCACGAGGATCAACAGGGCGACGTACTCCTGGAGGGAGAGGCCATGCTCGGTGCGGAGATCCTCGTCCAGGCGGCGCGACACGTGTGCCTGGGCACGAACGAACGCGCGCCACGGCGCGAGTCGTGGGTCGCGAGCGGTGAGGGGAGCCTGCCGCGGCTCGGTTCCGGGCATGGCTCCATCCTACGGGCAGGTCGTTGCTCGGTCAACGAGGCGGGCGATCCCTGGTGCGGCTACGATCGTGCGGTGACGCCATTCGACGTCGAATCCGTCCGGAGCCAGTTCCCGGCCCTCTCGCTGACCCACGTTGGGCGACCGATGGTCTTCTTCGACGGCCCCGGCGGGACGCAGGTCCCCGAGAGCGTGATCGAAGCCGTTGCGGACTACTACCGGACCTCGAATGCGAACCACGAGGGGGCGTTCGAGACGTCGCGCCGCTCGGACGCGATCGTCGATGAAGCCCACGCCGCGATCGCGGACCTGCTCGGCGTCGATGCCGACGAGATCACCCTCGGCCCGAACATGACGACGCTCACGTTCCACATCTCGCGGTCGATCGGGGCGGCGCTCCGAGCCGGCGACGAGATCATCGTGACCGGCCTCGACCACCAGGCGAACGTCGACCCGTGGCTCGCCATGGCCGCGGATCGCGGGCTCGTGGTCCGGACCTGGGAGCCATCGCTCGACGACTGCACGCTCCGGCTCGCCGATCTCGAGGCCCTCCTCTCGCCTCGGACCCGGCTCGTTGCGGTTGGGTGGGCCTCGAACGCCGTCGGCACGATCAACCCGATCGCCGAGATCGCCGCTCTGGCACGGCGCGCGGGCGCCTGGATCTACGTCGATGCGGTGCACGCCGCGCCGCACCTGTTGCTCGACGCGCGAGCGGTCGGCGCGGACTTCGTCGCCTGCTCGGTCTACAAGTTCTTCGGCCCGCACGTGGGGGCGCTCTACGGCCGGCGCGAGCTGCTGGCGACCCTGCCTGCCTACAAGGTCCGGCCGGCGACACACAAGTTCGAGACCGGGACCGGCAACTTCGAGGGCTACGCAGGCGCGCTCGCTGCCGTCGAGTACCTCGCCAGCCTTGGCGTCGAATTCGGGGGCGTCGATGCGCAAGGCACACGGCGCTCGAGGCTCGTCGCCGCGATGGGCGCGATCCGAACGTACGAGCTGGGGCTGTATCGGCGCCTGGCCGCGGGACTCGGCTCGATCCCGGGCCTGCGCCTACGGGGGATCGTGGACCGTGCTCAGTTCGAGCGCCGGACGCCGACGGCCGGCTTCACGCTCGAGGGCTTCACGGCTCGCGAGGTCGCGAC
>JBBRNM010000041.1:0-19582 GCA_038230295.1 Candidatus Limnocylindrales bacterium
CGGGCCTTCGAGATCGTTGTCGAGGACGTGTTCCGCCACATCGCGTCAGTGAAGGTCCTGTCACACCCCTACATGGACTATCTCCACATCGCGAAGCTCGGCGACCGTTGGTTCATCGTCAACGTCCTGTGGGAGCTCCGCAAGGGCGAAGAACCGGCCTGACCGGACGAGGTTCGACCGCTGGGTTCTGCCCGGTGGGTACAAGGCGGCGCGGGTTCGAATCCCGTCTCCCGCTCCACCCTCCCCGACCGATCGAAGGCTCGCGGGCGCGCCACACTCCCCAGAACCCGATCGCGAGCCGTCGCCCGTCCTCGGGTCGCCCTACTGCACGTCGGCGAGCAACGAGCCCACGAGCGTGCTCGAAAGCCACGTTTCGAACTGGTCATCGGACCACCCCGAACGCGTGACCAGAAGTTCGTAGATCTCCGGGCCCGCGAGCGCGAACATCACGTCGCGGGCCTGCTCTTCGCTGACCTCGGAACGAAGCGCCCCCTCTCGAGCAAGCGACCGGGCGATTCGCGCAGCGTTGTGGCGTCTCCCTTCGGAGATCCGCCTGACCATCTCCGCGAATTGCGGGTCCGCGCCGGCCGCGCCGATGACGATTGAGATCACATCGGCTCCTCCGGAGGCCAGATGGATGGCCATCGCCGCAAGCGCCGCGACGCGAGCCTCGGACGTTGTCTGCTCAATAACGCTCGCAAACTCTGCCGGCACGCGGCTGTCGATCGTCTGCTCGATCAGCTCCAGGAGCAGCCGGCGCTTGTTGCCGAAGTTCTTGTAGACCGTGGGCACGGCGAGGCCCGACTCACGGGCGATCTCGTTCACGGTCGTGTTCGCATAGCCCTTTTCCCGGAAGAGCCGTCGGGCCGCCTCCAGGATTCGTCGACGTGTCGCGTCCAGCTGCTCACTGCGCCGAGGCGACTCGTACAGCTTGCGTCGGGGCTTGACGTCGGTCATCGGGTCAGCATAACTTCGCCATACCAAAATATATGGTTGCTATCTTCAAATGTGGGAGGGCAATCCGATCTCAGCGTCGTCGGCCCGGAAGCGAGCCAATTTCGGACCCGTGGGCCGGGGCAAAGTCGGCGGACAGCTGAGAGGGCGGAGTGGGCTCGGAGCTCGGAAGGAGTCATGGTTCCAATGTGGCGGACAGAGCACACGGAACTCACGACGGCGTCCTCGGAGGCGGTCTGGGGCGTCATCGCGGACGTCGACCGTTGGCCGAGCTGGAACCCGGGCTACACGGCAGCGCACCTCGACGGACCGATCGCGGCGGGAACCGTGGGGACGGTGACGCTGGCGAACGGGAGGCAACGGGAATTCACGGTTGTCGAAGCAAAGCCGCAGGCGTCGCTCGTCATTGGCGGGAGCGGGCCTGGCGTCCGGATGGGGTTCCACCACACGATCGAGCCGCTGCCCACGGGCGGCGCCCGAGTCTCGATGGCCGCGACAATCGATGGTCCGTTGACGCCGTTATTCAGCCGCCTGTTCGGCAACGGGATCGCCGGCTACTACCCGACCGCGGTTCGCCAGCTCGTCGCGGCGGCTGAGCGACGCGCCGACCGGTAGACCCGGTCAGGCCCCAACCAAGATCCGACCGACCCCACCCCAGGACGGGACCAATGACCATCGCGCCTTCGCTCCGATCCGCGCTGGTCGAGTCTTTCGGTGGTCAGCTGATCGGGCCGGATGACGATGGCTACGATCGGGCCCGCCGTGTCGAGAACGCCTACGTCGATCGACATCCGGCGCTGATCGCCAGGCCGCGACACGCCGCAGACGTCGTGGCGGTGGTCCGGTGGGCCGGCAACACGAACACCCCCCTCTCCGTCGCGGGCGGCCGACATGGATTCTCCGGTGATGCCGTCAATGACGGCGGCCTCGTCATCGATCTTTCGCTGCTGAAAGACATCGCGATCAACGGCGCGGCGCAGACCGCCCGGGCAGGCGGAGGCGTCACGGCGGGTGAGCTCACGACGGCCGCCTACCAGTCGGGGTTCGCCGTTCCCTTCGGCGATACCGGATCGGTCGGCATCGGTGGGCTGACCCTTGGGGGAGGGATCGGCTGGCTCGTGCGCCGCTACGGAGCGACCGTGGATCAGCTGCGGTCGGTCCAGATCGTCACCGCGGACGGCGTGATTCGAACCGCGAGCGCGGACCTCGAGCCAGACCTCTTCTGGGCGCTCCGCGGCGGGGGCGGCAACTTCGGCGTCGTGACCGAATTCGAGTTCGCGCTCAACCCGATCGGGCCCGTTTTCCACGGGAGCATCGTCCTGCCCGCGACCCGAGAGGTCATCCAGGCTCTCGTCCCGCTTGGCCTCGCGGCGTCCGAGGAGCTGACGATCATGCCGCTCCTCATGCGCGTGCCGCCGATGCCCGAGGTTCCGGAGAGCCTCCACGGGACGCTGGCGGTGTTCATCGAGCTGCTGTTCTGCGGAGCGGAGGGCGAAGCCGACCAGGTCCTCGCGCCGTTCCGTGCGCTCGCCCCGGTCATCCTCGACACGGTCGCTCGCAAGCCCTATCCCGACGTGTACCCCGCCGGGGGCGACGACCCGTGGGGAATGGTCAGTGAGTCCTTGTTCATCGACGACCTCGACGACGAGATCGCCGACATCCTCCTGCGCCGAATCGCCGGTGCCTCGGCCGCCGAGGCCCTCGTGCAGCTCCGCGTCTTCGGGGGCGCATTTGCCCGATCACCTGATGGCTCGACCGCGTTCGGCCATCGGAAACGGCCCGCGCTCCTGTGGCTGTTGACGCCGTATGAGGAGCTCGAGAATGGCGCCGACTACCACGCCTGGGGCCGATCGTTCCGGGAAGAGCTCGCGTCGAAGTCGCGCGGCACGTACGTCAACTTCCTCGAATCGCCTGACGCGGAATCGGTCGCCGCGGCCTTTGCGCCCGAGACCCTGGCCCGTCTGCGCCTCCTAAAGCGGACCTACGATCCGGACAACCTCTTTCGGCCCGCGGCGAACATCGAGCCCCGTCCGAGGGACTGAGCGAAATCCGGGACTGAAGAGGACCTCGGGCCTGAAGAGGACCTCGTCGCCGCGCTCCAACTTCCCCGGATCAGCCGGGCGCCCCAGGACTCAACCGCGGCGATTCGTCAGCCGACGATCCCGACGCCTGATGACGCCGCCGCTCGCCGCAGGCGGTCATCGACGGTCGCCAGGGGCAGGGCCAGGCGCGCTGCAAGCGCGAGGTACGCGGCGTGGTACGCGGTCAACTCGAGGCTGCGCGCGATCTCGGTCACCTCGCCCAGCGCAAGCCGAAGGTCGACGGCCTCGATTTCGATCGGAAGCGACCCGAGCAGGTCGCGGACGCGCGCCAGATCCGCGAGCTCCAGGCGACCCCGTCGCTCGGCCAGTCACCATCCGACGCCCAACGGCCGAGACACGGCTGGTACCGTCTGGGACCAAGCAGCGCAGGCAGGAGGTGAATATGCGAACCGACCGGATGGGCGCCATCTCCCTCGTGCTCAGCGCCATCACACTCGCGGTCGTGCTCAGTGTGGCGGCACGGCCCGCGCCTTCGTCCGTCGATCCCGGCCCCGCGCTGGCCGGACTTCGGTCCGACGTCTCCACCATGCGAGCCGACATCGCCGAGTTGCGGACGATCGCAGAGCGGCCCACCGCGAGCGCGAACGTCGATCAGCTCGCGGGCATCCAGGCCCGACTCGACAGTCTCGATAGCACCGTGGGCGGGATCGCGACGAAGTTCGCCGCGCTCTGCAGTGCCGTCAATGCGAGCCCGATCAGCCCTCCGGGAGGCGCCTGCTAGCACCTCGGTCATCGGGTACCAACTGGACTTGCCAGTCGAGACGCCGTTCGATCGGTCGCAGCCAGCGACCTGGCTCGGCACCGGCCAGTAGACCACGAGGGACACCGGATGACCACCGAAACACGCCAGCGAGCGCATCGACTCCTGCTCGAGCTGCATCAGGCGCTTGAGAAGCTGGCACGAGACGCCCGCGAGCCGGGTTGAATTGGCGGCAAGGCCGTCAAGACGATCCAGGGCGTGAGCGACTGGTTCCACCGACTCCGCGTCGGCGACTACCGACTGATGGACGACGCCATCGACGAAGACCGGGTGATCCTGGTCCTCGGCATCGTCCATCGTGGCGATCTCGAACGGTGGCTCCGGAACAGATAGCGCGGAAGTTCGGAAGCGATAAGCGCACGCTCGTCAACCGGGACGATCGACGACGGAGCCCGGCGCAGCGGCCGAATGCTGCTCAGGGAAGCTGGCTGACCGCGAGCACCTGGCGCTGCACGTGGGCGCCGTCGGTCGTCGGGTCGGTGAGGTTCGGCTGGGCGCCGTTCATGACGATGTAGGGGTGGACGCGGACCTGGACGAGTTGGGTCCCCCGAAAGGTCACCTCGTAGATCAGGCCTTCCTGGGTCGTCCGGCTCCACAGCTGGCCGAAGAGGAAGTTGCCGTGGCTCGTCACCGCGAGTCGCCAGCCCTTTCCCGGTTCCGGGCGGGTGACCGAGATTGCGCTGGCCCAGTGCGTCCCGCTGCCGAGGATGTCGTCCACGCCGGCGGCGAACCAGGCGTCGCGTTGGGCGAGCGCGGTCGGCGTGAACGGCGCGGAATACTCGGGGAAGTTCCACTGGGGCATGAGGATCACCACGTCCGCCTGAGCGCGGGCGAGCGCGACAGCCTTCTGCACGTTGCCGGTGGTGGCGTGGAGCTCGCCCCAGCCGGTCGCTGTTGCCGGCCTCGACACGCCGGTCGCATCCCAGCTCAGGAACGCGAACCGGAGTCCGCGGACGTTGAAGACGGCCGGAGCCATCGCTTGCGCGAGGTTCAGTCCGGCGCCGGAGTACTTCACGCCTGCCTGGTCGAAGTAGGCCAGCGTCTGGCGGATGCCGCTCGCCCCGAGGTCGGTCCCATGGTTCGAGCCGAGCGACGCGAAGTCCATCCCGACGCGGGCGAACAGGCCCGCCACCTTCGGATCGATCGTGAAGAACGTCCCACTGTTGTGCTGCGTGAAGTTCGCGACCATTGGGCATTCGAAGTCGTTGACAGCGATGTCGGCGTCGCGAATGAGGTTCCAGACCGCGCCGATGTCCTTGCCGGTGCGGACGGCCTGCACGACGGGATTGCCGTTGCCCGTCGGCCCGCTGAACGTTCGGTCGATGCCGATCCCCGTATACCGGGCGGTGCCGCCCTCGAGCGTCCAATCCCAGCCCTTGCCGAGGACATTGGCGTAGAGGCTGGGACCGCGGTCGGGACACGTGTCACCCGTCGAGACGATGGTGCGGATGTCGTTGACGTCGTACGCGGTCGCGGTCCCCGCCAGTTCCGCCGGGAGCGCGTCAGACGATCCGACGACGGGGTACGCCTTCGCCCGGATCACCGTGTCGCCGAAGAGATCCGCTCCGTCCACGGAGAGGACCTTCACTCGCGGGTCGACCAGTCCGGCGGGCAGGAGCCCGATCGCGCCGGGAGTCTTGGCCAGGGCCGCCGGGATGTCGGTCGCTGCCGAGCAGGCGGCGGTAGGCATGGCGATCGCACTCCCCCCGACGGCGACGCGGGACACCCCGCACGGAACGACCACCTTGCCCGCCGCGAGCGCTGCGACGAGCCCGGATGAGGCGATCGACTGGCGAAGGTCGGTCTCGTGGACGACAACGGCCAGCGGGAAGATCGCTGGAGGCGCGGTGGACGGAGCCGGCGAGATGGAAGGAGACGGGGGGACGCCCGTCGCCTCCGCGGTCGGTGCCAGCGAGACGAGCGGGGAAGACAGCGGCGTGGGCGTAGCGGTCACGCACCCGATCGCCGAGATCGCCACGGCGACGACGACGAAAGAGCGCCGCCATCGGCCCCGTATGAGCATCGGACCTCCCCGCGGTCGCTACGGGCCCGAGGATAGCGCCCGTCTGCGGCCGACTGCCTCAGGGTTGCAGGCTGATGATGGCCGCCTGTCCATTGGGCGTGGCGCCTGCGACGACGAGCACGTCGGCGGAATCAGCGCCGATGTAGCTGATCGTCCCCGCGACGGTGCCGCTCTGGGAGCCAACCGTGAGCGTGCCGTTCACGTCCAGCGAGCCCTTCGTCATCGCCACGATCTGGGGGAGGAACAGGCTCGCGACATCGACGGGCGTCGGGCTCGGCGCGGTCGTCGGGGTCGCCGGGTTGGTCGCGACGTCTCCCGGGGTTGGTGTGGGTGATTGAGTGCTGCAACCGCCAAGAACGAGGACGGCCACCATCAGTGCCGCTGCTCGCCGGAACATCTTCGCCTCCATCCGTATTGCCACGGCGGAAACCGGTCACCCGGGCCACCGAGGCTATCAACACGGACGCGAAGGTCGCCCGGTCGTTACACCCGATACGAAGGCCCCTCTGGCCGGATCCGGCCAGAGGCGGGACAGGTGGAAGCCGGCGACCGGGTGGTGGGCGCGAGCCTGGTACCTGAGCGGGACGGGCTGGCCACCCTTTGACAGCAAATGGAACCGACCCTCCCGTCGACCGGACTTCAGGAACGCGAGCCACTGTTCGGGCGCGGTTTCGCGATCGCCGGGCGCGGCGAGCTCCTCGATCCGGCGGCCGATGAGCTCGTCGACCTCGTACCCAAGGACCGAGGTCGCGCCGCCCGTCGCGCCGACGTAGCGCTGCGTGTCGTCGGCGACCAGCATGAACTCGCCGGTTCCTGGCGGCAGCGCCGCGTCCTGGTAGGCGATGTAGGCGCGGACGACCTCCAGCGCCGAGGCGCGCACTTCGTCAGCGGGCCCGGGCCTCTCCCAGCGTCGCTCCGCCTCTCGCCATTGGGTCAGCAAATCTGCGATTGAGCCGCCGGCCATCAGGCCGAAAACGCTTTGGTCAACCGCCTGACGCCTTGGGCCCGTTCGCGTTGTCGTTGCCGCCGCCATTGCCCATGATCCAGCCGATCCCGGACCCGATGGACAGGTTGAGCTCTTTCTTGATCTGGCCCCAGCCCTTGCCCGATTCGAACAGCGCGAGGATCTCGGCGGGCGACTTCCCGCTGGCGTGGGCGAACGCGAAGACGCGGACCGCGCCGCCGACGCCCACCTTGGCGGCGAGATCAGCCAGATCGGAGGCGGTCGCCGTGATACCGGCGGCCTGGAGTCGATCGACGATCCGGGCAAGCTCGTCCGCGGAGGGCGGGCCTTCTGATCCCTCGGGGCCATCAGGCGTTTCCGAGGCCTCGGGTGCTTCGGAGCCGTCGGGCGCCTCGGAGCCATCCGGTTGCGCGGCCTTGGGTGCCTTGGACGCGCCGGGCGCGGAAAGCGAGGTCCCCGAGAGATCGACGGCACCCGATTGGATGGCGAGGGCCGTGCCGGCAAGCAGCACGACGGCGACGACGGCCACCAGCGTCAGTGCGACTGGAGACTTTCGGACATGCATCGAACCTGGACCTCCGCGGCGACGGGTCGGGCGCCAATCCTACGCCGCATGTCCTCCGATGACGATCCTCGCGCTGAGGTGCGCCTGCTAGCCTCGCGGCGATGCCATCCCTGGAGTCGTACGCGCGATACCCGCTGACCTTCGGGCCGTCGCCGCTGCAGCGGCTGGATCGGCTCACGAAGCACCTCGGCGGCGCGACGATCTGGGCCAAGCGCGAGGACTGCAACTCGCCGCTCGCCTTCGGCGGCAACAAGACCCGCAAGCTCGAGTACCTCGTCGCCGACGCGCTCGCCCAGGGCTGCGACACGCTCGTTTCGATCGGCGGCGTCCAGTCGAACCACACGCGCCAGGTCGCGGCCGCCGCCGCGGTCGCCGGACTGAAGTGCGTGCTGGTGCAGGAGAGCTGGGTCGACTGGCCCGACGTGACCTACGACCGCGTCGGCAACATCCTCCTGAGCCGGCTGATGGGCGCCGACGTGCGGCTCGTGAAAGCCGGCTTCGGGATCGGCTTCAAGGAGAGCTGGGAGCAGGCGCTCGCCGAAATCGAGGCAGGCGGCGGCAAGCCCTACGCGATTCCCGCCGGAGCGTCCGACCATCCCCTCGGCGGCCTCGGCTTCGCCGGGTGGGTTCGCGAGGTCGAGGCCCAGGAGCGCGAGCTCGGCGTCTTCTTCGATACCGTCATCGTCTGCTCGGTCACCGGCTCGACCCAGGCCGGGATGATCGCGGGGTTCGCGGCCGAGGACCCCGAGCCCTCGCGGCCTCGGCGGGTCATCGGCGTCGACGCCTCGGCCAAGCCCGTCGAGACCCTCGCCCAGGTTGCCCGGATCGCCCGATTCACGGCGAAGGCGATCGGGCTCGAGCGCGACCTCCGCGACGACGAGATCGTCCTCGACGACCGCTATCACGGCGGGACCTATGGGATCCCCGATGCCTCGACGCTCGACGCGATGCGCCTCGCCGCCCGCCTCGAGGCGATGATCACGGACCCGGTGTACGAGGGAAAGTCGATGGCCGGCCTGATCGACCTGGTCAGCCGCGCCGAGATCGACCGCTCCTCGACCGTCCTCTACGCCCACCTCGGCGGCCAGCCGGCGATCAACGCGTACGCCTCGCTCTTCACCTAGAGGGTCACGCCCCACGTCCGGGCCCGCGCTTCCGCACCCCCGGGCGCGAGAACGTGGCGGATTCGCCCGGCCTGGCGGGACTTTGCCGGACTTCCTCGCTAATCGTCCTCCCTGGACGACGATCGGCAATGTTTGCCGTCGGCGGCGGGTCGAAGGGCCTCGCGAAGGCGGATCGGCCCGGCTATCGAGCACGAGAGGCCTCGCTTCGAGGTCGGCGGAGGCGCCGCGTCGCGGACGAAACTCGGTTAGCCGTCCGGGGATGACGACTAGAGCAAAAGCCAAGCGCCGACGCGCCTAATCACCCCATCAGCGGCGGCCGATCAGGAAGAAGGTCTTCGTCACGCCTTTGCCCTTGAGCTCGACGTCGCCGCGCGGCTCGAGCTCGAAGTCGTCATCAAGCGCTCTCGCGACTTGCTCCGAAACCTGGATCCGGCCCGGCGGCGCTGACGTCTCGAGCCGGCTGGCCACGTTGACCGCATCGCCCCAGAGGTCGTAGACGAACTTGCTCGTGCCGATCACGCCAGCGACCACAGGCCCGGAATGCAGGCCGATTCGAATCTGCCACGGCGGACCTGCCGCCTCGACCGCCGACCGCATCGCCAGGGCCAGGTCGGCCGCGGCGCGAGCGTGATCCGGGGCTGTCCCCGGCAGCCCCGCCGCCGCCATGTAGGCATCCCCGATCGTCTTGATCTTCTCGACGCCCAGCTCGGCGCAGGCGGCATCGAACGCGGAGAACAACGCGTTCAGCGACGAGACGAGCGTCGATGCCGGCAGACTGGCGGAGATCTCGGTGAACCCGACGAAGTCGCTGAAGACGACGGCGACGTCGTCGTAGCGATCGGCGATCGGCTCCTCGCCGGCGTTCAGCCGGTCGATGATCGGCTGGGGCAAGACGTTGAGCAGGAGCCGATCGGACTTGGCCCGTTCGGCCTCGAGGTCGCCCATCAATCGGTCGAGCAGCCGGGCGTTCGTGTCGCGGATCTGCTCGACATTCCGAAGGACGCTCTCGAGGCGGGCGACGCGTTTCGTCAGCTTCGCGTGATCCTTGCGGAGCGCCTCGGACAAGGGCTCGGGCGCGGCTTCGCCATCGAGGCCAGGCCCGTCCGTCACGTCCCGAGCAGCAGGGTCAGGAACGTTTCCTGGAAGAAGCGACTCGTCGCGGCGCCCTCGATCGGGCCGATCTCGCCGTAGCAGTACAGGCCGGCGAGGGAGATCGACGCGCCGTATTCGGAGCGAGCCATCTCGGCCTCGACCTCCGTCCGCGTTCCGAGCAGGTACTGCCGGATCGCGCACGAGAAGATCAACGCGGCTTCGGGCTTCGCGCCTGTGGGGAAGTCGGCGACAGCCTGGGCGAGAGCGCCCTTCGTGCCGGCGAGGATGTCGTCGGTGTCGGCGGTCGTCACCTGGACCGTTGCTCCCGCCGGGACTTCGCCGGTGATGTGAATGGATCCCGAGGCGGGGTCGGATCCCAGGACCGCCCGCAGGTACGAGCCCGATCCGGGTTCGACGACCGACAGGGGGTTGCCGAACGTTGCAGGGCCGGTCGTGTCGAGGTAGCGCGCGAGGAACTCGAGGGCCGGCCGTCCGTCGATCTCGTGCACCGCGCCGGCTTCGGATCGCGTGACCGTTCCTGCGGTGCCGATCGTTCGCCAGCCCGTTCCGAGCGCGGTCGAGAACGCGATGGGGCCCGAGAAGAGCATGACCGCGATCCCCTGCTGGACGATCCGGTCGCCGCAGAACTGATACCCGAGGTTCACCGACGCGAAATCGTGTCGGGCCGAGGCCCCGCCCACGACGACCACGCCGGCTGGCAGGGCCTTCGCCATCCCTTCCAGGGCAAGCTGCGGATCGCCCACGAGCCCTTCGTTGAGGACCACGCAGAGCTTCGGCTCTCTCTGCGTTCCGGAGAGGGCCTCGTCCGCGGCCGCCTGGCAGGCCGCATCGATGTCGTCACCGAGGGTCGCCCCGAGTCCGACCGTCACGTCCACGCTGTCCGACGCGAACAGCGCGAGCATGATCGAGTCCTCCTGGTAGCCATTCGCGGAGGACATCTCGGCCGCCGAGGTCGCGCCCATGACGGTCACGCCCGGAAAGGCCTCGGTCACCGCGGCGAGGATGGTCGGATCGAAGCTGTCGAAGGCCACGAACAGGATTCCGGCCTGCGGATTCAGCCCGCCGAGCGCGGTCCGGCACTGGTCGATGGCGACCGCGATCGCATCCATCGGATCCACGTCATCGCTGTGACCGACGGCCATCTTGAGCACGGCAGCACTCTACAGCCGAGGATGCGCGACGACCCGGACGGGGTCCCACCCCGTATGCAGCATTGCATACAAACGCGGCTGAGTGAGCTTGCCCACCTGCTCAAATCGACGCCAGGGCGGAGGGGCGAGCACGCTCACGACGGTTCGAATGCAGTACTGCATAAAGCGGCGATGAGCGGGCTCGGGCTGAGCGGGGCCTCGGGCTGAGCGGGGCCTCGGGCTGAGCGGGGCCTCGGGCTGAGCGGGACCTCGGGCTGAGCGGGACCTCGGGGCGGTAACCGCGATCGGGGCGGTAACCGCGCTCGGGTTTACGGGCGGCGGGCCGCCTCGATGAAGTTCGTCCGCCCAGAACGCCTGATCTCAGGAAGTTCCAATGAAGCGGAACCAGTCTCTGGCGCATGGACGCGTCCCATCCCGACGCACAGAGAGACAGGAGCCACGACATGGACCCGAACTGGAAGCCCGCGGACCCGGAGCCCGACGACGTCGCGTACGGCGTCGACGCCCCGACTGAAGTCCTCGCCTCGACGACCGTCTCCGCCTCGACGACCGACAAGGGCGCGACGGCCCGCGCCTACACCGCGCCCCCTGAGCGAGTCGCGCCCCCAGGCCGCTTCGGTACCCGAACGAGAGTCATCGGAGCGCTCGTGCTCGGTGGCATCGGCGGCGCCGCGATCCTCGGACCGCTGACCACCGCGGCAGCGACACCGACGCCGTCGACCGCGACGGCCCCCTCGGCAACGACCGGGACCGAAACCGACAACGATGCTGGCCATCCCGGCGGCTTTGGCGGCTTCGGCGGCCCGGGCGGTTTCGGCGGCCCGGGCGGCTTCGGCGGCCCGGGTGGTTTCGGCGGTCACGTCGAGGCAGTTACGGACGCCTCGGTCGTCGCGAAGGCGATCGGGATCAGCGAGGCTGATCTCACGACGGCGCTCGCCGGCGGCCAGACCATCGCGGCCGACGCAAAGGCCCACGACGTCGACGTCCAGGTCGTCATCGATGCCCTCGTCGCGGACAGCCAGACCGAGCTCGCCGCGGCGGTCGCCAACGGCTCGATCACCCAGGCCCAGGCCGACGCCGAGAAGGCGAACGGCACGTTCAGCGGCCGCGGCCCCGGCGGGCGCGGTGGTCCGGGTGGTCCGGGCGGCCACGTCGAAGCGGTCACCGACACGTCGGTTGTCGCGAAGGCGATCGGCATCAGCGAAGCGGATCTCAAGACGGCGCTCGCGGGCGGCCAGACGGTCGCGGCGGTCGCGAAGGCCCACAACGTGGTCCTGCAGGTCGTCATCGACGCCCTCGTCGCGGACGGCAACAGCGAGCTCGCGGCGCAGGTTGCCAACGGCTCCATCACGCAGGCTCAGGCCGACGCCGAGAAGGCCGAGGTCCTCCAGCGCGCCACCGACCAGGCGAACGGCACCTTTGGCGGGGGGCACTAGACCGCAACTACCCATCACGTCGCACCCGGCCAGGGCACCTCGTCCGGCCGGGTGCTCCATCGCCGACATCGCACCCGGCCCGGACACCCCTCCGGCCGGTGCTTCTTGATTCGCCGAGCGCGCAGACTTGCTGCGCTCGCGTCGTCACAGCCCCGGGAGGGAAGCGTCTACGGCGCGGAGGGTTCCGGTTGAGGGGCGCACTTGTGTGGCTCGACCGTGGCCGTGAGGGAGAACCGAACGGCGTCAGTGCTCGCGCAGGTCCTGCCCGTCATCCTCGGAGTGATCGCCGTCGTCGTCGTCATCTGGGCCGTCGCCCCGTTCCGATCGAGCGTTGCTCGCGCTCAGCCCGGCTTCCGGGCGGCGATCGTCATCGGCATCGTGCTCGGGGTCTTCGTGGCCATTCTTGCCGATTCGTTGCTTGGATCGTTTGGCTGTTTCGACAGCGAGAAGACCGCGGCGTGCTACACAAGCGTGCTCCCAGCCGCCGTGATCGCCGGCATTTCGATCCTGCTGGCGTCGGTGGTCGGGTACGGCATTCTCGCGAGGCTTCGAGCGCGCTCAGCGTCGGATGGAGCCCTGGCCAGACGCATCGCGTTCCTGGCGCTCGCCATCGGGGCGGTGATCGTGGTGAGTCAGCTCTCGCCCTCGGCGAGCCAGAACGAGGCCGATCGGGCGTCGGCGGAGCTCGCCGCACGATCCGCCATCCTCCATGTCACCGTCAGTGACGTCCACACCACGATGGCCGTTGGCGGCTCAAGCGTGTCCGGCGTGCACATCAGGGTCACGTTGCACACTGATGCTGACCTTCGACTCCGAGAGGTCGGCAAGTCGCCAAGCCTGCGCTTCGTGTTCGAGACCGCGGAGTTCCAGGCCTTCGAGAGCGAGCCAGCGTCCCAGACCATCACGACGCTCACGAAGGCGAGCGACGGGATATTTGATGTCAATTTCGTGACGCGGGAGGGCGCCGGGCTCCCGACGATCGAGCGACAGGCCGACACCGGTTCCCGTCCGCCGCTGCCGGGGACCTGGGTGCTGCGCATCGACGTATACGACGCAGCCGACGTGTTCTATCAGGTCAAGACGAACGTCGTCGTCTCCCCCGCGGCCTGAGTCGTTCCGCTTCAGCCGAACTACCTCGGCACCCACGCCGCAGAGCGCGCCTTATCGGGCGCCGAGTTCGTCGGTCACGACACCGGCAAGCCTTCCAACGCCTTGAGGGCCTCGGCGACCTTCTCCGCCGGGTACGCGTAGTCAACGAGCGCGCCGGACAAATACCGCTCGTAGGCCGACAGGTCGAAGTGGCCATGGCCGCAGAGGTTGAACAGGATCACGGTCGGGCGGTTCTCGTCGCGGGCGCGGACGGCCTCGTCGATCGCGATGCGGATCGCGTGGGCCGGCTCGGGCGCCGGGAGAATGCCCTCGGCGCGGGCGAAATGCACGCCGGCCTCGAACGTCGATTGCTGCGGAACGGCCCGCGCCTCGATGAGATCGTGCTCCTTGAGCAGGCTCACCAGCGGCGCCATGCCGTGGTACCGGAGCCCACCGGCGTGAATCGGCTCGGGCACGAAGCTGTGGCCGAGCGTGTGCATCTTCACGAGCGGCGTCATCTGCCCGGTGTCGCCGAAGTCGTAGCGGTACGTACCCTTCGTCAGCGAGGGAGCCGCGTCCGGCTCGACCGCGATTACCCGCGGCTTCGGGCCGCCACGCAGCCCGCGACCGATGAACGGAAACGTGAGCCCCGCGAAGTTCGAGCCGCCGCCGGTGCAGCCGATGATGATCTCGGGCTCCTCGCCGGCCATCGCCATCTGCTCGATCGCCTCCTGGCCGATCACCGTCTGGTGGAGCAGCACGTGATTGAGCACCGACCCGAGGCTGTACTTCGTGTCCTCGCGGGACGCTGCGTCCTCCACGGCTTCGCTGATCGCGATCCCGAGCGACCCGGGGCTGTCGGGGGTCGCCTCGAGCACCTGGCGGCCGTAGCTGGTGGTCGTGCTCGGGCTCGGGACGACCTCGGCGCCGTAGACCTCCATCAGGTTCCGGCGGTACGGCTTCTGGTCGTAGCTCGCGCGGACCATGTAGACCTTGACGTCGAGCCCGAAGTACGACCCGGCGAACGCGAGGGCCGAGCCCCACTGCCCCGCACCGGTCTCGGTCGCGAGGCGCTTGACGCCGGCCTCCTTGTTGAAGAAGGCCTGGGCAAGCGCCGTGTTCGGCTTGTGGCTGCCAGACGGGCTGCCGCCCTCGTACTTGTAATAGATGTGGGCGGGCGTATCGAGCGACTTCTCGAGGCGCCGGGCGCGGAAGAGCGGGCTCGGCCGGTAGAGGCGATAGGCCTCGCGGACCGGCTCCGGGATCTCGATCTCCCGCTCGGCGCTGACCTCCTGGCCGATGAGCGCCATCGGGAACAGCGGCGCGAGGTCCTCGGGCCCGATGGGCTGGCCGGTGCCGGGGTGGAGCACCGGGTGGGGCGGGACCGGCAGGTCGGCGACGATGTTGTACCAGGCGCGCGGGATGCGGTCCTCGCCGAGGAGGAACTTCGTCGTGTGGTCGGCCATCGGGGGCTCCTCTCAGGCGGCAGGATGAGCGCGAATCTACCAGCCTCCTAGAGCGCGACGCCCTCGATGGCGAAGCCAACGGAGCGCGCGGCCAGCGCGAGCGCCTTGTCGTGGGTGGCGAAGACGAGGGGCTCGAACTGGTCGCGAACTGCGAGCGCGCTCGCCAGATGGATGGCGTCGAGGGTGCCCAGCGAGGTTGGGAACGCCTCGCCGGCCCGCTCGAGCACCGAGCGTTCGAGGACGATGAGCTGGATCGCATCGACGATCTCGAGCACGTTCGCGCGGCGTTCCGCAACAACCGCATCGTCCAATCGATCCAGGAATTGGGCACGCTCCACCGCGCGAAGGCATTCGATCCGAACGAGCTCGCTCGACACCGGCTGATCGATCTGGCCCCAGCTCCGTAGCGGCTCCGGCTCGGCGAAGACGACCCGGATGACCACGGAGGCGTCGACATAGACGTTCATCCGGCGCTCAGGGCAATCGCTCGCGTCGCTCCTCGCGGAGCAGCGTCAACGCGTCAATGGAGAGGTTGAGGGGCTCATATTTCCGATCCCGGATCTCGGCAAAGGGCCGTCGAGCGGGTCTGATCCGGACCGGCTCGATGCGAGGCGGCACGATCCTGGCAATCACCCGATCGCGGTCGGTGACGTCGAGCTCCTCGCCGACCTCGACCGCGCGCAGGTACTTCGAGAGGTTGTTCCTGAGCTCCGCCACACCGACCCGTCTCATGGCCACATGTAGCCACAAGTGGCTACCAGCTGTCAACCGCCGCATGGGCCGATCTTGCCGCCCTGGGCTTACCCCGCCGCCCTTATCGCGCGATCTGCGCCTCGCGCTCGAGGCCTTCTGTTGTTTTCGCGCCACGTCGGGACCGATGTTCGGATGATCTGAACGGCGCATCCACTGACGGGCGCGATGGCGGGCGATTGCCGTCGCGGCTGTGGCTACTTGGACCCAGGATGATGGTCCTTAGCTCGTAGGGAGGTCCTCCGAGCCTGGCCACGGGCTGAAGTTCGGTTTGCCGGCGGCAACTGGGTCGGGCTGCCGCCAAGTTGGTCGCGGGTCCCCGCGAACTGGGCCGCGGGCTATCACCAACTGGGTCGCGGGCCCCTGCCAACCGGGTCGCGGGCTCCCGCCCAGTGCCGGGATCACCTCGAAGTGTTTACTTGATCCGAACATCGGTCAACGCCACAACGAGTGGGAGTTGCCGTCACGGTTGCCCGAAGATCGAATGGCCACCCACACGGCGCCAGCGAATCCCCGGTTGGCCTTCGATGTCGAGCCACTCGAAGGTGACGCGGCCATCGGGACGCGCGAAGCTCCACGTCATCTCCCAGATTCCGGACGCGCCCTCGATCGCCCTCATTCGAAGCTTCTTCGGCCAGGGCGTCGTTGGTTCGATGCGCCGGCGTTCGCATGCCGGATGGAAGTCGTCCCGAACCACCGCTCGGAAGCGTGCTCGCTCCGAGTCGTTGAGCCGTCGCCAGTCACCCTCGAAGGTCGGCGTGACCTCGAACTTCACGCCTCGGGGGCCAAGCCCGCGTCGAGATGCTCGAACAGCGCGTCGGGTCCATCGACGACCGTGACACGACCTTCGACGACGTGCTCGTCGACCTCCCGTTCCATCGCCTGCCAGCGCTCCGTCCAGAACCACCGCTGATCGGCGGGAACGGGCAGGACCGGCCGGAGCTCGATCGTGCCGTCCTCCTGCTCGAGGATCTCGATCTGGGCGCCGGGCTCGTCGAGGTGGAGGCGGCGTCGTAGATCGGCTGGCAGAGCCACAGTCCCTCTCGACTGGACCGCGACGTAATGCGTCTTCATGCAATGCAGCATAGCTGCAAAGCGGCGAGCGTCAATCAGGCCGCACATCGGGTGGCCGCGTGGCAGCTCGCCCGGGTTAGACCACCTCGATACTGACGCCGACCGGCGGCCAATCTCGATCCGTCGTGAGGACGCGATCGGCCGAGAGCTCGAGCGCGGTCGCCAGGACAAGCGCGTCCGGCAGGCGGATGCGCCGACCGATGTCGGTTCGAAGCGCGGCCGCACGTCGTCCGATCTCGCGGGTTGCCGGGTGGACCGGCGCCGGGAGGGTCTCGAGGAACGCCTCGACCGTCGCGACCGCTTCTTCGCCCCGCCGAAAAGGCCCGACCAGTACTTCGGCATACGCCGAGACCGGCATGACGAACGCATCCCGGGCCTCGAGACGTCGCGCGAGGGCGGCGATCGCCGATTCGTGATGAGCGTCTTCCGAGTCGAGGATCGCGATCACGAGCGGGGCGTCGAGAACGGTCAGGCCCACTCCTTGCGAAGCTCCTCGAGATAGCCCGGGCCATACACGCCGGTCAGGCTTCCGGCGAACCGGGCGATCGGATCGGGCTCGCGGAGAAGCGCGAGCTCGCCCGGCCCTCGAACCTCCACGCGGACGCGGTCGCCCGCCTGGAGGCCGGCGCCACCAAGAGCCGCGACGGGCAACGTGACCTGGTTCTTGGAGCTGATCCGGCTACGGCCCGGAACTCGACCCGATCCTCCGGTCGAGACCTTTGGGCCAACGGTGCCGCATCGTGCCTTTACTCTTCGTGCCATGTGTAAAGGATAACCTCGGGCGCAAGCACGTGCTCGCGCGACGGTACCTGAGCCTGGTCACCCGTCGGTCAACGCCCACCGACCCGTCGGCATGGCTCCGCCGAATTTCGTCATCTACCAGCACCAGTAGTGGTATGCATCCGCCCAACGCCTGGTCGCGGCGCCTGCCGATTTAGTTCATCCCGCGGCGTGCTCACGCCGGGATGAATTCGCCGCTGTTCTGTCGGGCTGGCCGCTTCGGAGGCGCCAAAACGGTGGATAGCATTACCCGGGCTGGTAAATGGCGGGAACCAGGCTGGGGCGGCTCGGGCCGCTCCCCGCCGAGATGCTTCGAGCGCTCACGGGCTCGGGTTCGTGGACGCGTGGGGCGGGCTTGATGCGAGTACCCGTGTCATCGATTTATTAAGTAGTATTGAAGTTATGACTGACACGACCAGTCCAAGGCCTAATCGAGATGGCCTGTTCGAGATGGCAACCCAGCAGGCTGGCTACTTCACCACAAGGCAGGCGCATTCCCGAGGCTATAGCTCGCCGCTCATCACCCACCACGTAAAGCGCGGGGCCTTTGTTCGGGTCGCCCGCGGCATCTATCGATTCCGGGACTATCCGTCGTCCCCTCGCGAACCAGTGATCGTGGCATGGCTTGCGTTCGGTCCGGACGCGGCTGTCTCGCACGAGTCCGCCCTCGAGATCCTCGGGCTGGCGGATCTCATTCCCGACGCTGTGCACATCACTGTGCCGCGCAAGAGGCGAAGTACTTCGCGAATGGACGGCGTGAAGGTCCACACCACGCTGAAGCCGCTTGAAGGTGATCAGATCACGTTGCGGGAGGGTGTTCGCCTCACTGCGCCGGCCAGGACGATCGTCGACCTCGCGGAAGCCGGGTCCGCTCCGGAACAGGTTGCAGGCGCGATCCGGCAAGCGCTCCAACGGGGACTCACCACGCCTCAGAGACTCCATGAGGCAGCGAAGCAAGCTAGCCCGCGCGTCGTCGAGGTCATTCAGGGCGCCATACCCGGGCCGGCGGCATCGCGCTATGGCTCGGCTGAGGCGTTTCGACGAGCCCTTGAAACCCGACTCACATCCATGAGCCGAGAGACCGGCCGGTCGGTGACGAGACTTCGAAAGGAGGTCGGCTTCGACCGTCTTCTGGCTCGACTTGTCCTGGTCGCATCGGGCAGGTGGGTGTTGAAAGGAGGGCTCGCGCTCGACTACCGGTTTGGCGATCGCGCCCGGTCCACGAGAGATGTCGACCTGGCAATGGCGGGCGGGGAAGCCAGCGTGACGAAGGATCTGTTGGCCGCGCAAGAAGCGGAGATCGGTGACTACTTCAGGTTCGCGATCGAACGTACCGAGCAACCCGACGAAATCGACGCAGGGCTGGCGGTTCGCTACCACGTCCGTGTTGAATTGGCGGGACGGAACTTCGATGATTTCGCACTGGACATCGGATCCGATCAGCCAACCGAGGCCGACGACGTTCAGGGCCCGACGCTCCTGGCTTTCGCCGGCCTACCTCCGGTGGTCGCGCCCGTGATTCCTCTCGAGCTCCAGGTTGCCGAGAAGCTGCATGCGTATTCGCGGGCATACGGGAACTCTGGCTTGCCCAGCACGCGAGTCAAAGATCTCGTGGACATGAATCTCATCGCTGATCACGCAAAGCTCGACGCCCGCCGTCTCGGGCACGCCCTCGAGGACACGTTCTCACAACGCGGGACGCACGACCTTCCCGAGCGCCTTCACGCGCCTCCGCCAAGCTGGAAGGTGCCATATGCGAAGTTGGCCAAGGAGGTTGGCCTTTCGGGTGCACTGGAGGACGGCTTTCGTCGGGTATCTGAGCTCCTGGACCCACTTCTCCGAGAACCGGGCTCCACGGGAATCTGGGATCCCGAAGCGGCAAAGTGGCAGCTCCAGCAGCTACCGCCGCCAAGGGGCGAGGCGTCGACGGCCTGAGGTCCGCTGCCCGACAGCCGGGAGCGACCTCGCGTGCCAAACTAACCCCCGGTGATCCGAGAATCCCTGCCTCGCTTCGACCTGTACGCGGAGCTCGAAGTCGGCCGCGACGCGAGCGTGGACCTCATCGAGGCCGCCTACCGCCTGCTCGTCAAGCAGCATCATCCCGACGTTGCCGCGTCCCAGGACGATGGGCGGATCAAGCGGCTCAACACGGCCCGCGAGTGGCTCAAGAACCCGGCGCTCCGACGCCGCTACGACGCGGCGATCTCGACCGATCGACCTCGTGCCGCGGC
>JBBRNM010000042.1:0-19500 GCA_038230295.1 Candidatus Limnocylindrales bacterium
AGTTCGTGCTTCAGGACCCGGGTCAATAGCCAGGCCCGTCGCTGCTCCTTCGAGGTCATCGTGATCGTCGTCTCCATTCCCGGAGACTGACAAATTCACTGAGCAGTTGGCACTGACAGAATCACGGAGCATCGAGACGACTCGAACGAGAGGAGGGCCTCCGGATGGTAGAATCGAGTCCTGTGAAACACCGACGGACAGGGATCTGAGTGGGCGAGACGATCGCCTGCGCGAACCAAAAGGGCGGCGTCGGAAAGACCACCACGGTCGTGAACCTAGCGAGCTATCTCGCGCTCGCGGGCGACCGAATTCTCGTGATCGACCTTGATCCCCAGGGAAACGCAACGAGCGGCCTCGGCATCGACAGGACGCTCGGCCGCTCGGTCTATGACGCCGTCATCGATGCCGTCGCACTCGACGAGCTCACGATCGAAACGCCGATCGCGGGGCTCTCTCTTGTCCCATCGTCAATCGCACTCGCTGGCGCAGAGGTCGAGCTCGCGCCGATCGAGCAGCGTGAGCGCCGCCTCGACCGTCTCCTGGACCCCGTGGAGGACCGCTACGACTACGTATTCATCGATTGTCCACCATCGCTCGGCCTGCTCACCATCAACGCATTGACGGCCGCCAACTCGACGCTCATCCCGATCCAATGCGAGTACTACGCGCTGGAAGGCCTGAGCCAACTGCTCGCCACGGTCAATCTGGTCCGGGACCACCTGAACCCACCGCTCGAGGTCAAGGGCGCGGTCCTGACCATGTTCGATTCGCGAACGAACCTCAGCTCGGAGGTCGCCGCCGAGGTGCGTCGGCATCTCGGGTCGCGGGTCTACGAAACCGTGATCCCGCGGAGCGTCCGCCTGTCGGAGGCCCCAAGCCACGGCTTGCCGATTCACCTGTACGCCCCGACCTCGAAGGGCGCGCAGGCTTACGCCGCACTCGCTTCGGAGATCCGCACCCGCGACGGTCGGACCGCGGCCCCAGCGATGCCCGGCGTCGGCGACGGCTCCGTGCACTCCACAGCGGCGTTCTTCGATGCGGCCCAGCAAGAGACGGCACTGGTGTCCGCATGACCGTGCGGAGCGACCGTCCGATGGGTCTCGGGCGCGGATTGGCGGCGCTGATCCCCCAGCGCACGCCAACGAGCTCCGGATCGATCGACATCGCGCTCGATCGGATCCGGGAGAATCCCCGTCAGCCACGAACGCGAATGGACGATGCCGCCCTCGAGACGCTGGCAGCAAGCATTCGCGAACACGGGGTCATCCAGCCGGTGCTCGTCACCGAGACGATCGACGGCTACCAGCTCGTCGCGGGTGAGCGCCGGGTTCGCGCCGCCCGGATGGCCGGCCTCGAACGGATCCCTGCGGTCGTTCGGCAGCTCGCCGATCGGGAGCAGCTCGAGCTGGCACTCGTCGAGAATCTCCAGCGCGAGGATCTCGATCCCATCGAAGCCGCCAGGGCCTATCGCCAGCTCATCGACGAATTCGCGTTCTCCCAGGAAGACCTGGCCGGTCGAGTCGGCCGCGCTCGCTCCACCGTGGCGAACACGCTCCGGCTGCTCGACCTCCACCCGGCGGTTCAGGAGGCCGTCGCCGACGCGCGCATCTCGGAAGGCCACGCCCGTGCGCTCGGTGGGCTCGAGACAGAGGCCCAGGCCCGCGTCCTCCCCACGGTGATCGACGACGATCTCTCCGTTCGCCACACCGAAGAGCTCGTCCGCCGGCTTCGCGAGCCGCGGCCGGATGGCGTTCGCGAGCGCTCCGCCCGAATCTCGGACCCCGAGATCGAGCGCGTCGAGGAGGATCTTCGGAACGCCCTCGGGACAAAGGTCCGGCTCGCCCGATCCCGCCGCGGCGGTCGAATCGTGATCGAGTACTACAGCGATGACGAGCTCGGCCGGCTGTACGACCGGCTGATGGGAGGCCCAGCGTGACCGAGCCAAAGACCAGGCCCGCAGCGGCGCGAGGATTGGCACGAGGATCGGCGCTTGCGGCTCCAGCCATTGACGGCAATGGCGGCAACGGCGCGGGCGGGCATCGTCGAAAGGCCGCCGCCGGGTCCGATTACAACGCGGCCAGCATCCAGGTCCTCGAGGGCCTGGAGGCCGTCCGACGCCGGCCGGGCATGTACATCGGTTCGACCGACGAACGCGGCCTTCACCATCTCGTCTGGGAGGTCGTCGACAATTCGATCGACGAGGCGATGGCCGGCCACGCCCGGACCATCAACGTCACGGTCAGGCAGGACGGTATGGTCGAGGTCATCGACGACGGCCGCGGCGTCCCGGTCGGCCGCCACTCGACGGGCAAGGACGCCCTCGAGGTCGTCCATACCGTCCTCCACGCAGGCGGCAAGTTCGGCGGCGGTGGCTACAAGGTCTCCGGCGGCCTCCACGGCGTCGGTGTGAGCGTGGTAAACGCGCTTTCGGCATGGCTTCGGGTCGAGACGGCCCGCGACGGCAGCATCTGGGCCCAGGAGTACGAGCGCGGCAAGCCCACGGGACCCGTGAAGAAGATCGGGCCGCAGGGCGACCGGCGCGGCACGAAAACGCAGTTCCGGGCCGACCCGGAGATGTTCGAGACGATCGAATACTCGTTCGACACGATCTCGCAGCGACTTCGCGAGTCCGCTTACCTCACGAAGGGCGTCTGGATCACCCTGATCGACGAACGGATCGATCGGGAGCGCTCGTTCTACTTCGAGGGCGGGCTCCAGTCGTTCGTCAGGCATCTGAACCGGAACAAGGAGGCCCTCCACGCTCGCCCGATCTACGTCGAGCGCCGGGAGGGCAGCACCGCGGTCGAGGTGGCGCTCCAGTACAACGACACCTATACCGAGACGGTCCTGGCGTTCGCGAACAACATCAACACGGTCGACGGCGGCACCCACGTCACCGGCTTCCGGGCCGCGCTGACGAGCTCGCTGAACGATTGGGCCCACAAGGCCGGCGTCCTGAAGCAGTCCGAGGGCAACCTCTCCGGCGACGATGTCCGCGAGGGCCTCACCGCGGTCATCAGCGTGAAGTTGACCGACCCGCAGTTCGAGGGCCAGACCAAAGCCAAGCTCGGGAATGCCGAAGTCAAGGGCCAGGTCCAGACCGCGGTCACCGAGAGCCTCACTCAATACCTCGAAGAGAACCCCGGCGATGGCCGGAAGATCATCGAGAAGTGCCTGACGGCGGCCCGCGCTCGCGAGGCCGCCCGGAAGGCGCGCGACCTCGTCATCCGCAAGGGCGTCCTCGATGGACTGTCCCTGCCGGGCAAGCTGGCTGACTGCCAGGAGCGGGATCCCGCTCGCAGCGAGCTCTACATCGTCGAGGGCGACTCGGCCGGCGGCTCGGCCAAGCAGGGTCGCGATCGTCGCTTCCAGGCGGTGCTGCCGCTGCGCGGCAAGGTCCTGAATGTCGAGAAGGCCCGGCTCGACAAGATCGTGGCGAGCGAGAACGTTCGACCGCTGATCATCGCCCTCGGAGCCGGGATCGAGGGTATCGGCGACAGCTTCGATCTCTCGAAGCTCCGATACCACCGGATCATCATCATGACCGACGCCGACGTCGACGGCGCCCACATCCGAACGCTCCTGATGACCTTCTTCTACCGCCACATGCCCCAGGTGATCGAGGCGGGCTACCTGTACATCGCCCAGCCCCCGCTGTACCGCGTCTCGACGGGCAAGGTCACGAAGTACGCCCAATCCGAGAAGGAGCGCGACAAGATCATCAAGGAGTTCAACGTCAAGAACATCTCGGTGCAGCGCTTCAAGGGCCTCGGCGAGATGAACGCGGATCAGCTGTGGGACACGACGATGAACCCGGAGACGCGGATCCTGCTGCGGGCCGAGGTCAACGACGCGGTCGAAGCGGACGCGATCTTCACGATGCTCATGGGCGAGAAGGTGGCTCCGCGGAAGGACTTCATCAAGTCCGAGGCCCGGAAGGTCCAGAACCTTGACATCTAGCACGCGCGCCAGAGCCGCGGTGCTGAAGCGCGACCCGGCGATCGGATCTCCGAGGTCCGAAAGGGAGCTCCGCGGCGGCGGGCTCCGGGGCTTCGAGTTCGAACCGCACCACTGCTTCGCCTGCGGGGAGCTGAACGAGTCCGGGCTGCGCCTGGAGCTCCACGCCGACGCCGAAGGCTGCTGGACCGAGCTCACGCTGGAACCACAATTCCAGGGCTGGGAGTCGGTCGCTCACGGGGGCATCGTCGCGACGCTGCTCGACGAGGTCATGGCCTGGTCGGTCATCGGCCGTGACACCTGGGGCGTCACTGCGAGGCTCACTGTCGCGTTCAGGCAGCCCGTTCCCGTCGGGAAGCCGATCCGAGCCGAGGGCTGGGTCACCGAGGATCGGCGCCGAACGTTCCACACCGCCGGCCGCGTCCTCGATCCCGAGACCGGCCAGGTCCTCGCGACCGGCGAGGGCGTCTTCATGGCCGCGCCACCCGACCAGCTGGAGCGGCTCAAGGCGCGCTACCGGCTGCGGCCGGTCGGTTCGCCCGAGAGCGTGGACGCCCAGTGATGGCCACGCTGATCCAACCCCCGCCCTCCGCGGGAGCGCACGCCGCCGCGATCCTCGAGGCGCGTGCTGATCGCGCGAGCCGTCTCGGGACCGAGCTCGGCGCTCTCGTGCAGGACTCGGCGGCTCTCGCGAGGGCGTTTCGGGCCGGGTATCGCGAGCTCGCGGACGGTGAATATCGCGTCGGCCAGGGACGCGTTGCGCCCGGCATCGGTCTCACCCATGGCGTTCGCCTGCCGCTGCAGGCGGGCGTCCGGCGGGCATTCACGAAGGCGACGCGAACGGATTCTCCGGCGCTGCTCCTCCTCGCCGCGGACCGCTTGCTGCACGAGCCTGAGCTCGAGGCGCATTGGTTTGCCGTCTCGATCCTCGAGCGCACGATCACGGCGGAGCCGGAGCGGACCTGGCAGCTTCTGCGTCGGGTCTCCGCCGGCGCCGCCGACTGGATCACCGTCGACAGCCTCGCCCACCCTGTCGGCAAGGGGATCCTCAGGGAGCCGCGGCGCTGGCCGGAGTTGGAGCAGCTCACGATCTCGCCATCGCGCTGGGAACGCCGCCTCGTCGGCTCGACGATCGCGACGATGCCCTTCGTCGACCACCGGGCAGGTCGCAATCCCGAGGTGACCGCGCGCGCCCTGCCGATCCTCGGATCGCTGATCGGCGATCGCGAGCCGGACGTCCAGAAGGCCCTGTCCTGGGCGTACCGCTCGATGCTGCTCGTCGATCGGGACGCCACGGTCCGCGCGCTCGAAGCAGAGGCCACGAGGGCGGCCCAGAACGACGACGGCCACCGCGCGTGGGTCGTTCGGGACGTCCTGCCGAAGCTCGATCCGAGCGTCGCCGATCCGATCCACGCCGCCCTCGCCGGCATCCGCCGCCGGCCGGGCGCGCCGTCAACCTCGACCGCCGCGGAGCTGGCGAACAGATTCGCCGGCATGGGCCTCGGCCGCGCGATGCCCGAGCCACCCTTGACGTGAGGATGACCCGATGACCGACGAGAACCTCGGCAACATCCGCACGGTCCGGATCGAGGACGAGATGAAGGTCTCGTACCTTGACTACGCGATGAGCGTGATCGTGGCCCGGGCCCTGCCGGATGTCCGCGACGGCCTGAAGCCCGTTCATCGCCGGATCCTCTACACGATGGGCGAGATGGGCCTGTCCTCGACGAGCTCATACCGCAAGTGCGCCGCGATCGTCGGCGAGGTGATGGGCAAGTACCACCCCCACGGCGACGTGGCCCTGTACGACGCCCTCGTTCGGCTGGCCCAGACGTTCTCGATGCGCTACCCGCTCGTCGACGGCCAGGGCAACTTCGGCTCGGTAGACGGCGACGAGCCGGCGGCCATGCGGTACACCGAAGCTCGCCTCACGGCGATGTCCGCCGAGATGCTCGCCGACATCGACAAGGAGACCGTCGACTACGAGGACAACTACGACGGCACCCAGAAGCAGCCGACGGTCCTGCCCTCGAAGCTCCCGAACCTCCTCATCAACGGCAGCTCCGGGATCGCGGTCGGGATGGCGACGAACATCCCGCCTCACCACCTCGGCGAGATCGTCGATGCCACCATCGCGATCATCGAGGATCCCGAGATCACCTCGGACGGCCTGTGCCGGTATGTGACCGGTCCGGACTTCCCGACCGGCGGCACGATCTTCCGCTTCGAGCGCCAGCGGAATGCGCTGACCGGCGAGTGGGAGACGATCGACGCGATCCGCCAGATGTACGCCCACGGCCGCGGCCGCGTCGTGATGCGCGCCCAGGTGGCCTTCGAGGAGGTCAAGGGCGACCGGATGGCGATTATCGTCACCGAGCTGCCGTACCAGGTGAACAAGTCGAGCCTGCTCGAGAAGATCGCCGACCTCGTCAAGGACAAGAAGATCGATGGCATCGCCGACCTGCGCGACGAGTCGGATCGCGACGGCATGCGGATGTACATCGAGATCAAGCGCGACTCGAACCCCCACAAGGTCCTGAACAACCTCTTCAAGCACACGGCCCTCCAGGCGGCCTTCAACATGAACATGCTGGCGCTGGTCGACGGCCAGCCCCAGACCCTGCCGCTCAAGGCGGTGCTGCAGCACCACGTCGAGCACCGCCGCGAGATCGTCCGACGCCGAACCGAGTTCGACCTTGGCAAGGCGCGCGACCGGGCCCACATCCTCGAAGGCCTCAAGAAGGCCCTCGACAATCTCGATGCGGTCATCAAGACGATCCGCGCCTCGGCCGATACGGACGTGGCCCGCAAGAACCTGATGTCGGGCTTCGACCTGTCGGAGCGGCAGGCCCAGGCCATCCTCGACATGCGACTCGCCCGGCTCGCAGCCCTCGAGCGCAAGAAGATCGAGGACGAGTATCTCGAGGTCATCCAGCTCATCGCCGAGCTCGAGGACATCCTCGCGAACCCCCAGCGCGTCCTCACGATCATCAAGGACGAGCTCCTCGAGATGAAGCGAAAGTACGCCGGCGAGCGGCGGACGCGCGTTGCCGAGGATTCCTCCCGCGAGCTCACCGACGAGGACCTCATCGCCGACGAAGACGTCGTCGTCACGATCAGCGGCCGGGGCTACATCAAGCGTCAGCCGGTGGCCACATACCGGCGCCAGGCACGGGGTGGCAAGGGGATCATCGGTCACGTGACCCGCGAGGAGGACGCGGTGGAGCACCTCCTCGTCGCGAACACGCATGACTGGGCGCTCTTCTTCACGAACCGCGGGCGGGTCTTCTCGGCGAAGGTCCACGCGATCCCGGACGCCTCTCGCCAGGCGAAGGGCCTGCCGATCATCAACCTGCCGGGCGTCCAGGTCGAGGCCGGCGAGGTCCCGATGGCGACGATCACGCTGCCCCACTTCGCGCCTGGCAGCTACCTGGTGCTCGCCACCCGCCGGGGAATCATCAAGAAGACACCGCTCGAGCAGTTCGAACGCGTCCGCTCCACTGGGATCCGGGCGATCACCTTGGACGAGAATGATGAGCTCGCGTGGGTGGACGTCTCGACCGGCCAGGACGACGTGATCATCGCGACGGCCCAGGGCATGCTGGCCCGGTTCTCCGAGTCCGAGGTCCGCGGGATGGGTCGCGACGCCGGCGGCGTCATCGGCATCCGGCTCCTCAAGAAGGAGGGCGACGAGGTCGTCTCGATGAGCGTGGTCCAGCCCGGCGCCGACCTCCTCGTGCTCAGCGAGACCGGCTACGGCAAGCGTGTCCCGATCGAGGACTTCCGGGTCAAGCACCGTGGCGGTCAGGGCGTCCGGCTCATCAGCCTCGAGGGCCGCAAGACCGGCGTCGTTGCGGCCGTCCAGCAGGTCACGGACCTCGATGAGGAGCTCGTGCTCATCTCCGCCCAGGGCCAGGTCGTCCGGACCGACCTCGAGACCGTCAATCGCTACTCGCCCCAGGCTCGCGGGGTCATCGTGATGCGCCTCAACGAGGGCGATCGCGTCGTGGCGATCGCCGCGTTCCGTCCGGGCTTGGCAGAGGCCCGTGCCAACGACGACAATGGCGAACCGGAAGCGGGCGGCGGTCCTGCCGGCGGCATTCCGGGACTCGGGTCCTGAGCGGCTTCGGGTTCGGTCGACGGGAGGAATCGCCCGTGTATGCGGACCAGTTCCAGATCTACAGCGGGAATGCGAACGTCGATCTCGCCCGGAAGATCTGCCGCTACCTTGCGAGCGATCTTGGCAAGATCGACGTGTTCGAGTTCGCCAACGAGAACATCTTCGTCAAGATCCTCGAGAACGTCCGCGAGAAGGACGTCTTCATCGTCCAGCCGACGAACAGCCCCGTGAACAAGTCGATCATGGAGCTGCTGATCATGATCGACGCGTTCAAGCGCGCCAGCGCCGGGCGGATCACGGCCGTCGTGCCCTATTACGCCTACGGCCGCTCCGACAAGAAGGACCAGCCACGCGTGCCGATCACGGCCCGCCTGGTCGCCGACATGATCTCGGTGGCCGGCGCCGACCGGATGCTCACGATGGACCTCCACCAGGGCCAGATCCAGGGCTTCTTCAACATCCCGGTCGACGAGCTCACCGCCGTCCACATCCTGTCGAACTATTTCCGGCACAAGCACATCGACGACCTCGTGGTGGTCACGGACCTCGGCTTTGCCAAGCGGGCTCGGACGTTCGCGGAGCTCCTCGAGGCGCCCCTCGCGATCATCGAGAAGCGTCGCGTCGGCAATCTCGATCGGGCCGAGCTCATGAACGTCATCGGCGACGTCCGCGGCAAGCGGGCGATCATCGTCGACGACGAGGTCGACACGGCGGGCACGCTCACCGAGACCATCCACGCCCTCGAGCGCGAAGGCGTCAGCGAGATCTACGCCTGCGCCACCCACGGGGTCCTGTCCGGACCGGCGATCGACCGGATCGAGGCCTCGTCGCTCGCCGAGCTCGTGCTCACGGATACCGTGCCACTCGCGCCCGCGAAGCGAATCGGCCGGATCACGACGCTCTCGATCGCGCCGCTCATCGGCGAGGCCATCAAGCGGATCCACCGCGGAGAATCGGTCGGCGCGCTGTTCTCGAGCGAGGTTGCGTTCACCCAGGAGATGCTCCTGTGGGAGGACGGCGTCGCCCGCAAGCTCGACATCCGGGTGGAGCCCGGCCACGGCGTCGATGGCGAGAGCGGCGAGACGCCTGCCCTCGCGGGCGCCGCCGGTCGTCCCCCGGCGGCCGATCGTGCCGGGACCGACGGCGAGCCGAGCCCCCGATGAGCCTCCAGCTCCATCGCCCCGACGGCAAGGGCGGCCTCGAGCCGCGGCCCGCGCCGGAGAGCGACTACCGCAAGGAGCTCCGCTCGCCCCGCTGGGGCTCGGCCAGGCGTGGCGGCAAGCTGCCACGGCTCGGCAATGCCGAGATGCGACCGACGCCGGTGATCCTGTCGGTGCTCTTCTGGGCTGGCCTCGCCTTCGCCACCTTCGTGATCCTCGTGCTCGGCTACGGCATCGGCTTCTGGCGGTTCGCCGGCTGAACTTGGCGCGATGGCGTGTGAGCCGCGTCTCCCGATCAGTGGCGAATGGGCCTCGTATGCAGCGTTGCATACAAACGTCGCTGAGCGAGCGTGCCGACCCGCTCAGATCGCCTCAAGGGCGGAGGGGCGAGCACGGTCAAGCCGATTCGAATGCAGGACTGCATAACGCGGTGGGAGCCGCGGGCACGGAGCATGAGTCTGGGTCGACGTTGAGGGGCGAACGAGCCTCACCCGTATACTTGTTCGTCCATGCTTGGTTTCCTGTCCCGCTTCGTCGATTCGAACGATCGCGAGCTGAAGCGGATCCAACCCTTTGTCGACGAGGCGAACGCCCTCGAGCCTGAGATCCAGGCCCTGAGCGACGCCGAGATCGGCGCGCGCTTCGAGGCGCTGCGCGACGAGATTCGCGAATCCGTCGTTCCCGAGGAGATCTCGGAGGATGAGCGCCACCATCCGGACCTCGAGCGTCGCCGGGAGCTCACGAAGGCGCGCCGGAAGCGCGACGACGAGGCCCTCCAGGCGGCCCTCGACGAGATCCTGTCGGACGTCTTCGCGATGGGCCGCGAAGCGATGCGCCGGACGCTCGGGATGCGCCAGTACGACGAGCAGCTGATCGGTGGCGTCGTGCTCCACCAGGGAAAGGTCGCCGAGATGAAGACCGGCGAGGGCAAGACCTTCCTGCCGACTCTCGCCGCGGCGCTGAACGCGATGGCCGGCCGCGGCGTCCACATCGTGACCGTCAACGACTACCTCGCACGGCGCGACCCGCAGTGGATGGGCCCGGTCTTCCATTTCCTTGGCCTGAGCGTCGGGATGATCACCCACGACGCCTCATACGTGTTCGAGCCCGGCTATCCCACGAACGACGAACGGCTCGTGAACCTGCGACCGGTCACGCGCCGCGAGGCGTATGCCGCCGACATCACGTACGGCACGAACAACGAGTTCGGCTTCGACTACCTCCGCGACAACATGGTCACCGAGCTCTCCGAGCGGGTCCAGCGCGATCGGTTCTTCGGGATCGTCGATGAGGTCGACAATATCCTGATCGACGAGGCCCGCACGCCACTCATCATCAGCGGCCAGGCCGAGGAGTCGGGCGACCTCTATTTCACGTTCGCCCGCCTCGCGCCACGCCTCACCGAGCGGCCCGAGGGCGAAGAGGAGGGCGGCGACTACTTCATCGACCTCAAGGACAAGGCCGTCTCACCGACCGAAGAGGGCATCACGAAGATCGAGCAGTGGCTCGGCGTGGAAAACCTCTTCGCGGCCGATCCGCGCTACCCGCGCCATTTCGAGCAGGCGCTCCGGGCGCACGCCCTGTACAAGCGCGACCGGGACTACATCGTCAAGGACGGCGAGATCATCATCGTCGACGAGTTCACGGGCCGCCAGATGCCCGGTCGCCGCTGGAGCGAAGGCCTCCACCAGGCCATCGAGGCGAAGGAGGGGCTCCGCGTCCAGCGCGAGAGCGTGACCCTCGCCACGATCACGTTCCAGAACTACTTCCGGCTCTACGACAAGCTGGCCGGGATGACCGGCACGGCGATGACCGAGGCCGAGGAGCTCCACAAGATCTATCAGCTCGAGGTCGTGGCAATCCCGACCCACAAGCCGATGATCCGCGACGACGAGACGGACCTCGTCTACCGCAACGAGAACAGCAAGTTCAACGCGGTCATCGACGAGATCGAGGCAATGCAGGAGGCCGGCCGACCGGTCCTCGTCGGCACGGTGTCGGTCGAGAAGTCCGAGAAGCTCGGGACGATGCTCGAGCGCCGCGGCATCAAGCACGAGGTTTTGAACGCCAAGTTCCACGAGAAGGAATCGGGAATCGTCGCCCAGGCCGGCCGCTCGAAGGCGGTCACCATCGCGACGAACATGGCCGGCCGGGGCACCGACATCCTGCTCGGCGGCAATCCCGCCGGGCTCGCCTCGGAGATCCTCCACAAGCGTGGGCTGAACCCGGCCGAGGTCGACAAGGCGACGTACGACGCGGCCATGGCCGAGGCGAAGACGGTCACCGACGAGGACCACGAGCGCGTGGTCGCGGCGGGCGGTCTGCACATCGTCGGCACCGAGCGCCACGACAGCCGCCGCATCGACAACCAGCTCCGCGGCCGGGCGGGACGGCAGGGCGACCCCGGCTCGTCGCGGTTCTACCTGTCCCTCGACGACGACCTCATGAAGCGGTTCGCCTCGGAGCGGGTCGCTTCGATGATGGAGCGCCTCGGGCTCGACGACGACAACTTCATCGAGTCCGGGCTCGTCAGCAAGACGGTCGAGAGCGCCCAGTCCCGCGTCGAGGGCTTCAACTTCGACATCCGCAAGCGCGTCGTCGAGTTCGATGACGTCATCAACCGCCAGCGCGAGACGATCTATGCCGAGCGCGACAAGGTCCTCCGCAACGAGGACCTGACCGAGACCGTCCGGGCGTTCCTCGACGAGGACTTCGAGGAGATGGTCGGCCGTCACCTTGGCGAGGGCCACGACACGCCCGGTGACGGGATGACCGAGCTGATGCTCGAGCTCGGCCGGATCGGCATCGGCACCGACCACGTGACGGTCGATGACCTGCTGGACCTCGGCTCGAACGCGGCGATCGTCGACCACCTCAAGGAGGTCGCCGACGCGATGCTCGAGGCGAAGGAGGCCGAGGTCGGGGCAGAGGCCTGGGCGACCGTCGAGCGCTTCGTCCTCCTGCGCACGATCGACACGCTGTGGGTCGAGCACCTGACCGAGCTCGACGATATGCGCCGCGGCATCGGCCTCCGCGGCTACTCGCAGCAAGACCCGCTCAACGAGTTCAAGAAGGAGGCCTACGGCCTCTACGAGGAGCTCTCGGGGTTCATCCGGCACCAGGTCGCCCAGTCGATCTTTCGGGTGACCGTGACCCAGGAGCCCGCCGCGCCGCCACCGGGCCTGTTCCCGATGCCGGGCCCCGGGCAGGCGCTCCAGAGCGGCAGCCCGACCGGCACCGCGGGCACGGCAACGGCGACCACGACCACGACCACGGCCGCGACGGTGCTCGGCGCTCGCCCGGCTCCGGCGAGCGGCGTCTTCCGCTCCGGCGGGTCGCTTGCCACCGGCGCCGCGGCGGCAGGCGCGCAGGCGCGCCCAGGGTTCACCCCGAGCGGTGCGAAGATCGGTCGCAATGATGCCTGCTGGTGCGGGTCCGGCCTCAAGTACAAGAAGTGCCACGGCCGCTAGATCTGCCAGCCCCCGAACCCTCGGACCGATGGCTGGCGGGGGCGTCGCCTCGGTCCTCGGAGAGCGGTTGCCATTCGCCATAGGAGGTTGCCACGAAGTCGTCGATGCGGAGGGAGCTGGTCCGCATCGTGGCGTGGCTGATCGTCGCCTCGGTCCTCGCCGGGCTGTACACCGTCTACCGGATCTCGAGCCAGGGGATGCGATCGCGCATGGGGTCCCGGCCGCGCGGATCCTCATGGAGGATCATGGCCGGAACACCCTCGATTCCCTCGTTGCGGTCGGCGCGATCTTCCGGACCCGCAAGTTCGGGATCGGCCTCTTCGTGAGCGATCGGACGCACATGCTGCGCGTCCTGCGGATGGCCTCGGACCAGGGCATCGTCGCCTGGGGCTCGCCAACGACCACGAGCCCCAGCGACATCGACCCGGCTCGGCGTCAGCAGGCGGTGGTCCACGAGCTGGCCGGCCTGGTCGCGTACTACTTCGGCGGCGGCACGCTGATCGACGAATCGCCGATCAAAAACGCGCCCTGACCGCGGATTCCGCGGCGATTTCCGCGACGTTTGCGGTCAAAGGTCCGTTTCCGGCACGTTTCCCCTCTTGGCGTGCCGATCACCGCCACATATACTCCCGTAAATTCCCAGAGCGTCCCCCCGCCGGACCCGTCGTGCCCCGCCGCCCACCAAGCCGATGAGCCATGAAGTGAGGGATTCGTGAAGCAGGCTGAGGAAACGACCTTCGTCGATCTCATCGCCTGTGAACGAGACTGCCGCTCCTGCAGCTACGCCGCCGCCCTCGACTGTGACGGCAACTGCGGCGTCTGCCCCCACAACGGCTATTGTCCCTGCGTGAACCCCGTCGTCGCCCGGAGCAAGTCGGCTCTCCGACTGATCGAGCTCCGTCCGATCCTCCTCCAGGATCTCCAGGCCCGAAACTGATGGACGCCGCAGGCGTCCGCGACCTGGTGGAGCGGATCCGGTCGACCTCGGGGCGTCTTTGACCTTCCCGCACGCGAGGCACGTCTCGCCGAGCTGGAGGCGCTGACCAGCGAACCCGGGTTCTGGGACGACCAGCGCGCCGCCCAGAAGGTCCTCCGAGAAGCCGACGGGCTCCGATCCGAGGTCGAGCTGTGGTCCGGCCTCCTGGCCCGGGCCGGCGATCTCGAGACCACCGCCGAGCTCCTCCAGGAATCGGATGATCCCGAGCTGAGCGCGGAGCTGGATACGGAAGGCGCCGCCCTCGAACGCGACTTCGCCCGGGAGCGGACGCAGCTGCTCTTCAACGGCGAGCACGACGAACGAGCAGCGATCCTGACCATCAGCGCCGGCGCCGGTGGCACCGAGGCCACCGACTGGGCCGAGATGCTCCTCCGGATGTACCTTCGCTGGGCCGAGCGGCACCGCTGGCGGACCGAGATCCTCGACCAGCAGGAAGGCGAGCAGGCCGGCCTCAAGAGCGTGACCGTCCTCGTCGACGGCCGTCGAGCCTACGGCTGGCTGCGTGCCGAGCGGGGCGTGCACCGCCTCGTCCGGATCAGCCCGTACGACAGCCAGAAACGACGACAGACGACCTTTGCCCTGGTCGAGGTCCTGCCCGAGGTCGACGACGACGTCGAGATCGAGCTCAACTGGGACGAGATCCGGGTCGACACGTTCCGCTCGCAGGGTGCCGGCGGCCAGCACGTGAACAAGACGGATTCCGCGGTCCGCCTGACCCACCTCCCGACGAACATCGTCGCCCAGAGCCAGAACGAGCGCAGCCAGACCCAGAACAAGGAGATGGCGATCAAGGTCCTGAAGGCGCGGTTGCTGGAGCGCGCTCTCGAGGAGCGCGAAGCGGAGACCCGCCTCCTGAAGGGCGAGCACGTCGAGGCGGGTTGGGGCAATCAGATCCGGAGCTACGTCCTGCACCCGTACCAGATGGTCAAGGACCTGCGGACCGGCGTCGAGACGTCGAACACCGGGGCGGTCCTCGACGGCGACCTCGACACCTTCATGCAGGCCGAGCTCGAGCGGCTCGCGACCGGAGCGCCGCTGGCATCGAGCCCTGCAGAGGACGAATGACGACGACCGAGGCGCCGTCGCGGATCCAGTACCGTCGCGCGACCGCCGCGGACCTGCCCGATTGCGAGCGCGTCTGGCGTGAGGGCCTCGATAGCTACCTCGGCCACCTTGGCTTCCCGGACGTGCCGCTCGAGAATCCCGGCCTGCGGCGCCTGCATGCCCACACGCTGACCACGGATCCGGATCGATTCTGGGTGGCCACGGCGGGCGACGGGCACGTGGTCGGCTTCGGCTCCGCGGTCGAGCGCGGGCCGGTCTGGTTCCTGTCGATGCTGTTCGTGAGCCCGGACGTCCAGGCCCGCGGGCTGGGCCGGGCGCTGCTCGACCGGCTGCTGCCCGCGGCCGGCGGGCCCTCGATCCTGGCGACGGCGACCGACAGCGCACAGCCGATCTCGAACGCGCTGTACGCGAGCCTCGGGGTCGCGCCTCGAGTGCCGATGTTCAACCTCGTCGGCCGGCCGGATCGCGGGCCGGGGCTGCCGCTGCCCAGTGCGATCCAGGCGACTCCGATCGGGGACGCGAGCCTGGCCGACGAGCTCGACGCGCTCGATGCGTCCGTCCTCGGGTTCGCCCACCCAGAGGACCACGCCTTCGTTCGGGCCGATTCGCGAACCGGCTTCGTCTACAGGGAGCGGGACGGGCGCCTGGCCGGCTACGGCTACGCCTCGGAGGCGGGCCGGGTCGGGCCGATCGCCGTCCGCGACCCGGATCTCCTTGCGCCGGTCCTGGCCCACGTGCTGGCCACGATCGTGCCCCGCGGGGCCTCGTCCACCTGGGTTCCGGGGCTGGCCGACGCCGCGCTCGCGGCCACGATCGCCGCGGGGCTGCGGATCGAGGGCTTCCCGGTGCTGCTCTGCTGGTCAGCGCCGTTCGCCGACTTCAGCCGCTACCTCCCGATCTCGCCGGGCCTCCTCTAGGTAGTCGGCCCGGACGAAAGGACCTGTGGGCCTCGCCCCATGGTCCGGTGTCGCCTTTTGGCAACGGGGTGTAGCCTCTGGGCGACGAGGCTCCAAGCGCCGTGCCCGCGATTCGGAGTCCAGCAGCGCCGTGATCCTCGATCGCGGGGCGCCCGTTCCGCGGAGCCGACCTTGACCATTGAAACCCTGTCCGACCGCCGCCGAGGCCCCCGTCGAGCCCCGGCTCCGACCGAGCTCGACCGCGCATCGAATGGGCTCGGGCCGCGGCCGGTCCTCGTCTTGAACAACGTCACGAAGACCTACCCGAATGGGCGAAACGCCCTCAAGGAGGTCGACCTCGTTGTCCCCGAGGGCGATTTCGTCTTCCTGGTCGGGCCGTCCGGTGCCGGCAAGTCGACGCTGATGAAGCTCCTGATCCGCGACGAGGTCGCGACCGAGGGAACCGTCTATCTCGACGGCGACGATCTCGCGAAGCTCCCCCGGCGTCGAGTGGCGCGCGTGCGACGCAAGGTCGGGATCGTCTTCCAGGACTTCAAGCTCCTGCCGACGAAGACCGTCCGCGAGAACATCGCCTTCGCCCTCGAGGTGACGGGCACGTCGCGGCGACAGATTCGCCCGGCCGTCGAGCGGGTCATGGCGCTCGTCGGGCTGACCGGCCAGGCCGCGCAATATCCCCACCAGCTCTCGGGCGGCGAGCAGCAACGGACCGCGATCGCGCGCGCGCTCGTGCACGACCCTCGCATCGTCATCGCCGACGAGCCGACCGGCAACCTCGATCCGCTCATCAGCTGGGAGATCATCCAGCTCCTGCTCCGGATCAACGAGCTCGGCGTCACGGTCCTCATGGCGACGCACGACGCGGACGTGGTCACCGCCCTCCGCAAGCGCGTCGTCGCGCTCGAGGACGGGCACGTCATGCGAGATGAACTCGGCGGCGGGTACCACAGACGTGGGTGACGTGCGAGCTGATGCGCCCGCCTTGCGCTGCGGGCACCTGAGCTCGCACGTAGGTCAGGCGCTGGGCCGATGATCTCCTTCCTCGCGTTCAGCATCTCGCGGGCCTGGCAGAGCTTCTGGCGGAACGCGGCGATGAGCATCGCCGCGACCGCGACGATGACGCTGATGCTGCTGCTCCTCTCGGGCTTCTGGATCGTCCAGGCGGGGTTGCTCGCGGGACTCGAGTTCGTCGAGCAGAAGGTCCAGGTCGTTGCCGACCTGAACGACGGCGCCTCGGAATCCGCGATCGCGTCACTCCAGGCGCGAATCCAGGCGATGCCCGAGGTGCTCGAGGTCGACTACGTCACGAAGGAGCAGGCACTCCAACGCTTCCAGGCGAGCCGTCAGGCACAGGGTCAGGAGGATCTGTCCGGCTACCTCCAGGTCAACCCGCTGCCCGCGAGCCTCGAGGTCAAGCTCCGGAAGGCCGACTCGTTCGACCTGGTCCAGAGCGCCCTCCGAGCGGACCCGGTTGTCGATCGGGTCAAGAACATCGCCGATCTCGCCGGTCGCGTCGCGACGATCACCGATTTCCTGCGCACGGCGGGCCTGGGCCTCCTGGCCATCATCGGCGCGATCGTGCTGTTCATCGTGATCAACACGATCCGGCTCGCGGTCGTGGGCAGATCGGAAGAGATCGAGATCATGCGGCTCGTCGGCGCCTCCGATGCCTTCATCCGCTGGCCGTTCGTCTTCGAGGGCGCCATGGTCGGCCTGTTCGGCGCGGCGCTCACGCTGGGCGTGCTGGCGGGCGCCTCGGAGCCCCTTGGCCGCTTCATGTTCGACTTTTTCCGGATCCTGCCGTTCAGCGTCGGCTCGATCTCGCGCGACGTGGCCCTGCTCGTGGTTGGGGCGGGGATGGGCCTCGGGGTGCTCGGTGCGTGGATCTCGGTGCGGACCTACCTGATCAGGTAAAGGCCCGGCCAAGCCTCGGCGCGATTCTCTTCAGGATCGAGCCATTCCAGCCGGACCGGCCGTACGATCGTCGCAGCGGTTGTAGGCTTCCCCGGCTTCCGCGGCTCGGCTGCCGCACGAATCCACCCCCACCTGGCCGCGCCTCGACCACCGTTTGAGAGGAACCCGCGAGCGATGCTCCCCAATGACCCTTCCCATCCCGACGACCTGAGCGCAACCACGACCGACTTCACCCCAGCCGGAGAGCCGGGATCGAGCGAAGGGGCCTCTCTCGAGCCGGGATCCCCCGAGGCGGGATCCCCCGAGCTCGATCGGCCGCCCGTCGGATACGTCTCCGGGCCCGCCCCGGTCCCGGTCGCCGGTCGAACGAACCGACGCGGCTTCGTCCTCGGCGTGGCGCTCACCCTCGTGGCGATCCTCGGCGGCAGTGCCCTGTTCGTGTCGGGCTACAGCCTCGGCCATCAGCAGGCGGAGCAGCCCGGCACGGCCGCGGCCGACGAGCAGGCGTTCAAGGCGTTCTGGGATGCCTATCACGGCATCAGGGACCAGTACGCACTCGGGCCGGTCGACACGTCGACCCTCGTCCGGGGCGCGATTCGCGGGATGGTCACGGCCATCGACGACCCGTTCTCCTCGTACCTCAGCCCCGCCGACGCGGCGGCGACGCTCCAGGACATCTCGGGCCAGTTCGAAGGCATCGGGACCCAGATCGGCACCGTCGACGCCACCGGCAAGACGGTCGATTGCGCGACCTTCGGCCCGAACTGCCGGCTCGACGTCGTGTCGCCGATCGCCGGCTCGCCCGCCGAGAAGGCCGGCATCAAGGCCGGCGATGTCATCACTGCGGTCGACGGCATCAGCGTCGATGGCCTGACGTCGGATCAGGCCCGCGACAAGATCCGCGGCAAGGCCGGCACCTCGGTCACGCTCCACATCGAGCGCAAGGGCGTCGCACCGTTCGACGTCACGCTCGTCCGGGCCAAAATTCAGCGCCAGGAAGTCACGTCGAAGGATCTCGCGAACGGAACGGTCGGCTACGTCGAGCTCGCGGGCTTCTCCGACGCCGGCGCCGACACGTTCGTCGCCGCCGTCAAGGCCGATGTCGATCGCGGGATCAAGAAGTTCGTCATCGACCTCCGGGGCAACCCCGGCGGGTTCATCACGGATGCCCAGAAGGTCGCGAGCGCGTTCATCGCCTCGGGGCCGGTGTTCTGGCAGCAATACGCAAACGGCACCCAGACCGAGACCGACGCCATCCCCGGTGGCGTGGCGACCGATCCGTCGATCAAGGTCGTCCTGCTCATCGACCATGGCAGCGCCTCGGCCAGCGAGATCGTCGCGGGCGCGCTGCAGGACACGAAGCGGGCGACGCTCGTCGGTGAAACCTCGTACGGCAAGGGCACCGTCCAGCAGTGGCTGCCGCTGTCCGACTCCGGCACGCTCAAGCTCACGATCGCGAAGTGGCTGACGCCGCTCAAGCGCTGGATCCACAAGATCGGCATCGTGCCGGAGGTTCCCATCGCCGCTTCGACGACCGCGGGGGCCGACGCGCAGCTCGACAAGGCGGTCTCGATCCTGACCGGCGCCGCCGCGCAGTCGCAGCCGCAGGCGATGCTCAAGGCGGCCTGACGCTCGCCCTGGGCCGGTCGCAGGCCCGTCGACCGTCCGGCGCCGGGCGGTCGGCAGATTGGCACCCGCGGCCGCCGTGTCGGCGGTTGCGCCCGGGAACGAGTTCCGGTAGGGTTCGCCCGAACGAAAGGAGGTGATGTGCAGTGTCAGAACACAGTCGCTGCACCACCTCGCAGGAGATGGCCGTCTAGTCGGTCACCCCGCGGGTGGCTTGCCGCATACGGACGCCGGCCCACACGGGCCGGCGTCCGTGCGTTCACGAGGTGGTGGCCCG
>JBBRNM010000043.1:0-18458 GCA_038230295.1 Candidatus Limnocylindrales bacterium
AGGGCGACGATCTCGGTCGCATCGGGCGGGTCGCCGCGGACGAGCTGGCGGCTCAGCCGAGCCGCACCAAGCGGCAGGCCGGCGGCGATCGGATCGCCCGTCGGGCCAACCAGCAGGAGCTCGCTGCTCCCGCCTCCGACATCGACGATGAGGGTCTCGCGCACGACCGGCCGGCCGCCGTTCACGCCGAGGAGCGCGAGCAGCGCTTCGTCCTCGGAGGTCAGGATCTCGACCGGCACGCCCGTCGAGGCCTCGATCTCGAGGATCGCCTCGGCCGCATCGGTGGCCCGCCGAAGCGGATCCGTAGCAACGAAGGCGATCGACTCGGCCCCGAAGAGCCGAGCCCGCTCGACGAACGCGCCCAGCGCCGCAACGAGCGCGGTCCGCGCCTCCGTACCGAGCGCGCCAGTCGCGTCAACGGCCGCCCCGAGCCCGAGGAAGGCGGATTCGTCGGCGAGCGTCTCGAGGCGGTGGCCGCGGACGCCCGCGACCAGGAGATGGACGGAGTAGGAGCCGATGTCCACCCCGGCCCCGACCGACACGGGCGACTGGCGGGCGGCGGCTTCGGCGCGCGGCGACGTCACTCCGGCCACGCCTCAGGAAACGGTCATGCGTTGGTCGGCTTCGATCGGGTGCGTCGTGCGGCCGGGGCTTTCGCGGCCGCGGCCTTCGCGGGGGCCTTCGACGGCGCCTTTGCAACCGGCTCCGCTGCGGGCGGCGCCACCGGGGTCCCCGCCGACGGCACCGGGGAGTCAAGGTCGCGAGCGAGCGTCCGTAACTGATCGATGAGCTCGCCGACACGAGCGACGGTGCGCTCGACCTGCTGGCGCTGGCGCTTTGCCTTGCGGCCCTTCTCGAGAGCGACCTGGAGCTGCCGTCGGCGTCGCGCTTCGAGCTCGCCGAGGGCCTCGAGGCGCCGGACGAGGCGGGCGATCTGGCGGACTTGGCGGCGCGATGGCCCCGAGGAACCTCCGCCCTCGGTGACCTGTGATTTCACCATGCTGCGGAGACCTCCGGCGCGTCGCGCCCTGCCGTGGCTGCCTGCCGCAAGTCTCTCACGCGCAGCCTCGCCGAACGGCCAGCGCTCCCAACGCGTCGTGTCCCGGCTTGACCGTTTGTTAACGAGCCGAGCACCTCGGGTTGACGCCATCTCCCGAGGCTTCACGGTGGCGGGCCGGAGGTGGCTCGACATCCGGAACGACGCGCCACCTCTTCGGCGCAGCCCAGCTGGAGGAATCATCGAGTGACGATCCGCATGCCAATCCGAACGGGAACCCTTGCGCTCGCGACCATGCTCATCCTCGGCGCCTGCGGCAGCGGTGCCACCACGGCTCCAAGCCAGCCCGCGGCGACGGCCGGGGGCACGACCGGCCCGAGCGCCGCACCGAATCCCGTTCCACCGACCGGCAACGTGACGCTGACCGGCGCCGGCGCGACCTTTCCCGGCCTCCTGTACCAGGTCTGGACCGAGAAGTTCAGCGCCGTCTATCCGAACATCCAGATCAACTACCAGGCGATCGGCTCCGGCGGTGGGATCAAGGGCATCACCGAGCAGACCGTCGACTTCGGCGCTTCTGACGCGGCCATGAAGGACTCCGAGATCGCAGCCCTGCCGGCCGGCTCGAAGATCCTCCACGTCCCGACGGCGCTCGGTGCCGTCGTCCTGATCTACAACATCAAGGGCAAGGATGGCAGCGCGATCAAGGGCCTGAAGCTCGATGCCGACAACGTCGCCGGCATCTTCCTCGGCACGATCACGAAGTGGAGCGACGCGAAGATCGCCGCGAACAACGCCGATCTTGCCGCGAACCTGCCGGACACCGCGATCCTGATCGTTCACCGGGCCGACAGCTCGGGGACCACGAACGCCTTCACCACCTACCTCGACACGGTGAGCCCGGATTGGCACACGAAGGTCGGCGCGGGCAAGGAGGTCAATTGGCCGGTGGGCAACGGCGCCCCCGGCAATGACGGCGTCTCGGCCGGCGTGAAGCAGACCGATGGCGCGGTTGGCTACGTCGAGCTCGAGTACGCCACCGTTTCCGGCCTCAGCAGCGCCCTCATCAAGAACGCCGCCGGCAAGTTCGTGCCGGGCTCCGTCGACGGCGTCACCGCCGCCGCCGAGGCCATCGTCGACAAGTTCCCTGCGGACTTCCGCCAGGTCCCGATCATCAACGGCGCCGGCGACACGACCTATCCGATCGCGGCATATACCTACATCCTCGCCTACGTCGACCAGAAGGACGCCGACAAGGGCAAGTCGCTCGTCGCCTTCCTGTACTGGGCACTGACTGATGGGCAGGGCGAGGAAAAGGCGATCGGCTACGCGCCGCTGCCCCAGGCGGTGCAGCAGAAGGCACTGGCCGAGCTCCACCGGCTGACGACCGGGGGCGCGCCCATCTGGCCGTAAGCCTGGGCAAGAGGACATTGACCCATTGATCGACTGGCGATGACGGCTCCGGCCGAACCGAGCCGCTTCGCGCGAGGCACCTCCCGGGTTCCAGATCTGATCTTCAGATCCGGGACCCGGATCTTCGCGCTCGTCGTCGTGGGCCTGCTGATCCTGCTCGCTATCCAGCTCGCCGTCAGCGGCAGCCAGGTCTTCCGGACCTTCGGCCTGTCGTTCATCACCGGGACCACGTGGGATCCCGTGGCAGGCGTCTACGGTGCCCTGCCCTACATCGTGGGGACGCTCGGGGCAGCGCTGATCGCGCTCATCCTGGCGGCCCCGATCGGAATCCTCACCGCGATCTTCCTATCGGAGCTCGCGCCGCGCCGGGTGGCCATGCCCCTCACTTTCGCCGTGGAGCTCCTCGCGGCGATTCCATCCGTCGTCTACGGGCTGTGGGGCATCTTCGTGCTCAGCCCGATTCTGAAGGGCACCGTCGAGGCCTGGATGATCGGCGCTTTCGGCTGGCTGCCGATCTTCGCAGGCCCGCCGTTCGGCATCGGCCTCTTCGCCGCGGGAGTGATCCTCACGATCATGATCCTGCCGACGATCGTCTCGATCTCGCGGGAGGTCATCAGCTCGGTCCCCAACAATCAGCGCGAGGCAATGCTGGCCCTCGGGGCAACGCGCTGGGAGACCGTGAGCAAGGCGGTCCTTCCGGCGGCCCGCTCCGGCATCGTGGGAGCGATCATCCTCGGCTTGGGCCGGGCGCTCGGCGAGACGATGGCCGTGACGATGGTCATCGGCAACGGCGAGCACATCCCATCGAGCGTCTTCGACACGGCCCAGACGATCGCGTCGAAGATCGCGACGACCTTCAGCGAGGCTCAAATCGGCCTCCAGACGTCGGCGCTTATCGGACTCGGGCTCATCCTCCTCGTGATCACCATCGGGCTCAACATCATTGCCCGGCTCCTCGTGTGGCGGGCGTCCGGCGCGTTGGGAGACGGCCCCGCATGAGCGCCACGGGAGCGACGGTGAGACCGGCTGCGGCGTCCCGGCTGGGGCGGGCGGCGCTGGGCCGCCGCCGGGACGTCAACGACCGGGCGATGCGCGGCCTCGCGTTCGCCGCGGCGATCGTGTGCGTGACGCCCCTCGCGGCGGTCATCGCCTTCGTCACCATCAACGGGATCGGTGCCTTCAACCTGGACCTCATCACGAAGGGCCCGAAGGCGCTCGGCGTTGGCGGCGGAGCGCTGAACGCGATCCTGGGCACATTTCAGATGGTGCCCCTGGCGTCGCTCATCGCCATCCCGACCGGCATCCTCGGGGCGGTCTACATCGGCGAGTTCGCCGGGCGGAGGTCTGCGCGGCTCATCCGCTTCTCCGCCGACGTGATGGTGGGCGTCCCGTCGATCCTCGTCGGGATCTTCGTGTTCACGTTCCTCGTGCTGCCGTTCAAGCAGTACAACGCGTTCGCCGGCAGCGTCGCCCTGGCGGTCATCATGATCCCGATCGTCCTGCGGACCACCGAGGAGACGCTGCGACTCGTCCCGGGCGCGCTCCGCGAAGCGGCTCTCGCGCTCGGGGTCCCGGTCTGGCGGACGGTGCTCTCAGTGGTCTTGCGGACGGGATTGGCCGGCATCCTGACGGGCTCGATGCTCGCCTTCGCCCGGGCGATGGGCGAGTCCGCTCCCCTCCTCTTCACGGCGCTCGGCAGCCGGCTCGTCAACGTCGGCAACTTCGCCCAGCCGATGGATGCGCTGCCGTTGTTCATCTATCGCAACGCGACCCAGCCGAACACGACGCTCAACCAGCAGGCCTGGGGCGTAGCCTTCCTGCTCATGGTTGTCGTCCTCGTCATCAACGTCAGCGTCAGGGCCCGGTCCGCAGGGCGCCGAGTTGGATGAGGGAGGAGCGATGACCGTGGCCATGGCCCCCCGGCCCGCGATCGCCGAGGCGGAGGTCGAACTCGCACTCGCGCCGGAGACCGGGCGAATCGAGGTCCGCGACCTCAGCCTCTACTACGGGGCGTTTCGAGCCGTTCGCGAGGTTACGATGACGATCCGGCCGCGTTCGGTGACCGCGATCATCGGCCCGTCGGGCTGTGGCAAGACGACCTTCCTGCGCTCGTTGAACCGGATGCACGAGCTGGCGCTGGGAGCGCGGGTCGAGGGCTCCGTGGACCTCGACGGCGTCGACGTCTACGACCCCGAGGTCGACCCAGTCCAGCTCCGCCGCGTCATCGGGATGGTCTTCCAGCGGCCCAACCCGTTCCCAACGATGTCGATCTTCGATAACGTCGCCGCGGGCCTGCGTCTGACGGGCCGGCTGCCCAAGGGCCATGTCCAGGAGGTCGTCGAGCGGTCCCTGCGCCGGGCGGCCCTGTGGGACGAGGTCAAGGACAAGCTTCGGGCGAACGGGACCTCCCTGTCGGGTGGCCAGCAGCAGCGGCTCTGCATCGCCCGCGCCCTTGCAGTCGATCCCGAGGTGATCCTCATGGACGAGCCGGCGTCGGCCCTCGACCCGATCGCGACCCTCCGGATCGAGGAGCTCATCGCGGAGCTGCGCGAGACGTTCACGATCGTGATCGTGACCCACAACATGCAGCAGGCGTCGCGGGTGAGCGACCAGACCGCCTTCTTCACGATGGGCGCGGATCGCGCCGGCTATCTCGTCGAGATGGGCGACACCGTCAAGATCTTCACGAATCCGACGCAGAGTCTCACCGAGGACTATGTGTCCGGGAGGTTTGGCTGAGATGACGGATTCCGTGTCACAACCAGCAGTGAGCCTGCGCGTCGAGACGAGCCGCTCTCGCGCGGCGCTCGATCGTGACGAGCAGCAGGTCAAGGACGGCATCCTGCGGATGGGCTCGCTGGTGGAGAACCAGATCCGCAACGCGATCCGATCGCTGGTCGACCACGACGCCGACCTGGCGGTCGAGGTCATCGCCGGCGACGGCGAGGTCAACGACGCCCAGCGCGTCGTGAACGAGGCGGTGGCGATGACGATCGCGACGCAGTCACCGGTGGCCCGGGACCTGCGATTTCTCCTTGCGCTCCATCACGTCGGCTACGAGCTCGAGCGGATCGGCGATCACGCCTCGAGCGTCGCGAAGCAGGCCCGTCGCCTCGCCGACGACCGCTCTCTCCCCTCGATCGCCGAGCTCGGCCGAATCGGCGGCCTCGCAGCCGACCAGGTGCGGGGCGTGCTGAACGCGGTCGTCGACATCGACGATGTCCGGGCTCGAGAGGTGGCCGCCCTCGACGATGAGATCGACCACGGCTACCACCAGATCTTTGCCGACGTGATCAAGGTCATGAGCGCTGATCCGACGACGGTCGAGCGAGGGACCCGGTTGATCCTGACGGCCCACTGGATCGAGCGGATCGGCGACCGGGTCACGAACATCGCGGAAGACGTCGTCTATCTCGCGACCGGCGACGTGGAGGACCTCAACCCATGAGCGACGGGCGGCGGACGCAGCCGATCCGGGTGATCTTCGTGTGCGGCGGCAACTCGGCTCGGAGCCAGATGGCCGAGGCGATCCTGCAGCGCGAGGGCGCCGGCGACTTCGAGGTCTTCAGCGCCGGCGTGTGGCCCAAGGACGACGTGCATCCGATGACGATCGAGGTGCTCAAGGAGGTGGGGATCGACATCAGCGACGCCCGCTCCAAGTCCATCTCGGGGTTCCTCGACCAGCGGTTCGACTACGTCGTCACGGTCTGCGACCGAGCCCGCGAATCGTGTCCGGTCTTTTCCGGCGCCGAGGAGTCGATGCACTGGGGCCTCGACGATCCGGCCGAGGCGGACGGAACGGACGCGCAGCGGCTGGCAGTGTTCCGGCGGGTGATGACGGAGATCGCGGTCCGGATGCGGACATTCATCGAGCTCGCCCGTCGAGCCCATCCGGACGAAGCAGGTGTCGCGGCGCGATGAATGCTGAGCGCTCCGGGCTCGATCTCGTGCTGGTGCGGCACACCGACGCGGGAGATCCCGAGGCGTGGGCCGGAGCCGATGCCGCGCGCCCGCTGTCGCACAAAGGTCGGAAGCAGGCCCAGCGATTGGCTGTCTACCTGCGCGAGATTCGGCTGGAGCCGGACGCCATCCTGAGCTCGCCGAAGGTTCGGGCCGCCGATACCGCGGCCGCCATCGGAGAGGCCCTCGGCGTCGAGGTGCGGATCGACGACCGCCTGCTGGAAGGGTTCGGGCTGGCCGAGCTCGCTGCGATCGTCCGAGAGGGGTCGCTCCGCCGCCCGATCCTCGTTGGCCACGATCCTGACTTCAGCGACTTGGTCGCGCTGCTTGTCGGCAATTCGATTCCGCTCCGGAAGGGAGCCCTGGTCCGGATCGACGTCCCGGGCGATGTCATCGCCGGCGTCGGTACCGGCATCCTCCGCTGGCTGATCCCACCGGACGCGCTCGTTCGCTGAGGCAGAGGCCTTCAGCCCCTAGGAGATCGGCGCGGCCTTCGTAGAGGATTCGGGCCTGGAGGCACGCTGCAGCGACGCAAGCGGCACGAATCCGCCGCCTACGAACCCGCTCGTGATCGCTGCGACACGAGCCACGAGGTCGGGCGCAATCCGGTAGAAGATCGAATTGCCGCGCCGCTCGGAGATGACGGCGCCGGCCTCCCGAAGGACCTTCAGATGGTGCGAAACGGTCGGCTGCGAGACGTCACAGCAGTCCGTGAAGTCGCACGCGCATACCTCGGACGAGTCGGCGAGCTCGCGCAGGATGTCGAGGCGGACGGGATCGGCAAGGGCCGCGAGGAGGCGGACGTCGGGTTCGAGGTTACGGGTCATGCGACCATCCTAATCGACCGACATCGATATTGACAAGCGTCGATATTGACGGTATATTCATATCAATCGATACGAAAGGCGAGGTGACCAGAAATGATGGATCCAGAGACCGCGACATTCATCGCGGGTCGCTTCGCGCCGCAGCAAGACCGCGACGCAGAGCAGCTCGCGGCGGTGCGCGACGCACACGCCCGGAGCACTTCCGGCTATCGGCCGACGCTCGAGCGCGTCCAGGCCTTCTTCAGCCGAAGCCAGGCTCCGTCCAGCGCTTCCTGCGACTGCACGGATTAGGAATATCTCTATCGGACGCGACCGCAATCTGCGGCGCGTCCTTTTCTTATGCCCGCGGATAGCTCCTGACCGCATATTTGACGGAAGGAGGTGAGCGCGATGGTTCGATGCGATTGTCCCTGCGACTGCCCCGGCCCCTGCTGCTGAGCAGCGGATCTAACTGAGCGCCCGTCCCGGCTTCTGGGGCGGGCGCTTTCTCGTGGTCAGCCGTCGAGCGCCGCGGCCTCAACGCAGGTCGCGACGACGCCGAGCCGCGCGAGCCGGTCGAAGGTGGGGCGTCGCCGCACCGTCCACGCGACGACATCGAGCCCGGCGGCGAGTGCCAGTGCGACAGAGCGTTCGTCGATCGCCCGCCAGAGGACGGCGACCCCCTCGCAGGCCAGCTCCAGCGCGCGGTCGACCGTGGCGCGGTCCAGCTCGAGCGCGTTCAGCCAGCGCGCCCAGTCCGGCCGGCGGGCGCCGACCCAGGCGAGGATCTCGGGGTCGAACGACGACACCGCGGCCCGATGGAGCCGCGACGGATCGATCGAGCCGGAGCCCGACACCTGGGCGGCTTCTCTCCCCCGCCCCGCCTCGACGACGCGGATGAATTCGTTGTTCGGGTGGGCCTTGAGCTCGATGTCCAGGAACGGATCGGGCCCGACCGCCGAAAGGACTTCGGCCAGCGTCGGGACGCCGAGGCGCCCCAGCGCGTGGGCCTCGAGCGTCGTGACCGGCTCGGCGACGCCCTGGACGCGGTCCAGCGTCGCGTCGTGGAGCAGGACGGGCGTTCCGTCACGGGCGAATCGCACGTCGAACTCGAGGCCGTCGCAGCCCGGCACCTCGAGCGCGGCCTGCATCGCCGCGAGCGTGTTCTCGGGGGCGACGCGCCAGTCGCCTCGGTGGGCCAGCCGGAGCGTCACGCTCCGAATCGGACGGTCGCCATGAGGCCGAAGTGATCGGACGGATAGAGCGATGGGTCGTCGAGGGCGGGTCGGTCGAATACGACGCGACAGGCTTCGACCCTGAGCGGCCCGCGGACCCAGATGTAGTCGAGGCAGCCGGCCTCGCCGTCGACGTCCATGCCCGGCGCCTGGATGCCGGACGGCCACGTGACCGCAGGCTCGGCGCCGTTGGCCTCCAGGTGGGCGGACCGGAAGCCCGCGTCCGTCATCAGCCGATAGGCCGCCTCGACCGGCTCTGCGTTGAAGTCGCCGACGACGACCGTGGCTGGGGACGTTTCGGCGCCCGCGCCCGCGCCCGCGCCTGGCGCTCCCAGCCACTCGATGAGCGCCGCGGCCTGCTCTGCCCGGATCGCTTCGTCCAGCGTCAGGTGGTGAAGGTGGGTCACGATGAACTCGAGGGCTTCTCCAGTCGCGGTCGTGACCGGCGTCCGCAACGCGCTCCGGCCATGGTTGAGGTCGAACCGCTCGGGCGGCCCTGAGTGGAGCGGTTCGCGCACCAGGGTGGCGTTGCCGTATTCCGGCCGCGTCGCCCAGCCGCGATGCACGTCGTAGCGGCCCGCGCCAGCGGCCCCGAGGATCCGATCCTGCTGGACCGCGAACACGCACTCCTGGAGACCCATCACGTCAGGCTGGAGCGCCGCCATGTCGGCGAGCAGCAACGGCAGCCGCTCGTCCCAGCGGTCGGCGATGTTCCGGAGGTTCAGGGTCGCGACGGTCAGGCTCGACATCCTCTCCTCGACTGGGCGGTCAGGCCGAAGCGCCGACGGGGGCCGCATCGAGCGCCGCGACGGGCACCGTGAACGTGAACCGCGAGCCCTCGCCCTCGACCGAGGCGACCCGGATCGAGCCGCCGTGGCCCTCGACGATGTGGCGCGCGATCGCGAGGCCGAGCCCGGTCCCGCCGCCGTGGGCCCGGCTCCGATCGGCCTTGTAGAACCGCTCGAAGATCCGGGCCTGATCGGTCGCGCCGATGCCGATCCCGGAGTCCCGAACCCACGCGGAGAGGCTGTCGCCGGTGCGCTCCACGCCGACCCACACGTCGCTCCCCTGCGGGCTGAACTTCACCGCGTTATGGATCAGGTTGGCGAAGACCTGGCCGAGTCGGACCGCCTCGCCCCGCACCGCCGGCAGCGAGGGCTCGATCTCGGTACGGAGCGCGACCCCCTGGCGCTCGGCGAACGGCCGCAGTCGCTCCGCGGATTCGGCCGCCACCGCGCCCAGGTCGACATCGTCGAGGTGGAGCTGCCGGCCGCCGCTCTCGATCCGGGCGAGGTCGAGGAGCTCCGACACCATCTGGGCGATGTTGCCGGTCTCGACCTCGAGCTTGCCGATCCGTTCGCGCATCTTGGCGGGCACGGCGTTGCCGGCGAGCTCCGCATCGCGGGCGAGGGTCTCCGCGAGCAGCCCGACGGTCGTGATCGGTGTCCGGAGCTCGTGGGAAAGGTTGTCGATGAACTCAGCCCGGATCCGCTGGAGGCGTCGAAGCTCGGCGACATCCTCGAGCACGAGCCAGACCCCCAGGATCGGCGAGCGCCGCGCTCGCACCACGAGGGTCGCACCCGCGTCGCCGGACAGGACCACCTCGCCACTGGCCGCGCCGGCATCACGGGCCTGTCGGGCGATTGCCTCGATCCGATGGTCGCCGAGCGCCTCCATCGCGGTTCGGCCCACCATCGATCCGGCCTCCCGGCGCACGAACACGTGGGCCGCGGTGTTCGCGACCTCCACCTCGAGCTTGTCCGAGAGCCTGACGATGCCGACCCCGACGAGGTCAGCGAGGTAGGCCAGGTCGCGGAGGCGCTGCTCGAGCGAGAACTCGGCGCTCTCGGCGCGGCGACGAAGACGCCGGACCTGATCGGTGACCTCCTCGCCATCTGGGCCCGCGGGTTCGCCCGATTCGGCGCGAGCGGCGAGAACGTCGCGAATGCCTTCGAGTGTTCGGCCACGCGACAGTGCGATCCCGATCGCGACTGACAGTGCAATCGCCTGTGCGGCGACGAACGCGATCACCAGCCCATCCACGGAGCGAGCATCGCACACTCCCCGGGCCGCGGCGGCTACCCTAGCCCCCGTGCGACTGCGCCTGATCCCGCGCGAGGAACGGTTCTTCGACCTCTTCGCCGAGGACGCCGCGAACGTCCTCGGCGCGGCCCACCTGTTCGAGGCGATGCTCCGGACCTACGACGCCCCGGAGCAGCGGGCGGCCGAGATTCGTGACGCGGAGCATCGCGGGGACGAGCTCAGCCACGAGATCGGCCACCGACTCGAGAAGACGTTCGTCACGCCGTTCGACCGCGAGGACATCCACGGCCTGATCTCGGCCCTTGACGACGTGCTCGATCTCATCGAGGAGTCGGCCGACACGTTCGTGCTCTACCGGATCGAGGCCCCCACCGCCGTGGCGGTCCAGCAGGCCTCGATCGTCGTGAAGCAGTGCGAACAGCTCCACGACGCTCTCTCTCACCTGCGTGGCTTCAAGGGCCTCGAGCCGCGCTGGATCGAGGTCCACCGGCTCGAGAACGAAGGCGACCTGCTCGCGCGCCAGGCGATCGCCGACCTCTTCTCGGGTGGTGGCGACCCGCTCGAGATCATCAAGTGGAAAGAGATCTACGGCCTCCTCGAGTCGGCGATCGACAAGTGCGAGGATGTAGCGAACATCATCGAGCGGATCGTCATCAAGCAGGCCTGATCCAAGAACGTCGCCAGCCGCTAAGCGGATGCGGAGGGTACCATCCGCTCCGATCGGCCCCTGGTCGGGACGCGCGGCTGCATGACCGCCTGGTCGACCGGCCCAAGTTCCACCGCGTCTCAAGTCCCCCCCGTATGCAGCATTGCATACAAACGTGGCTGACCGAGCTTGCCTACCCGCTCAAATCGCCACTCGGGCGGAGGGGCGAGCACGGTCGAGCCGATTCGAATGCAGTACTGCATAACTGGGGATGGGCCGATGGCCCGCGGCATAGACTCCGCCGGATGCGTCACGATGAAGCGCCTCGAGCCACCTCGCCTTCCGGCTTGATGGCCGCGGCTTGACAGAGGAGCATCCGATGACGATCCGACGCTCCCGGGGCGAACGTCCGGACCCGGCCGCGGCTCGGGCCGCGGTGCAGGCCATGCACGCCCCGGAGATCGAGGGCACGAACGGGTCGCGTCCGGTCGCGCCGGACAGCGAGCGCAATGCCCGCTGGCGTGCGGCGCTCTCCCGGGGCGCGCTCCTCGCCGACGGCGCGATGGGCACGATGCTGTTCGCCGAGGGTCTCCAGTTCGGTGATCCGCCGGAGGTTTGGAACCTCTCCCATCCCGAGGTCGTACGACGGATCCATCGTGGCTACCTCGATGCCGGATCGCAGATCCTGATGACCAATACGTTCGGCGGCAACCGGTTGCGCCTGGGTCTCCACGGCCTCGAACGGCGCGTCGCCGAGCTGAACCGAACGGCCGCGGTCCTCCTTCGATCCGAGGTCGAGGCGGCCGGCGGATCGGCCCTCGTGGCCGGCGACATGGGGCCGAGCGGCGCGATCCTGGCGCCTCTCGGGACGCTCGAGGTCGCCGAAGCCGTCGAGATCTTCGCCGAGCAGGCGGCGTCGCTCATCGCCGGTGGCGTGGACCTGATCTGGATCGAGACGATGTCGGATCTCGGCGAGATCCGGGCCGCCGTCCAGGGCGTGCGATCGGTAGCGGTTGACATCCCGATCGTCGCGACGATGACGTTCGATACCCGCGGTCACACGATGATGGGCGTCTCCCCGGAGCAAGCCGTCAGGGCGCTCTGGTCGTGGGGTGTCGATGCGGTCGGCGGCAATTGCGGCAACGGGCCGGACGAGCTGATCCCGGTCGTCGCGAAGATGCACGCCGCGGCTCCCGAAGCGGTGCTCGTCGCCAAGTCCAACGCGGGAATGCCCGAGCTCGTCGACATGCGGGCCGTCTACCGCGCGGAACCCGACGCCTTTGCCGCGCACGCGATCGAGATGCGCGAGGCGGGCGCGACGATCGTCGGGGGGTGCTGCGGCACGACCCCGGCGCACCTGGCCGCGATCGTGGCCCGGCTGCGGGATTCGAAGGACGGCGGCGGCTCGGCGACCGACCGCAACTCGGCGGCGGCCGGGTAGCGATCAGGCCGCGGGAAAGCCGTCCCGCAGGTAGCCCTCGATCGTCTCGACGGGGTTCGTTTTCCGTTCGCCGGTCGCTCGGTTCGTCGTCTCGATCCCGCCGGCCGCGATCGAGCGGGGGCTCACGGTCAGGATCCAGGGCATCCCGAGGAGCTCGGCGTCCGTGAACTTGACCCCCGGGGACTCCTCGCGGTCGTCGAAGAGGATGTCTCGGCCGCGCTCGGCGGCGAGGGCGTGGAGGCGCTCGGCGAGCTCATGGACGGCAGGGTCCCGATTCGCGCCGATCGTCACGAGGTGGGCGGCATACGGCGCCACCTCGGCCGGCCAGACGATGCCCTTTTCGTCGTGGTGGGCCTCCACGATGCAGGCGACGTTGCGCCCGATCCCGATCCCGTAGGAGCCCATGACCACGGGATGCCGCTCGCCATCCTCGCCGAGGTAGAACGCCCCGATTGAGGTCGCGAAGTCGGTCCCGAGCTTGAAGATGTTGCCGACCTCGATGCCGTTGCGGAGCTTCACGGGCTCGCCACAGGTAATGCACGGATCGCCGGCCCGGACGTTCGTGATCTCGGCGACCACGTCGGGCGTGTAGTCGCGCGGCACGTTCACGTTGCGGACGTGCCAGCCGACGCGGTTGGCACCGGCGACGAGGTTCGGCGAGCGCACGACGAGCTCGTCGACGACCACCGTCGAATCGCGAGCCCTGAGCGGCGAGCCATAGCCCGCCTCCATCCCGCGAGCCTTGATCTCCTCGATCGTCGCCGGGCGCATCCCGCCGCTCGCCTTGATCGCGTTCACGAGCTTCGTCTCGTTGACGTCGTAGTCGCCGCGGACGATTGCGACGACGAAGCGACCGTCGCCGGTCATGAAGAAGGTGGCCTTCGCGGTCCGGCTCCGTGGGACGCCGAGCTGCGTTGCCAGGGCCTCGATCGTCGTCGCATCGGGCGTCTCGACGTCCTGCATCGGGAGGGCGTCCTCCGGTTCGGGATCGGGCTTCCGCATGCTGGCGATCTGCTGGTTCTCGGCATAGCCGCAGCTGTCGCACAGGACGAGGGTGTCCTCGCCGAAGTCGTTGAGGACCATGAACTCATGGGCGCCAGAGCCGCCCATGATCCCGACGTCGGCACCGACGACGATCGCATCGAGCCCGAGGCGCTTGAAGATCCGCTCGTAGGCCGCGTACTGCTTCAGGTAGCTCGCATCGAGACCAGCGTCGTCGCGGTCGCAGCTGTAGGCATCCTTCATGACGAACTCGCGGACGCGGATCAGCCCGCCACGGGAGCGCGGCTCGTCGCGGAACTTCGTCTGGAAGTGGTAGACCATCATCGGCAGCTGGCGGTAGCTGTGGACGATGTCACGAAGCAGCGTGGCCACGACCTCCTCGTGGGTCATCGCCAGGACCATGTCGCGCTCGCTGCGGTCCTTGAAGCGAACGAGCTCGGGGCCGATCTTGAAGTAGCGTCCGCTCTCCTTCCAGATCTCCGCGGGATGGACGACGGGCATCTCCATCTCCTGGCTGCCGATCCGATCCATCTCCTCGCGGACGACCTGCTCGACCCGTTTCGAGACCCGGAAGCCGAGGGGCAGCAGAGAGTAGATCCCGGAGCCCAGCTGCCGCAGGTAGCCGGCGCGGAGCAGCAGCCGATGCGACGGCATCTCGGCCTCGGCCGGATCGTCGCGCAGCGTCGTGAAGAACAGCTCGCTCATGCGCATGAAAGCTAAGGATACCGGCGCCCACATGCCGCCGAACGGGGTCCGCTTCCCGACCCCGCGCACGAGTCGCCGAACGGGGGCCGCTCCGCGGCTACTTCATGGCGTGGCCTGCGGCGCCGATCGCCGAGGTGATCGCCGCATCGACTCGCTGCGCGGCGGCCTCGTCCTCGAAGAGGAAGCGGAAGTCGAGATCCCTGGTCACAACGGCGACGATGCGCGCCGCCGTAACCGTCGGCGCCGCGCTGGGCTGGTGGCGCCAACGAACGTTCGGCGGAGACGAGGGTCCCCAGCGCTCGATCTCGGCGAAGGGGATCTCGGCGGGCGGCGTCGCGAGGAATGGGTGGCCATCTTGAAACATCCCGTCGAGCAGGAGCTCGATCTGCGCGCTCTTGCCGGCATCCGGCCATCGCAACGCGATGCTCCGGGATCCGACCGTCAGGAGCACCCGCTCACCGTCGTCACCGGTGACGATGAGCCGCGCCTCAAACGCCGGACGATTCCGCCGAAGAAGGCTGGCCAGACGGTCACGCATCGGTCGCATGCTAGCCTTCCGCCGTGCCCGCCGGCTTCACCCTCCTGCTCCTGGCGGTCTTCGCGCTGGCCGTCGCCTTCGACTACGTCAACGGCTTCCATGACACGGCCAACGCGATCGCAACGTCCGTCTCGACCCGCGCCCTCCGGCCGTACCAGGCCATCCTCATGTCCGCGACGGCCAACTTCCTGGGAGCCCTGACGGGTACGGCCGTCGCCAAGACGATCGCGGCCGGGATCGCGACGACACCGGGCGGCGACGCGGGCCAGATCATCGTCATGGCCGCGCTGGTCGGCGGGATCACCTGGAACCTCGTTACCTGGCGCGCGGGCATTCCTTCGTCGTCGAGCCACGCCCTGATCGGCGGGCTCATCGGCGCGACGATCGCGGCCTCGGGCACCGGAGCCCTCAACGTCGACGGAATCGTCGGCAAGGTTCTGGTGCCGCTCGTCGTCTCGCCGGTGCTCGGCATCGGCATCGGCTTCGGCTTGATGGTGATCCTGCTCAACGTGTTCCGGCGCTCGCATCCGCGGCGAATCAACGAGCGATTCAGGCGCCTGCAGGTCATCTCGGCGGCCTACATGGCGTTCGCCCACGGCTCGAACGACGCCCAGAAGACGATGGGGATCATGACCCTCGCCCTCGTCAGCGCGGGGATCCTTGCCGAACCGGTGGTCCCGATCTGGATCATCCTCCTCGCCGCGTCGGCGATCTCGCTCGGGACCGCCGCCGGAGGCTGGCGGATCATCCGGACGATGGGTCAGCGGGTCGTGAAGCTCGATCCGGTCCACGGATTCGCGGCCGAGACCACCGCTGCGACGATCATTCTCGGCGCGTCGCAGTTCGGGATCCCGGTCTCGACGACGCACGTGATCTCGACCGCGATCATGGGTGTCGGTGCGAGCGACCGGTTCTCCGCCGTTCGCTGGGGCGTCGCCGGCGACATCGTCATCGCCTGGATCCTGACCCTGCCGGCCTCGGGTGCCGTCGCCTGGATCGCCTGGGAGGTGCTCAGGCGCGTCCTCTGATCCGGAACGTCATGGGCGAGCCCGACGACGGCGGGTCGTGATCGACGTCAGGCGGCGTTCGAGCCCAAACCAGGCCAGCGCATAGGCGAGCCGGACCGCGTCGCCGCGGCCCGCTTCGCGAGCATGCGAAGACGCAAGCGCCGCCCGGCTCCGGATCGGCGCTAATTGGCAGGCGATCACCAGGACGCTCGAACGCAGGTCGAGGGTCGTCCACTCGACGGGCTCCGCGAGCTCGCCGCGGCGGATCCGGAAAAGACGGGATGCCTCCGCGGCGAGCTCACGAGATGCGCCGGCGACGGTGCCAGCGGGCTCCGGGGCTGATGAAGCGGCGAAGGCGCCCACCCCGGAGACCAGCATCGTCATGCCGCGTACGGTCGAGGCACCGCGTGAACGGCGCGTCTCCGGGACGTCAAATGCTCACGCTGCCGGCGGCCGCAGGACGTAGCCGACGCCCCGGACCGTCTGGACGATGGTCGGGTTGCCGGGCTCGGGCTCGATCGCCGACCGAAGCCAGTGCACGTGGACGTCGACGGTTCGCGTCTCTCCCGCGTAGTCGTAGCCCCAGACCTGCTCGAGGAGCTGATCACGGCTGACGACCTGGCCCGGGTGCCGGAGCAGGAACGCGAGCAGCTCGAAGACCTTCGGCTTCATTGGCACCTCGGTGCCATCGCGTAGGATCCGGTGACCCGCGACGTCGACCTGGACCGGTCCGAGCTCGATCGAGAGCGGCAGCTGGCCCGATGCGAACGCCGCGCCACGCCGGAAGATGGCCCGGATCCGAGCCGAGAGCTCGCGCAGGCTGAACGGCTTCGTGACGTAGTCGTCGGCACCCAGCTCGAGGCCGACCACCTTGTCGACCTCGGTGCCCTTCGCCGTGAGCATCACGATGGGCACCGCCGATTCGGTCCGGATGATGCGGGTGACCTCGATCCCGGACAGCTCCGGGAGCATCAGGTCCAGCAGGACGAGATCGGGATGCTCGGATCGAAAGAGGGCAAGGCCCGCGCGGCCGTCACCCGCCGAGACGACGCGGAATCCATCTGCCTCGAGCGCCTCGGCGAGCGTCTCGCGCAGGGTCGGTTCGTCCTCGACGACGAGGATCAGTCGGGCCATCGATCCCGAGCATACGCGGCCGTGTTAACGCGGGATTGAGGGGCGCCAAACGTCAGCCCTTCGCGGGCTCCTTCATGAAGAACTCGGTGAAGGAGCGGCACCTGCCGGCGGCATCAAAGGTGACCACGTAGGCATTGTGGTAACAGCGCTCGATCACGGTGCGCGAGGCATCCGTGTAGTACGTGCTCATTCCGGTGGCCACCGCGAGGTGGCCGTCCACCGCGAACGGCCGGTACGAGGCCTCGACCGTCCCCGGGGCGTCGCGCTGGGCGGGGTCGCCCCCGGGGTTGAGCCAATCCTCGACGATGGCCCCTCGTCCCTGGAGCGGCTCGTCCCAGGGGTGGTATCGGTACTCCGCGTCCTCGCTGAAGAGCGCGGCGATCTGCTCGCGGTCGTAGCTCTGCCATGCCGCGATGTAGCGATCGAGCCAGGCCTGGACGTCGTCGTGGGTCACGGGCTCGTACCTCCGTTGCGCTCGTGGGTGGCGATGGCCGCATCGAGCCGGGCCAGGACCCGCTCTCGGCCGAGGGCCACGAGCGAGTCGAAGAGCGGCGGCGTCGCCGTGCGGCCGGTCACCGCGACGCGAATCGCCATGAACAGGTCGCCGGCCTTCCAGCCGCGGGCTTCCGCGAGCGCCCGAAGGGGCGGCTCGAGCTCGTCGGCCTCGAAAGTGACCGGCCCGATCGTCTGCACGATGGTTTCGCGTGCCGCGCGCAGGGCCTCGAGGGTCGTGGCGACGTCCCACCGTTTCGGGACGAGGAGCGCCGGATCCGGCTCGAGGTGATCGATCCAGAGGAACCCGACGAGGTCGCCGATGGCGTTGAGGCGCGGGAGGCGCTCCTGGACGATCGGCAGCAGCGCCCGGAGCTCCTCGGGCGAGGGCAGCCGATCGATCCGGCCGGCCGCGAGGTCCGCCTCGAGGAAGGGCTGGAGTCGCTCGATCAAGTCCTCGGGCTCCAGGCGCCGGATCCACTGGCCGTTGAGCCATTCGAGGCGCTCCCGGTCGAAGACCGCGCCGCCCTTCTGGACGTGGGCAAGGTCGAAGCGGGTGACGAGCTCCTCCAAGGACAGGATCTCCTCCTCGCTGCCCGTCGACCAGCCGAGGAGCGCGAGGTAGTTGATGAGGGCCTCGCGAACGAACCCCTCGGCCATGTAGTCGGCGACCGCGGTCTGGCTCTTGCGCTTGCTCATCTTCGTCCGGTCCGCGTTCAGGATCAGCGGCAGATGTGCGAACCGGGGCACGTCGTGGCCGAGCGCCCGGAACAGGAGGATGTGCTTGGGCGTGTTCGACAGATGATCCTCGCCGCGGATGACGTGGCTGATCTCCATCGCCGCGTCGTCAATGACGACCGTGAAGTGGTACAGCGGCGAGCCGTCGCCGCGGACGATCACGAAATCGCCGCCGAGGTTCGCCGCGTCGATCTCGACCTCGCCGCGGATGAGGTCCTCGAACCGGACCACGCCCGGCGTGACCCGGAACCGGATCGCGGCCGATCGGCCTTCGGCGACACGCGCTGCGCGCTCCTCGGGG
>JBBRNM010000044.1:0-18385 GCA_038230295.1 Candidatus Limnocylindrales bacterium
CCTCATGGTCGCCTACAACAAGCGGTACGACCCCGCCTACCTCCGCTTCCGCGAGGAGGTCGCGAGCCTTTCCGATCCCCGGTTCCTCCGGGTCACGACCCTGGAGTCCCCGATCGCACCGTACGTCGCGCACTATCCGCTGGCCCCCGTCGCGCGGCCGCCCGAGGACCTTGGCCAACGCCTTCGCGCGGAGTCGGAGGCGGGCATCGTGGCGGCGATCGGCGATGTGGAGCCGGTCCTCCGGCGGATCTACCACGCGGTGCTGCTCGACACCCTGGTGCATGAGCTGAACGCCGTTCGCGGCCTCCTCGGCGAACCGGACCGGCTCGAATACGTTGACCTCCGCGAGACCACCGTGACGGTCATGCTCCGGTTCGGCGACTTGCCCGTCGCGATCCACTGGATCGACCTGCCGGGGATCGCCAGATACGCGATGGACTTCGCCATGTACGCGCCGAACCGCCGGGTCAGCCTGTCCTTCCCTTCGCCCTTCCTGCGCAGCGCCCCCACGGTCATCACCGTCGAGGCCGGCGTCCCCGGGTCCGCGCAGGCGAGCGCGACGGAAGAGGTCACGTCCTACGAGAGCAGCTTCAAGCGCGAGCTCGTCGCCTTTCACGAGGCCATCGTCCGCGGTGCCGCGGTGGAGACGCCCGGACGCGACGCGATGCGCGACGTCGCCCTGTGCCAGGCGATCATCGAGTGCGCGAGAACGGGCCGGCCGGTCGACCAGCCGACGGGCCCCGCATGACCTCGCACGGCATCGTCCTCGCCAACGCGCCCGTCAGCTACGGGGCGTTCGAGGTCACCGTCGGCATCGACCCCAACGTGCCCGACGGCCTGCAGGTCCTCGACGAGGTTGCTGGGGCGGGTTACGCGGGAATCGACCTCGGTCCGGTGGGCTTCCTTGGCCGCGGCGCCGAGCTGCGACACCGGCTGGCGAGCCGGAACCTTGGCCTGGTCGGCGCCTATCTCGAGCTCCCCTACTCGGATCCGGAGGGACTCCGTCGTGCCCTGCCGGCGCTCGATGCGCTCCTGGATACGTTCGACGAGGCCGGGCCCAACCCGCACACACCGCCGCCTCGGCCGACGCTCGCCGACGCCGGCAGCGAGGAACGCCGGGCGCGCCCCGGCCGGGCCGGGACGGACCATGCCGTCGGCCTGGACGCTGCCGGCTGGCAGCGATTCGGAGCCGGCCTCGCCGAAGCCGTGGCGCGCTGTCGCGATCGCGGCTACGAGCCGACGTTCCACCATGAGACCGGCACCTATGTCGAGGCGCCGTGGGAGGTGGAACGGCTCCTCGAGGTCTCGGACATCGGGCTGTGCCTGGACACGGGCCATTTCCTGCTCGCCGGTGGCAACCCGGTCGCGGCAATCGATACATGGGCCGCGCGGATCAACCACGCCCACATCAAGGACGCTCGCCGGTCGGTGATGGCGGGGATCGTCGCCGACGGCGCGCCGACGACGGCGATCTGGGACCGCGAGGCCTTCCCGGCCCTCGGTGAGGGCGACCTTGACGTCGACGGCGTCATCGACGCGCTTCGACGGGTTGGGTATGGAGGCTGGCTGGTCGTCGAGCAGGACGCACTGCCCAGGACGAAGGAGCGTTTCGAGCGCGCGGCGGCGGACCAGCGGGCTAACCGCCAGTACCTGAGCCGGCGCGGCCTGTGAGCGAGGCCGCCTTTCGCCTCGGGTTGATCGGCGCGGGCCGGATGGGCCGGACCCATCTGCGCGCCCTGGAGGCATCGACGAGGGTTCGCATCACCGCGGTTGTGGAGCCGAACGCCGCGGCGCGCGCAATGACGGCCGCAACCGGCCGCTCGGTGTTCGAGGACGTCGCCGGGCTCCTCGCCGCGGGAGGCATTGACGGGGTCCTGATCGCCGCTCCCACCGACCTGCACGTGGGGCTGGTGCAGCAGGTTGCGGCCGCCGGTCTGCCCATCCTGTGCGAGAAACCATGCGGCCTGTCGAGCGCCGGGATCCGTGAGGCCGAGCAGGCCGTCTCGCGCCACGGCGTCCCCTTCCAGGTCGCCTACTGGCGTCGATACGTGCCCGCCCTCCAGGCGCTGCGGCGGCGCATCGAAGGTGGCGAGCTCGGCGACATCCACCTGCTGGCCAGCTTCCAGTGGGATGGCCAGCCGCCCAGCCCAGCGTTCCTGGCCCACAGCGGCGGCATCTTCCGGGACATGGGCGTCCACGAGTTCGACCAGGTCCGCTGGCTGAGCGGCCAGGAGTTCGGCGAGATCGATGCGATCCCCGGCCCGCGCAGCAAGGACGCGGGCTCCGTGGAGGATGTCGACAGCGCCCAGGCCATTGCTTCCCTTTCCGGCGGCGCGAGCGCGTTCGTGTCCCTCGGCCGCTATTTTCCCGGCGGGGACATGGCGCGGGTGGAGGTCTTCGGGACGCGTGATGCCGTTCGCTGTGACTTCCTGGATCCGAAGGCTGGCGAGCAGGCACAGCTGGATGCCCTGGTCCGGCAGGCCGAGGGCTTCGCGACCTACGCCACCGGCGGGCCGCTCACGGGCGCCTCGATTCGCGATGCCGCTGCCGCGATCGGCGCGGCCGAGGGCGCGGCGGCAGCGATCGCGCGGCAGCCCATTGCCGCCGGCGCTTCGTGACCGCCCGCCCCGCCCTCCGCATCGGGATCGTGGGCTACGGGACGATGGGCCGTGCCCACAGCTTTGGATACCGGGCCGCCCCCGCCCTCGCCGAGATGCCCATGCGACCGGTCATCAAGCTGATCTCCGGACGTGACGCCTCCGGCGTCGCCGCGGCGGCGGAGGCCTATGGCGCTGATCGCTGGACGACCGACTGGCGAGAGCTCGTCACGAGCCCGGACATCGACATGGTCGACATCTGCACGCCGCCGGGTACGCACGCGGAGATCGCGGAGGCCGCCGCCCGAGCTGGCAAGGCCGTCCTCTCGGAGAAGCCCCTGGGCGCGACCTATGCCGAGGCATACGCGGCCTGGCTGGCGGTGACGCGCGCCGGCGTGCGGAATGCGATCGGCTTCAACTACCGGCGCCTGCCTGCGGTGTCGCTCATGCGCCGGATGATCGTGGACGGCACGATCGGCGACGTTCGCCTGTGGCGGGCGACGTGGCTGTCCGATGAGTTCACCGATCCGGCGACGCCGTACGACTGGCGTTTCGATCGGGCGATGGGCGGGACCACGATCGCCGACCTCGGCAGCCACATGATCGACATGGCGCTCTGGATGGTCGGCCCGATCGCCGAGGTGTCTGCCCAGTCGGAGACATTCATCCGGACGCGCTCGACCCCGGAGGGCCAGCAGCCGGTCACCATCGACGACGCGTCCTCCGCGCTCATCAGGTTCGAGGGTGGCGCGCGCGGGACCGTGGAGATGGCCAGGATGGCGGTCCGGAGGCCCTGCGATTTCAGCGTCGAGGTGAACGGGACCAAGGGCACCCTTGTCTTCGACTACCCGCGCCTGAACGAGCTCCTGTACGGCGACGCGGGCGACGATCCGGGGCTGTACGGGATGCGGCGGATCCGGGCCGAGCATCCGAGCCACCCGTATGCGACGCTCGCCTGGCCGATCGGCCAGGGCGTCGGCTACGGCGAGACGTTCGTGAACCAGGCCGTCGACCTCGTGCGCGACTGGCCTGGGGGCACATGGTCGCCGAGCTTCGCCGAGGGGCTGGCAGTCCAGGCGGTCTGCGATGCCATGGAGCGGTCCGCGGCCGAGCGGCGCTGGGTCACCGTGTCGGAGATCACGGACGCGCACGGCGAACCGCGAGGAATCCCGCTCGAGACGTCACGCTAGGCAGGAGGTCGCCACGATCTATTTCGCACATCGGCTGTGTATTGACACCCGCGAGCGGCATTCCCAGACTCGCCGGGTCGGAGTGATTGGAGGAGGAGAGCAGTGATCATGCGTCGAACTCGAACTCGCCTTGCACCGGTGGGCGTCGTCCTCGCCCTCATCGTCGCCGCCTGTAGCCAGGCCCCGTCCGCGAGCGGCCCCGCCGGAACGGGAGGCGCTGCGACCGGCCCGAGATTGACCATTGCGATGATCACCCACGAGACGCCGGGCGATACCTACTGGGACATCATCCGGGCCGGCGCGAACGCCGCGGCCTCGCGTCTCAATGTCAACCTGAAGTACTCCAGCGACCCTGACTTCACCAAGCAGGCCACGCTGGTCCAGAACGCGATCGACTCCAAGGTCGACGGGATCGCGATGACCGCGGCCGGACCCTCCGCCCTGGAGGCCGTCGTCAAGTCTGCGAACACGGCCGGCGTCCCGGTCGTGATGTTCGACTCGGGCATCGAGGACTGGCAGCGCATGGGCGCAATGATGTACTTCGGATCTGACGAGTACATCGCGGGCCAGGCCCTCGGCAAGCGAATTGCGACCGAGGGCGGCAAGCACGCCCTGTGCGTCATCCACCAGGAAGGCTCAACGGCGCTCGAGGCACGGTGCAAGGGCGTCGGTGAAGGGCTGAAGACGGACAACATGCAGGTCAACGGCACGGACGACGCGTCGATGAACGCATCGATCGCGGCGAAGCTGCAGCAGGATCCGTCGATCGACTGGATCGTGACCATGGGCGCGCCGGTGGCGCTCGTGGCCCTGCAGTCCATCAGCACCGCGGCGAGCAAGGCAAAGGTGGCGACGTTCGACCTCAACCTCGATGCGGCGAACGCCATCAAGGACGGCAAGATCGCCCTGGCGGTCGACGCCCAGCCCTACCTGCAGGGCTACCTGGCGGTCACCTCGCTGTGGCTGTTCAAGACCAACGGCAATGTCATCGGCGGCGGCCTGTCCACGCTGACCGGCCCGGCGATGGTGGACAAGTCCAACATCGGCGTGATCCTCCCGTTCGCCCAGAACCACACTCGCTAGCCGCCGCAGCGGCACCACCTCGGATCGGATAGCCAAGAGAGCTTTCGAACCGTGATCGCAGGAAGCGGGCGGTCGGAGACGACCGCCCGCGCCTCGGCTCCGTGGTCGGCGCGCTCGCTCGTGGCGAAGGTCCTCGTTCGCCGCGAGCTGAGCGCGCTGGTCGCCGCCGTGGCGATCTTCATCCTGTTCTGGACCATCGCCGAGCCGTTCCGGTCTTGGGCGGCCATGGCGACGATCCTGTACCAGAGTGCGACGATCGGCCTGATGGCCGTCGCGGTTGCGCTGCTCATGATCGGCGGCGAGTTCGACCTGTCGTCGGGCGTCGCCGTCGTGACCGCGGCGATGGTCACCTCGGTGCTCTCGGTGAGCGTCGGGCTGAACCTCTTCGTCAGCATGGGCCTCGCGCTCGCGGTGAGCATCGGCATCGGCATCTTCAACGGCTGGCTCGTCACGCGCACAGGCATCCCGAGCTTCCTCATCACGCTCAGCGCCCTGTTCATGCTGTTCGGAATTAACCTCGGCTTCACGAAGCTCGTGACGAGTGCGGTCTCCACGCCCAACGTGGCCAAGGTCCCGGGCTTCGAGCTGATCCGGACCTTTTTCGCGTTCAAACTCCAGTTCGGCGGCGAGGGCGGGCCACAATTCAGCATCCTGATCCTGTGGTGGCTGGTGTTCGTGGGAATCGCGACCTACGTTCTCCTCCGGACGCGCCTCGGGAATTGGATCCTGGCGTCCGGCGGCAACGCGGCAAGCGCGCGGGCCGTCGGCGTGCCGACCAAGCGGGTGAAGATCGGCCTGTTCGCGTTCGTCGGGTTCTCGGCCTGGTTCTACGCGATGCACCAGCTGTCCGGGTACAACACGGTCCAGGCCGGATCCGGCATTGGCGGCGAGTTCCTGTACATCATCGCGGCGGTCGTGGGCGGCTGCGCGCTCACCGGTGGCGCGGGGTCCGCGATCGGATCGGCCATCGGCGCGCTGATCTACGGCATGACCGTCCAGGGCATCGTCTACGCCGGCTGGGATCCGAACTGGTTCCGGTTCTTCCTCGGCGTCATGCTCCTGTTCGCGGTGCTCCTCAACCTCAACGTCAAGCGCATGACGGCGAAGCTGTGATGCCGGCGGCTGCTGCGTCGCCCCCGATCATCGAGATGATCGACATCGGCAAGGACTACGGGCACATCCGCGCGCTCGATGACGTGAGCCTCGCGGTCCGCGCGGGCGAGGTCACCTGCGTCCTCGGCGACAACGGCGCGGGCAAGTCCAGCCTCATCAAGATCATGAGCGGCCTGCACCAGGCCGATGCCGGGGTGATGAAGGTCAATGGCGTGGAGACCCGATTCGATTCGCCCCGGGACGCGCTCCGAGCGGGGATCGCCACGGTCTACCAGGACCTCGCGGTCGTCGACCTCATGGAGACCTGGCGCAACTTCTTCCTCGGCTCGGAGATCCGCAAGTCGATCCCGGTGCTGCGGCCCATGGACATCGAGCGGATGCGGACGATCACGGCGGACGAGCTTGGGAAGCTCGGGATCCACCTCGGCAGCGTCGACCAGCCGCTGGGGACGCTGTCCGGCGGCGAGCGCCAGAGCGTCGCGATCGCCCGCGCCGTGTACTTCGGCGCGAAGGTCCTGATCCTCGACGAGCCGACCGCCGCGCTCGGCGTGAAGCAGTCCGGGATCGTGCTGCGGTACGTGGCGATGGCCCGCGAGTCCGGGGTCGCGGTCGTGTTCATCACCCATAACCCGCACCACGCATTCCTGATCGGCGACTACTTCGCGGTGCTCAGCCTCGGGCGGATGAGCCTGAACGCGCGGCGGGACGAGATCACGATCGACCAGCTGATCAACGAGATGGCCGGCGGCAGCGAGCTTGCGGTGCTCGCCCAGCAGCTGGCGCGCGGCACGGTGCCGGCGACGGCGTGAAGCGCGCCGGGACCGCGGACCGGTGACCACCTCCGTCGCTGCCGTCATGGAGGCGCCGGGCCGGATCGCGCTGCGCGAGAGCACGGTGCCGGACCCCGAGCCCGGTGCGGTCGTGGTCGCGATCCACCTGTCCGGCATCTGCGGAACGGACAAGCACACCTTCCGCGGCGAATCACGGCAGTACGCGGGCACGCCCCACGAGCGGGACCTGGAGTACCCGCTCATCTGCGGCCACGAGAACGTCGGGACGGTCACGGCGATCGGGGGCCAGGTCGTCGCCAGCGATGGGACCCCGCTGCGGATCGGCGATCGCGTGGTCCCGGGCGCAAACCTGCCCTGTGGCCACTGCTACTACTGCCTGAACGACTTCCCCTACTACTTCTGCAAGAACCTCGAGGACTACGGAAACAGCCTCAACCTGTCGCGCGAGCCGGGGCTCTTCGGGGGCTGGTCGCAGTACCTCTACGTGCTCCCTGGCACGCCGATCTTCCGCGTGCCCCACGACCTCCCGGACGAGGTCGCGGTCATCACCGAGGTCATGGCGGTGACCCACGGAGTCGAGACCGCACTCACGCTGCTCGGCCTGCAGGGCGGGGCACGACCCGGCTTCAGCGTGGCGGTCCTCGGTGTCGGGCCGCTCGGCCTGTGCCACCTGGTCAAGAGCCGGATGCTGGGTGCGGGGTTCGTCGCGGCGAGCGACGTGCTGGCCGGGCGACTGGAGCGCGCCGCGGCCTTCGGCGTCGACCTCGCCCTGGACGCATCGGCGACCGGCGCGGCTGAACGGCTCGCCGCGATCCTGGACGCCACCGACGGCCGCGGCGTCGACCTCGCGCTGGACTGCAGCGGCGTCCCTGCGACGTTCACGGAAGCCCTCCGGATAGTCCGCACCGGGGGCGTGGTGGTGGAGGCGGGCGCCTTCGTGGACATGGGCCCGGTCCAGGTCAATCCGAACTCTGCCTTCTGCAGCCGCAACGTCTCGGTCATCGGCATCGGTGGCGAGAAGGCGACCGAGTACGAGCCGATGATGCGGCTCATGGCCGTCAACCTGGGCCGGTACCCGCTGCGCGAGATTGTGTCGCACATCCTCCCGCTGGATCGTGCGGCGGAGGCGGTGCGGCTGGCGCAGTCCGGCGATGCGATGCAGGTCGCGCTCGACCCGAGGCTGCCGCTCGGCCCAACCACCGGCTGACCGCGGGACCGATACCAGGCCGCCACGACTGTTTCGACAACACGGAGCGCGAGGATGTCCTGGCCGGCGGCGTGCGACTGGTCCCGATCTCGACGCCGAAGGGCGAATTTCGCGTGTGGACCAAACGTGTCGGCAGCAACCCGACCGCGATGGCGCGGACGGAACTCGCGAGGAGCGAGCCGATCAGGAGGCGGCGCCGGCGGGAACGCGGCCGGAGCCGACCGTCGCCGCCAGGACCGTGACCAGCGCGTCGGCCAGGTCGTCGACGTCCCGCTCGGTCGCGATCGCCGGAATCGCGCCCATGCCCCGCGGCGCGATGTAGAAGCCTTCGAGCAGCATCCCGAGGAAGAGACCAGACGGCTCGGATGCATCGGTCGCGAAGGTGGTCCGCCCGAAGCGGGTGAAGACCTGGAACAATGACCCGACGGTCTCGATCCGAGCGTCGAGGCCGCGGGCCTCGATCTGGCCGGCGACGAGCGCTCCGAGCCGGTCGCCCAGGGCGGCAAGTCTGGCGTAGACGTCAGGTTCGAGGCGGCGGAGCGTCGCCAGTCCGGCCGCGGCGGCGACCGGGTTGCCGTTGAACGTGCCGCCGTGGCTGACCGCGGCCGGCCGCCGCGCATCGAAGACGGACATGAGGTCCGCTCGTCCTCCGAAAGCGGCAAGGGGGTAGCCGCCGGCGATGATCTTCCCGAGCGTCGTGAGGTCGGGCCGGACGCCGAGCATCTCCTGGGCGCCTCCCGGCGCGAGCCGGAACGAAATGATCTCGTCGAAGATGAGCAGGGCGCCGTGACGTTCCGTGAACGATCGCAGGAATGGCAGGAATGCGGCGTCCGGGGCGCGGACCCCGCCGGCACCCTGGACGGGCTCGACGATGATCGCTGCCAGCTCGCGTTCGCGTCCCCGGAGGTGCCGCTCGATCTCGTCGGGCTCACCCCACGGAAGCTCGGTGATCAATCCGGAGATGACGTCGGGGACGCCGGCGGTACCGGCCATCACGAGGTCGTGCGTGCCGTGGTACGAGTGATCGAACTTCGCGATCAGCGGTCGACCGGTGAACGCCCGGGCGGCCCGGATGGCGAACATCGTCGCCTCCGTGCCCGACGTCGTGAACCGTAGCTGCTCGATCGATGGCACCCGTCGACGGAGCTCCTCGGCGAGCTCGATCTCCATCTCCGTCGGCGCCGCGAACGCTGACCCGCGGCGGACCTGTGCCTCGACCGCCGCGACGACGGCGGGATGGGCGTGGCCGAGGATCAGCGACGTGTAGTTGCCCAGAAAGTCGCGATAGACGTTGCCGTCGACGTCGTGGATCTCGAGCCCCCGGCCGAAGTCCATGTACGGCGGATAGGGCGCGCTGTAGACCGTCGTTCGGGTCGAGCCGCCCGGCATCGAGGCGGTGGCCCGCTCGAACAGGTCCCGCGATCGTGGAGTGCGAGCGACATAGTCATCGACGAGCGACACCGGCCGTGCGACCTCCGTGGCGGCGGGACCACTGGACCCTACCACTGGCCGTGAGGCTGGTCTTCAAATTGGTCCGGCGATGGCCATTGACGTCTGCCGGAGCATGACCACCCTTGCGAGTAAGGAATCCGAGCGGTCCGAGCGATCGACTTTCCTCTCGGCGACCTACGGAACAAGGGCTCCTGGCTGGGAGATCAGGTCCACAAGGGGCTGCCCGGCGCGAGGACCAGGTGGGATCAGGAGACGCGCCGGGCAGCTGACTTTCTGCGCTCGGCGGCGCTCACGCTCACTTTCCGGCTCTGTCGGCTCGTTGCGGCTAACCCGGCGGTCCCGCTGACGTCGAGGCCGGGCTACCTGCGCCGACGAGCCGGGTGACGGCAACCACCATCGCGCACTACCGATCGCTCAGCGACCGTCCTCGGCTCGGTTCAGGCCCGGGCGGGGTCCTTCGACTCGCTGAACTTCGCGCGCCATTCGGCCGCCGGGAACGGGTTGGCGAAGTAGTCGGTCTGACGGACGATTTTCCCGTCCGGCCCCTGTTCGAGAATCGATACCGAGCTGACCGGCGTCCCGTCGCCGTAGTCGATCGTGCTCTCGATGACCCACGCCTGGCCGGGCTTGAGAATCCGCCGCATGGTGGCTTTCGGCGTGGTACCAGTGCTCTCCGGATAGCTCATGTTCATCTTGGCGATGTTGTCGCGACCGCGGAAGACCTCGCCCGATTGGGGGTACTCCTGGACCATGTCCTCGGCCGCCATCTCCTGGACCGCCCGGCCGAAGGTCTCCATGTCACCTGTCTCGAATGTATCCTTGATGCGCGCGACCATCTCGTCGTCGTTCATGGGGCGTCCTCCTAGGTGTTCAGGTGCGGATCGAGGCGCAACGCGCGTCGTGCGAGGTCCGCGAGAGCGGCGCTCATTATCCGCCCAGGACCCACCCCACGTCGACCGGAGCTCGCCCACTGGAGGGCAAGCTGACGGTAGAGGGCCAGCAGGGTGACCGCGAACTCGATCCCAGCGATCGCCGTCCAGAACCACTCGCTGCCATGCCCGATAGGACAGCGTTGTCTAGGTTAATGAGCTTCACGTATCTCCCTCCGTTGAGTCGCGACGACCCGTGGATCGTCGGTGCACGCGATGGCAGGCGCAAGGGTGAGCTACTGGAAGGCCTTGCGCTTCGTTCGCTCAGCGTTCGACAATGTCACCTGAGCCCCGGTCACTATCACCAGATCGTGACGACGAAGAGGGGCGGGGTCGCATGCCGCCCCTGGTCGGCGGCTGTTCGTGACCATAACCCAGCTTCGCGCATGTGACGGTCGGGTACGCTGGAGGTGTGAGGGTCGGACAGTGAACGAGGCGATCGCGTGCGCAAGCTGTGGCACGGCGGCAAGCGCCGGCCAGCGGTTCTGCGGCAGCTGCGGCGCCGCGCTCGCGTCCACCTGTGCGTCGTGTGGAACCTCGAACCCGCCCGACCATCGATTCTGCGGCTCGTGCGGCTCGCCGCTCGAGGCTTCGCCCAGCACCCTGACTGCCGACGACCACGAAGCGGCAGTCTCTCGGTCCCGGTCTAGCCCTGCCCGGCCGCGGCTAGCGGCGCCTCGCCCCAGAGCGGCTCCTGTCGCGGAGCGTCGACTCGTCTCGATCCTCTTCGCCGACCTTGTCGGCTTCACCCCATTCGCCGAGGAACGTGACTCGGAGGATGTCCGCGACACGCTGACCCGCTATTTCGACCTCGCGACCGAGGTGATCGGGCGCTACGGCGGCACGGTCGAGAAGTTCATCGGCGACGCCGTGATGGCGGTCTGGGGAACGCCCACCGCGCGCGAGGACGACGCAGAACGATCCGTGCGCGCGGCATTGGAGCTCGTCGACGCCGTCCGCACCCTCGGCCCCTCCATCCAAGCACGCGCCGGCGTTCTGACGGGCGAGACCGCCGTGACGCTTGGCGCGACGAATCAGGGCATGGTCGCCGGCGACCTGGTCAATACCGCCGCAAGGCTCCAGTCGGTCGCGGCTCCATCCACGGTCCTCGTCGGTGAGTCGACGTTCCGTGCCGCCTCCGGCGCGATCGCCTTCGAGCCCGCCGGCGAGAAGGAGCTGAAGGGCAAGGCGGTAGCCGTTCCTGCATGGCGAGCCTTACGCGTCGTTGCGGAACGCGGTGGCCGAGGCCGGGTCGATTCCCTCGAGGCGCCGTTCGTCGGTCGCGAGGTCGAACTTCGCCTCCTCAAGGAGCTATACCACTCGACCGGCCGCGACCAGCGCGTCCGGCACGTCTCGATCGTCGGGACGGGCGGAATTGGGAAGAGCCGCCTCGCCTGGGAGTTCGAGAAGTACCTCGACGGCATCGAGGAGCGCGCCTGGTGGCATCACGGCCGCGCGCCGGCCTACGGCGAGGGCATCACTTTCTGGTCACTCGGGGAGATGATCCGTGGCCGCGCGGGCCTCGCCGAGACCGATGACGAGGCGACGACGCGTGCTCGAATCACCGCCGTGGTCGAGGAGCACATGGCCGGCGATCCCGATCGCAGCTGGGTCGAGTCCGCCCTACTGGAGCTGCTCGGGATTCCGAGCGGCGTGCCATCAGACGAGCTGTTCGGGGCGTGGCGGACGTTCTTCGAGCGGCTAGCCGCGAATGGGACGGTCGTCCTCGTCTTCCAGGACCTGCACTGGGCCGATTCGGGGACGCTCGATTTCATCGATCACCTTGTCGACTGGTCCCGTGGCCAGCCGATCTTCATCCTGTCGCTTGCCCGACCCGAGATCCTCGAGCAGCGCCCCGACTGGGGCTCGGCGCGCCGGAGCTTTACCAGCCTGTTCCTCGAACCGCTCTCCGAGCCGGCGATGCGCGAGCTTCTCGCCGGGCTCGTGCCCGGCCTGCCGGAGCGGACCCTCGCGGCCATCGTCTCGCGCTCCGAGGGTGTACCGCTGTACGCAGTCGAGACGGTCCGGATGCTCGTCGCGAGCGGCCAAGTCACCGCGGCGAAGGACGGGAAATACACCCCGAGCGGCGACCTGACCGAGCTCGCTGTCCCCGAGACCCTGACCGCGCTCATTGCGGCCCGTCTCGATTCGCTGGATCCGGCCGATCGCTCGCTCCTGCTCGATGCCGCGGTACTCGGCCAGAGCTTCACGCCTGCAGGCCTGACTGCGATCTCAGGCGGCGCGGTCGACGAGGTCGAGCGGCGACTCAATTCTCTCTCCCGCCGCGAGCTCCTCCGTCAGGTGGCCGATCCCCGCTCCCCCGAGCGCGGGCAGTACTCGTTCGTGCAGGCGCTGATCCGCGAGGTTGCCTACAACACGCTCGCAAAGCGTGACCGAAAGGTTCGCCACCTCGCCGCGGCTCGGTGGTTCGAATCGCTCGGCGAACCCGAGCTCGTCGGTGCCCTCGCGGGGCATTACCTGGCTGCAAGGAGCCTCGCATCAGAGCCAGCGGAGGCGGATGCGCTCGCCGCACAGGCGCGGATTGCACTCAGAGCCGCCGCGGATCGAGCCTCGGGCCTCGGCGCGCATCGGCAGGCCATCATGTTTTATGAGCAGGCGCTGGCCGTCACGACGGACGATTTGGACGAGGCCGATCTCCGTGAGCGGGCCGGCGAATCGGCCGGGATCGCTGCCCAGTTCGACAAGGCCGACGAGCACCTCCTTCGCGCGCTCGAGATCCGGAAGGCTCGCGGTGAACGGGCCGCCTCTGCTCGCCTGACGGCACTACTCGCGCACGCGCTCCTGAGCGGCCGACGCGTCGAGCGCGCAGTCGGGCTCCTCGAAACGGCGGTGGTCGATTACGCCGATCTCGGTGACGACCCTTCCCGTCTCCGACTCCTTAGCCAACTCTCCCGTGGCCTCTACCTGTCGAACGCGCCGGCACGGGCGGTCGAGCTCGCCGACGAGGTCCTGGAGGCGGCCGAAAGGATCGACGAGCTGTTCATCCTCGCCGATACGCTCGTGACAAAGGGCAGCGCTCTGGCGACCCTCGGCCGCCGCCGGGAGGGTCTCGGTGTGATCGACGTGGGCGGCAAGCTGGCCGAAGCCAACGGCTTCGGCTCGGTCGCCCTTCGCGCCCACAACAACAGCTTGTCGAACCTGGCAGAGGTCGACCCGAGGGCGTCATTCGACGCGGCTGCGGCTGGCCTGGCACTGGCCCGGCGACTCGGTCAGGGTGGCTGGATCCACAACTTCGCCGGGAACCTCGGGTATGCCGCGCTCCGAACCGGCGAATGGGATATCGGCGTGACCGAGCTGAAGTCGGCCCTAGGCGATACGACCGATCCACTCGACCGCCTCCTCCTCGTGAACAACTTCGTAGACCTCCTCGCGGTTCGCGGCGAGCCGTACGACGACCTCATGGCCGAGCTCGAATCGACGGTCAAAGCCAATCCGGATCTCGCCAACCAACTGTTCCTCGGGGAGTGCCAGGGCTACGCTGCTCTAACCGCGGGACGTCTGAGCGATGCCCGATCAGCGCTCGTCGGCTTGGCGGCCACCGACCCGGCCAATGCGTCCGCTTTGCTGGGATGGAGCGCGCGATTGGCGCTGTGGCTGGGCGATGCCGATGCCGCCGAGAAGGACATCGCGGGTTACTGGCTCGCGATGGCGCACGACGGCGCGGCCGCAGTGATCCATGACGTGATCCTGGGTGGAGTGGCCGGCCTGCGCGGCGATCGACCGGTCGCGACCAACGCGTATAGGGACGCGGTTGGACGTTGGCGCGACCTCCGCCTCCCGATCGACGAGGCGCTCATGGCGGTGGACATGGTTTACGTACTCGGCCCCCAAGACCCGGCCGTCGCCGAGGCCGTCGCCCGGGCCAGGATGACCTTCACCGAGCTGCGAGCCGGCCCGTTCCTCGAGCTGCTTGACGCGGCTACCACCCACGGCCCACACAGGATGGACGGCGTCCGGCTTCACCGCACCGGCGCAGACGAAGGTCGCGCGTCCGCCTCGCCAGACTTGCTCCAGGCGAAGCGGACGAGTTAGCCCGGGCTATCACCAACTCGACATTATGCGGACATCGTGCCGAACGAGGCCGGCGCCGCGCCTAGCCTTCCTGCGTGGCCCGGACCTCAACCTTGCCAATCGGCTCCTCGGGCGCCGTTGGTGCGCCAGCACCTGAACGCGCCAGTGCCGCTTCAAGCCGCTCGAGGAATGGCTTGGCACCGAGCCGCGTGAGGATCTCGCGGGACGACTCGGCGGCGGCGCGGATCTCCGGCTCCTCCGGGTCCAGGAGCGTCGCCATATCGATCCCGCAGAGCGCCTCGTCCCATGCCAGGCCGAGGTCGCGCCACGCTCGCAGCGCCTCGCGGTAGAGCGCAAGGGCATCCGACGGTCGACCCTCCAAGGCGGCGATCCCCGCCCGGATCGTCTTCCGGTCCGCCTCCAGCGGCGGACCATGGACGCCGGCGGCATCGAAGAGCGCCAGGTCCTCGCTGGCTGCGTGGAGATCATGGTCCCAGAGTGCGGCCCGTGCGGGGAGGGGCAGGTCCCCGGGAGACTCGTTCGCATCAATGGCCTGCCGCCATCCATCGTGCGCCTCCCGCAATCGCCCGGCGCCAAAGGCAGCACCGGCGCGAGCCCAAAGGATCCCCACGCTCCGGTAGATGTCGGTCGCGCCGACGTTGAGCCGCTCGATCTCGGCGATGTGGTCGGCGGTTGGATCTCCCAGATACGCGTGGCACCACGTGACCCAGGCAAGGAGCTCAGACCGGTCCGAGGGCTCAAGATCCGCGGCCAGCGCCTCTTCGACCGTGCTCAGCGCCCACTGCCACTCGCCGACGCGGAGCGCGGCCCCGGCCCCATTCCCGACGAGAACCGGATTGAGGATGCCCAGGCGGCGGGCGACCAGGAGTCCAGCCCGGGCGATCTCGAGGGCCGATCGCGGGTCCTGCGAAGCCTCGTACAGTGGGCGATTGCTCAGCGCTCGCATGATGGACTCGACGAGTCCGTGCCCCTCAGCGAGTTCCTGGCCGGCCCGGAGGAGGGCGAGGCCCTCCGCCGTCCGGCCGATCTGCGCGAGCGCCGAGCCCTTGGTGATGAGCGTATCGGCGACGATCGGTACGAGGTCGAGATGTTCGGCCATCGCGAGGACGGGGTCGGCGATCTCGATGGCCCGCCGGGCATTGCCGTTGAGGTAGAACGCCCGAGCGAGCTGGCCGCCAAGCGCCGTCGTGGCCGGCCCGGCCTCGAGGTCGGCGAATTCGGCATTGGCTTCTTCCAGGAGCGTCTGAGCGACGTCGCCGTGGCGAGCATTGATGAGGACGCGGCTGAGCGAGGCGATCGCTCGGGCGATCGCAGTCCGGTCGGAAAGCCCGCGATTGACCTCGATGGCGCGACGAAGATGGCGTTCCGCGGCGTCGTGGCGGCCCGCCAGCGAGGCGGAGTCGCCGGCCCGCTCGAGGAGGTCCGCCTGTTCGGCCTGATCGGTTGTAACGGTGAGGGCCTGCTCGAAGAAGCGCACTGCCTGCTCGTGGCTGCCCAGCGTAACGGCGCGCTCGGCAGCTGCGCGCAGGGCAATGCGAGCCTGGCCCGCGAGCGCATCGGCCTCGGGACCCTCTGACGCATACGTCTGCGCGGCGAGGTAGTGGCCGGCGAGAGCGCCTGCCAGCTCGTCGGTGCCGAGTGACTCGAAGAAGCGGGCAGCCGCGAGATGCTTGGCCTTGCGGTCCTTCCGGGCCAGCGTGTTGTATGCGACCTCGCGGATGAGCGCCTGGACGAAGCTGTATTGGCCGCGCTCCGGCGAGCGCGGATCGGCCTCGAGGGCGAGGAGCTGTCGGCGCACGAGGGCCCCCAGTCGGGCTTCGAGCTCGTGCTCGGCGACCCCGCTGAGCGCCGCGAGCCCGTCGACCGTGAAGCTCTGGCCGAGGACGCCGGCACCCTGGAGGAGGCTCCGGTCCGCCGGTTCGAGGCCGTCGAGCCGGGCGGCGATCAGGGCGGTGAGTGTCTCTGGTACGGCGAGATCCGTGAGATCGCCCACCGGGACGTAGGCTTGGCCCTCGAGGCTCACTTTGCCGTCGGCGAGAAGCATCCGCACGGTCTCGACGGCGTAGAGGGGAATGCCATCGGCGCGGGCGACGATGGCCTTGACGGCCGGCTCCGGCAGGCCCGGCACGAGGCCGGCGAGGAGCTCACGCATTGCCGATTCGGGCAGCGGCTCGATGAAGAGGGACACGAAGTTGCGCTTGCCGGCCCCCCATTCCGACCGCTTCTCCAGGAGCTCCGGTCGGGCGAGGGTGACGACGTAGAGCGGGACGTTCTTGCTCCACTCGAGGAGGTGGTCGATGAAGTCGAGGGTGCCCGGATCGGCCCAGTGAAGGTCCTCGAAGACGAGCGTGACTGTACCCTTCGCGGCGATCCGCTCGAAGAAGGTGCGCCAAGCGCCGAAGAGCTGTTCCGAGCCGCTGCCACGCTCAACCCCGAGCAGCGTCAGGAGCGCCGGCTCGAGCCAGCGCCGCTCGCCTTCGTCGGGGATCCACGTGGCGAGGCCGTCGGCCACCTTGGTGCGGGTCGTAGCCTCATCGTCGGTTTCGGCCAGGCCGACCCGCCGGCGGACCATCTCGCCGAGGGCCCAGAAGGTGATCCCCTCGCCGTAGGCCGGCGAGCGGCCGACGTGCCAGTACGTCGTCTCGACCAGCCCGTCGGTGTACTTGCTGAGCTCCCAGGCGAGTCGGCTTTTCCCGATGCCTGCGGTGCCGATCAGCGAGACGAGCCTCGCGCGCTTCTCGCGCCCCGTCGCATGGAAGAGGTCTTTGAGCAAGCGGAGCTCGTCGTCCCGTCCGACGAACGGGGCCTCGAGGCTCTCGGAGCGGTTGCGGCCGCCGAGCTCGGCGACGACCCGCAGGGCGCGCCAGGCGGGAACCGGTGCCGTCTTGCCCTTGAGGACGTGCTCGCCCGCCGGCTCGAAGGCGATCGCCCGGCTCGCGGCGCGATGGGTGGCCTCTCCGACGAGGACCGTGCCGGGTTCGGCCACCGACTGCAGCCGCGAGGCCGTGTTCACGAGATCGCCGGCGACCAGCCCCTGGTTCGTCGCCCCGATCGTCACCGCGGCCTCGCCGGTGAGGACGCTGGCTCGCGCCTGGATGGTCGGCCCCAGTGCGCGCACGGCATCGACGAGCTCGAGTCCCGCCCTCACGGCCCGCTCGGCGTCATCCTCGTGGGCGGTCGGCGCACCCCACACGGCCATGACCGCGTCGCCGATGAACTTCTCGACCGTGCCGCCGTAGCGGGCGATGACGTCGGTCGCGAGGTCGAAATATCGGGTCAGGGTCTCGCGAACCTCCTCAGCATCACGTTCCTCGGCGAACGGGGTGAAGCCGACCAAGTCGGCGAAGAGGACGCTGACCAGGCGACGCTCGGCGACAGGCTGGGTGACCGAAGCGGCGGCGTCGGGGCGGGCCGTCGCCGACAGAGACGGCGCGGCTCCAACCAGCGGCGTCGCGCATTCGCCACAGAACCTCTCGCCCGGCTGGTTGGCCGCACCGCATGACGGACAAGCGACCGCAAGCGGCGCTGCGCATTCGGCGCAGAACTTCCGTCCCGCCCTGTTCTCGGCGCCGCAGTTCGAGCAGACCATGTCGCCCCTTCAACTCGAGGGTGGCCGCGAGCGTACCCGACATGGGGGTTCGGGCAAAGCCTTGCGCGCGGCGCCGGAGCGCACACCGATGCGCCTTAGCGGGCTCCTGGTGGCAGCGCCTACACGATCCGCCATCGTGTCGGGTAATTCGTACTCGAACCGAAACGCCGGGGAAGCCTCGGGGTCATTTCCGCGGGTTTCGGGTCTCCGACCGCCCGAATCCCAGCGAAGCGCTGGCGCGGCTAAGGGCTCGCCTACCGCAGCACGGAGAGCGTGCCGACCATGCCCTCCTGCGCGTGACCATCAATCGTGCACCAGAAGGCATAGGTGCCGGGTTTCAGGCCCTGAACGCTGAACACGGCAGTCTCACCGATCGTCAGC
>JBBRNM010000045.1:0-18318 GCA_038230295.1 Candidatus Limnocylindrales bacterium
CCAGCTCGTCAGCGAGGATCGAGGCACCGATGACGATCGCGCCCAGCTTCGTGTCGGCCCGCAGCAGGACCGTTCCGGCGTGGCGCGGATCGGTGGCGGCCCCGTCGACCGCCTCCACGACCGAGGCGATCTCGACGACACTGTTCACCCGCGTCGCGGCGGCGTAGAAGCGCTGGCGCGCCGCGCTGAGATCACGCACGGCACGCATCGGGTCGTGCCCGGCGATGAGGGGCCGAACGTTCGGGCTGCGCCGCAGGCGCTGGGCGAGGACCTCCGGACGGGCATCGAGCCAGATCGGCCGGCGGCCCCGAAAGAGGTGCCAGCGATTCCGGGGATCGATGACGGATCCGCCGCCCGGCGCGATCACGCGGGTGACGCCGGAGCCATCGCCCGGCGGCCCGAGCGAAGCGATCGCGGTACGCTCCCGGGCTCGAAACCCGGCCTCGCCCTCGGCCGCGAAGATCTCGGGGATCGGGGCGCCCGCAGCGCGCTCGATCGCCTGGTCGACGTCGACGAACGGCGCGCCGTGCCGCGCGGCGAGACGGCGCCCGACTGCGCTCTTGCCGCTGCCCGGCAATCCGACGATGACGACGTCCATTGCCGCGGTCTAGTCGTCGCCGCCGGAAGCGACGCCGTCCTCAGAGTGGGGGATCGCACCGGCCGGGGTCTGCACGGGCCGTGCGGCGTCGCCGCGGCCGGGGCCGCCGGGCGGCTCGGAGAGTCGGTCGCGGAGCCGAACCATGGCCTCGCCGACCTCGGCCATCGAATCGCCGCCCGTCTTCTCGAGCACGGCCTCCGCGAGGGTCAGCATGACCATTGCCTCCGCGACGACGCCGGCCGCCGGGACGACGCTGATGTCGCTCCGCTCGTAGTGGGCCTGCTCGACGGGCTCGCCGGTGAGCAGGTCCGCGGACGGCAGGGGCCGGGCGAGCGTCGAGATCGGCTTCACCGCGCCGCGGACGACGATCGGCTCGCCATTCGAGACGCCCGCGGTCAGCCCGCCGGCGTTGTTCGAGCGATGGATCCAGCGGCCCGCCTCGCCGCGCCCTTCGATGACGTCGTGGACCTCCGAGCCGAAGCGCCGCGTCTGCTCGAATCCGAGGCCGAGCTCGACGCCCTTCACGATGTTGATGCTCATGACCGCGGCGGCGAGCCGCGCATCGAGCCGGCGATCCCAGTGGACGTACGAGCCGAGCCCGATCGGGACGCCGGTCGCAACCACCTCGAAGACGCCGCCGACGGTGTCGCCGCGCTCCCGCGCCTCGTCGATCCTGGCGATCATCCTGGCCTCCGCGTCCGGGTCGGGGCAGCGCAGCGGCGACGCGTCGGCCTCGTCGCGCGTGCGACTCGCGTTCGCGGGATCCACGGCGACCCCGCCGACCTCGGCCGTGAACGACCACACGTCGATGCCGAGCTCCCCGAGGAAGCGTCGTGCCACGCCCCCGGCAGCCACCCGCGCGGCGGTCTCCCGCGCCGATGCCCGCTCGAGCACGTTCCGGACGTCCGCGTGGCCGTACTTCAGCGCGCCGGCGAGATCCGCGTGGCCCGGCCGGACGCGCGTGACCAGCCGCGAGCGCTTGTCGCCGCCTTCCGCGGCGGCCTCGAGGGCGGCCGCCTCTGCCTTGCTCAGCGGGGCGACCTGCATGACCGACGACCAGTTCGCGGCATCGCGGTTCGCGACGAGCAGCAGGATCGGCGAGCCGAGCGTGACGCCGTGCCGAACCCCCGCGACGATCTGCGCCCGATCGTGCTCGATCGTCTGGCGCGCGCCGCGGCCGTAGCCGCGCTGTCGGCGGGCGAGATCCACGAGGAGGTCCTCCTCGGTCAAGGCGAGGCCGGCGGGCACGCCCTCGATCGTGACGCCCAGCATCGAGCCGTGGGACTCCCCGGCGGTCAGGAAGCGGAAGGGGGCCATGGTTGATGCCGCGGCGATCGACAGGCGGTCAGCCCGCCGCCGTGGGCGCTGCCTCCTCGCCCGCCGCCGCGGTCGTGGCCTCCTCGCCAGCCGGCTCGCCCTCGGCGGATCGGACACCATCGGCACGAGCCTCTGCAAGCGCCCGGGCCATGACCTCGAGTGGTGCGGGCTGGCCGGTCCAGAGGGTGAATGCCGCAGCGCCCTGGTGGAGCAGCATTGTCTCGCCGTCCATCACGCTGGAGCCCGCGGCCTCGGCGTCCCGCAGGAAGCGGGTGCGGTTGTAGATCAGGTCGAGGACCAGCAGGTTCGGCGGGATGATCTCGGCCGGGATCGGGCTCACGTCGCTGGTCAGCCCGATCGACGTCGCATTCACGAGGATCTTCGTCTTCGCCAGCTCGGACTCGATGATCGACTCGTGCCACGGCATCGCCCGGAGCTCCATGTGCGCGGCGCTGCGCGCGAAGTGCTTCACGAGCCCCTCGGCGCGGTGGAGATGCCGGTTGAAGACGACGATCCGCAGGAAACCGGCCCGGATCAGCCCATGGACGACGGCCCGCGAGCCCCCGCCGGCGCCGAGGATCACGGCCTGTCGCGGCATCTTCTGTCGCCCGACGAGCTTGTCGAGCGCGGCCTCGAAACCCGGCACATCGGTGTTGTGGCCCACGAGCCGCTTGCCCTCGCGGGTGAGCGTGTTGACCGCGCCCGTGGCGATCGCGTCCTCGGTGGAACGGTCGATCAGCGGGACCACTCGCTCCTTGTGGGGGATCGTCACGTTCGCGCCGAGAAACTCGTCGCCGCGGACTTCCTCGATCGCGTCGGCCAGCTGCATCGCCGTGCGGTCCCAGAGCTCGTAGGTCACGCCAATGCCGGCCGCATCGAACGCGGCCTGCTGCATCGCCCCGGAGAGGGAGTGGGCAACGGGATGGCCGATGAGCACGACCCGCTTGCTCATGATCGGATCCTTTCGAGCTCGTCGAAGAAGCGCGGATCGGAGATCGCGGCGCTCGCGGCGCCATGGATCGAGGTCTGCCCCGAGGCGACCAGCCCGGCGATTGCGAACGTCATCGCCAGCCGATGGTCGTCGTGCGCGTCCACGTCGGCGCCCTGGAGCGGTGTCGGGCCGTCGATCTGGATGTCGTCGCCGTCGACCGCCACGTTCGCGCCGAGGGCGGAAAGGCCGCCGAGGATGCCCGCGACCCGATCGGATTCCTTGGCCCGCAGCTCGCCCACCGAGCGGATCGTGGTCCGGCCCTCCGCCTGCGTCGCGGCCAGGCACAGGACCGGGATCTCGTCGATCGCGCGAGCCGTGTCGGCAGGGCTGATATCGATTCCGTGCAGGCTCGAGGAGCGCGCGACGAGGTCCGCGGCGGGCTCGCCCTCGTTGGTCACGCCACCGGCCGTTGTCTCGGTCTCGCCGATGTCCGCGCCCATGGCGCGCAGGAGATCGATCCCGCCGCGGCGCGTGGGATTGACGCAGACGGACGACAGGCGGACCTGCGCCGACGGATGAATCGCGGCCGCGACGAGCCAGAAGGCCGCGGCCGACGGATCGGCCGGAACCCGCTCGTCCATCGTCTGCACTGTCACCCCTCCCTCGATCTCGACCGTCGCCCCGCCATCGTCGGTGATCCCCGAGCGGACCGGCACGCCACGCGCCCGGAGCATCCGCTCGGTGTGATCGCGCGTGGCGATCGCTTCCCGAACCCGCGTCGTGCCCTCTGCCCGGAGCCCGGCGAGCAGGATCGCCGACTTCACCTGTGCCGAGGGCACCGGGGTCGACCAATCCACCGCGCTGAGCGGGTTGCGACCGGTCACGGTCACGGGTGGGAGGGAATCCTGCCGGCTGCCCTGGAGCGCCGCGCCCATCGAGCGCAGCGGTTCGATGATACGAGCGACCGGACGGGCTCGCAACGAAGCGTCGCCGTCGAGGACGGCGGTCATCGGCAGCCCGGCGAGGATCCCGGCGAACAGCCGGAGGCTCGTCCCGGAGTTCCCGCAATCGAGTAGAGCATCCGGTTGACGAAGGCCGCCCGGACCGGGCGACAGGACTCGGTAGGTCACCCGGCCCTCGTCGTCGGGCTCCTCGATCACGGTCGCGCCGAGCGCCCGCAGGATGCCCACTGTGGACTGCACGTCGGCGCCGCCGCTAGCGCCCCGGATCCACGATCGCCCGCTGGCGAGGAGCGCCAGCATCAGGGCTCGATGGCTGATCGACTTGTCGCCGGGCAGGCCGATCTGGCCGTGGAGCCGCTGGGCGCGGGCGACCACCGCGATGTCGGTCGGGGCGAGCCGGGAACCGGTCATCTCAGTGCTTCGAGACGCCGGCCGGCGCGAGACCGGCGCGGCTTTGGTCGACGACGCGCTCGGCCGTGAGGGCGCGGACCTGCTCGTGAACCGGCACCAGCGCGGCCATGAGTCGCCCGAACTGCTCGAGATCGAGCTGCTGCTCGGGGTCCGAGAGCGCGGCGTCCGGGTCGGGGTGGACCTCGACCATGACCCCGTCCGCGCCGACGGCCACGCCGCCGAGGGCCAGCGGCGGGACGAGCCAGCGCTTGCCGGTCGCGTGGCTGGGGTCCACGATGACCGGCAGATGGGTCAGCTCGTGGAGCACCGGGACCGCGGCGAGATCCATCGTGTTGCGGGTGTACGTCTCGAACGTCCGGATGCCGCGTTCGCACAGGATCACGTTCGGGTTGCCGGCGGCGACGATGTACTCCGCCGCCATGAGGAGCTCCTCGATCGTCGCCCCGAAGCCGCGCTTGACCATGACCGGCCGGGCGACCCGCCCGGCCGCGTTCAGGAGCGAGTAGTTCTGCATGTTCCGGGCGCCGATCTGGAGGATGTCGGCGTACTCGGCGACGATGTCGACCTGGTTCGGCTCCATGACCTCGGTGATCACGGGCAGACCGGTCCGGTCGCGCGCCTCCGCCAGGTAGCGAAGGGCCTCGACGCCGAGGCCCTGGAAGCTGTATGGCGAGGTCCGCGGCTTGAACGCGCCGCCGCGCAGCACCGTGGCCCCGGCCGCCGCGACCGCGTCCGCCGTCTCGAACAGCTGGTCGCGGCTCTCGACCGAGCACGGCCCGGCCATGACCGTGAGCGAGCCGTCGCCGATCGCCGCGTCGAGGACGCGGACGATCGTGTCCTCCGGGTGGAACTCCCGCGACGTGAGCTTGAACGGCCGCGAGATGGGCGTGATCGTTTCGACGCCCGGCAGGCCACCGAAGCGAGCCATGAGCTCCGGCTTGCGAGTTCCGATCTCGCCCACGACCGCGATGACGATGTGGGTCGCGCCGGCATGCTCGAACGGCGTTAGCCCTTCGGCCAGGATCCGGCTCTTCACCCCCAGCACGTCGGCCTCGGTGGCGGTGGCAGTCATGACGACGAACATCGACGTCCTTCCTCGGGTCGTTCGGGAAACAAAAAAGCAGAGGTCGTGAGCCTCTGCTTGCGCCCGGCACGACGTGGGCCTCCGGTCTGGCGACCGGAAACGATCATGCCGGGCTCGGGTACCAGTAGCGGGCGTTCATGGCGTTCGGGGACCGTAGCGGAGGCGAGATCCGAAGTCAATCGAGCCGACCATGGGCGAGCCGATGAGCGTGGTAGCCTAGCGCCCGCCGGAACGCGGAGAGGTCGCATAGAGGCCTAGTGCGACGGTTTGCTAAACCGTTGAGTGGGGTAACCTGCTCCGAGGGTTCGAATCCCTCCCTCTCCGCCAGAAAACCTCGGACCGAGGGCCCGCAGGGGCTTCACCTCGGTCCTCGGTGGGCGAAGGCCGACCCGACATGGAAGGTTTCCGGCTCGTCGTTCTACGTGCGCCCGTAGCTCAGCGGATAGAGCGTCAGGTTGCGGACCTGAAGGTCGTGGGTTCGAGTCCCGCCGGGCGCGCCAACTCCTCAGCCAGACCGCTCCCGGACGACTTGCTCCACCACGCGATGGGCCTGCTCGTGGCCCGTCACCGCCTCGAGGAAGTCCACTCGCTCCAGGGCCAGCAGCACGCAGGCCTCGACCGCGGTCACGGTGGCGGTCCGCCGGACATCGCGAAGGAGGGCGATCTCGCCGAAGCCGTCGCCGGGACTGCTCACGATCCGCAGCTCCACGTCGCCGTGCGAGACCCGCATCCGCCCGGATTCGAGGACGTAGTAGCGGTCGCCCACATCGCCCTCGCGAATGACCACCTCGCCCGGTTCGACGGTGATCCAACGCGCCCGGCGGGCCACCGACTCGAGCTGCGGTGGTGGCAGCATCGCGAAGATCCTGGTCCGGCGCAGCAGGTCGAGCTCCCGAACCGGGACATGCGCGCGGCGGTCGATCCGCGAGAGGCCCGCCCAGGAGGCGGCGACCCCGAGCGGCAGGATCAGGCTCGCGACGACGAACATGCCCTGGATCCCGAGGATCGCCACGAGCGGCGGCACCAGCACCGACCCGATGGCGAGGCCCGCAAGGCCGATCCCCTCGAGGCCACCAAGGACCCGCGCCAGCACGGCGTCCGGCGTCGCTCGCTGGAGGATCATCCGCCCGGCCACGTCGCAGGCGGCGTAGCCAATTCCCCCGAGAGCGATGACCGCCGGCACGCCCCATGCCGGCGGGGCCACGCCGAGCACGAACAGCGCGACGCCCAGCGTGGCAGCGCTCAGGGCGAGCGTCGGCGCGAGTCGCCGGCGGCCAACGAGGGCAAACGTCACGGCACCCCCGAGAACGGTGCCCAGGCCGAGCGCGCCGCTCAGGATCCCGGCGCCGGACAGCCCCGTCCCGAGGACCTCGATGGCGAGCAGCACGAACAGGATGTCCATCGCCCCGCTCGTGATCATCCGCAGGCCGAGGATCCCGACGACCAGGCGGGTCTCGCTCTCGGTTGCGAGGACACGGAGGCCGGCCAGCACGCTCCCGTGGCCGTGGGGCTCCTCCGGGCTGTTGCCGGATGGCGCGACGACCGAAGCCGGCCGGGGCAGGCGCGCGACGAGCAGCGCCGCGACGAGGCAGGCCAGGCTGCCGGCCGCGAAGACGGTCCCGGGCGTCGCCGTGGTCAGGATGCCCGCCGCAGTCAGCGGGCCCAGGAGAACGCCGAGTCCCTCGACCGTCCCCGACAGGCCGTTCGCCGCGGTGAGCTCCTCCGGCGTTCGCGCCAGGCTCGGTAGCAGCGAGCCCTGGCATGGCCGGGTGATCGTCAACGAGGACGTGGCGGCTGCGGCCGCGATGTAGATGGCGATCGGCGGCGCACCGAGCAGCATGCCGGCCGCCGTGGCGCCGAAGGCGAGCGCCTGGACCAGATAGCCACCGAGCAGCACCCGGCGACGCGGGAACCGGTCCGCGAGGGACGCCGCAAACGTCGCCAGCACGGACGCGGGCACGAGCTGGGCGAGCGCCACCAGCCCGACCGACGCCCGGCCCGTTGCGTCGTACGCGTAGACGAGGACGGCGACCCACGTGCCGAACTCGACCGCGTTGAAGAGCAGGAATGCCAGCTCGACGCGTCGCAGGGCGGGGCTTCGCAGCACGGCCCGGACGACCCGCAGGGATGTCGGGAGGTATCGAATGGCGCCGAGCTGCCTCACGACGCCGCCCGCACCCGGGACTCCAGGCGGGCGAGCGCTGCCTCGCCCTCCGCCACCCGAACCGGTGCTCCGCAGCGCGTCCACGCCGCGATCGCCTCGCGGAGGAGGCCGACCGCCTCGTTCCGCCTGGCCGGGATGCCGGCCAGGCAATCGGCGAGCACGGATCGCGCGTGGGCTGCCTCCGGACCGTAGCCGGCCATGTCCCAGAACACGATGCCCCGGACGAGGGGCGCCTCGGCCGCGGCTAGCTGCGCTTCCGCCGAGAGGACCAGGCCCTCGAGGGTGTCATGGAGCGCCGCCCCGAATGCGGAATTCGTTGCAACCGTCGTCAGGATGCGGGCCACGATGTCGCGTGCCCCGACCGAGATGGCGGCCCGGGCGACCGGCAAGTAGCTGATCGCATCGCCGATGTCGACGTCGCCCTCGCCGTCCTGGAGGAAGACCCCGGCGAAGGCGTCGCGGACGCCCGCCTCGTCGCCCCGCCGGCCAGCCGAGAGGACGTCGACGGTGGCGACCACCCCGTCCCAGTCCGGGCCCGGGATGGCCTCGCGGAGGGACAGGCCCGCCGCGTCCGACGCCTCGTACTCGCCCATCGATTCGAATGCCAGGGCGCGATCTCGCTCGACGGTGAACGGCCGCACGCGATCCCCGATGGCAACGCTGATCTCGCGCGCCCCGTCAAGAGCGGCGAAGGCCTCCTCGAAGCGGCCCTGGACCCGCAGGAAATGGCCGAGGTTTTCTCGGCCGAGGGCCTCGGCGCCAGGAAGGCCTCGGGCGCGGGCGATCGCGATCGACTCCCGCACGCAGGCCTCCACCCGCGGCATGTCACCGCGGCAGGCATAGGCTCCGCCGAGGTCCGACACGGCATTCGCAAGGCCGATGGAGTCGCCACCGGCGCGCGCAAGCTCGACCGCCCGCTCGAGGTCATGCGCTCCATCGGCGTCACCGAGCATCGCCCGCGTGAAGCCGCGGCGGGCCAGTGCGCTGGGCGGTGGTGCCTGACCGAGCGTGCCGGCGATCTCGATCGCCCGGTCGGCCCAGCGGATCAGGGCCGCGCCAGATCCCTGCGTCATCTCGACCAGCGTCTGGTAGGCACAGGCCTCCGCCAGGGTCATGGTCGGCGGGATCGATTCCAGCAATCGAATGGCGAGCGTGATGTCAGCGGCCCAATCCGAGTCGCCCTGCGTTCGGCGCGCCCGGGCGCGGGTGAGATACAGAGCGCCCTCAGCCTCCGGGGTCAGCAGCGCTTCGGCCAGCCGAAGGCCTGCGTCGATCGTGGCGAAGGCATCGGAGTAATCGCCCCCGTCGATCAGCACCGTGGCCAGACGCCGGAACGCGTCGAGCCGCGTCGCCTCGTCCGGCGCCACACGGCCGGCCGCTCGATACCGCTCGATCGCCGCTCGGGCGTCGAGCGCGGCCGCGTGCCGGCCCGCCCGCATGAGGCTCCGGAAGGCATGCTCCGCGAGACCGGCGTCGACCGGGAGGCCCGATTGGCTCGACAGCTCGAGCGCCCGGAGGTCATGGTCCGCCACGATCGACGCGAGATCGTCGCGATCCGGGCCCGCCGCGTCCGCGAGCCAGCGTCCCGCCGCTGCATGTCGGGCGGCCCGGTCGGGCCGGGTGAGCTGGCCGTAGGCGACGTCGCGGACCAGGGCATGCCGGAAGGCGTACTCGGCGTCGCCGGGCAGGTTGGAGTCCGGGCTCGCAGCCACGAACTCGAGCCGAACGAGCTCGGTGAGTCCGGTATCGATGGCGTCCTCCCCGGTGCCCGCCCGTTCCGGGTGGAGCGCCCCGAGGGCCTGGAGCGCGCCGCGCCAGAACGAGGCGCCGACGACCGCCGCGTCCCGGGCGAGCGCCCGCGTCTCCGCATCGAGGAGATCGAGGCGCGCCGCGATGACCGCCTGGACGGTGTCCGGCAGGAGCTGGCGATCCGTGGAGGCCGTTGCGCGGCCGGCACGGTCCTGCGCGATCAGCCGGACGAGCTCGCCCGCGAATAGCGGGTTGCCGCCGCTGCGGGCCAGGATCTCAGTGCGCGCAGTGGGGTCGAGGTCGAGGCCGCCGGCCAGGCGCGTGACCAGCTCCTCGCCATCCACCGATCCAAGCGGGGCCAGGTGGATCCGCGGACCGTCGATCGCCGCCAGGGTCGGATGTGTCGCCAGGGCCTCAGGACGTGCGGTGGCGACGATCAGGGCGGACGTGGCCATCGAGCGGAGGGTCGAGCCCGCGAGCAGGTCGACGAGCTCGGGGTCGGCCCAATGGACGTCCTCGATCTCCACGACGATCGTCCGACTGTCGGCCACCGCGCCGAGGAAGGCCCCGAGGACGCGGGCAAGCTCCTCGGTCGACGGTGCGGCCCCGGCCACCACACCCACGAGCTGGCCAAGCCGGTCGCGGACCCACGCCCGCTCCGCGACGTCGCCCGGTAGCCGGGTCTCGATCCTGGCGAGTGCCGCCGCCGGGGTCGCATCGTCGGCGATCTCGGCCCACGCTCGCACGAGCTCCCCGAACGCCCACGCCGGCGCCCCGGCGTCGGGTCGGCAGCGGCCCACGAGCCAGCCAGCCAGGCGGTCTTCAGGCAGCGCGGCCCGCGCCTCGGCGAGGAGGCGGCTCTTGCCGATGCCCGGCTCGCCGCTGATCAGGACCGTGACGGCGCGGTGTCCGGAATCAGCGTCCGAGAACGCCGCCGCGATGGTCTCGAGCTCCGACCGGCGGCCGACGAAGGGCGCCGGCGGGGCGGTTACCGCCGTGTCGGCCATCCGCCGGACGAGCAGGGCGGGAACTGGCTCAGCCTTGCCTTTCAGCGTCAGCGGCGGCAGTGGATCGGCCTCGAGGGCCGACCCAGCGAGGCGGGCTGTCGCCTCGCCGATCACCACGCCGTCGATCGGTGCCGCCGCGGCGAGGCGGGACGCGACGTTCACGGCGTCGCCCATCGCGTCGTCGGCCCGCTCGTCGTTCGAGCCGAAGGCCACGACGGCCTCGCCGGTATTGATACCGAACCGCGCATGCAGGTCGAGCCCGGAGCGTGCCAGGCCATCGCCGATCGCGATCGCCGTGCGAATGGCTCGCGCCGCGTCGTCCTCGCGCGCGACCGGATAGCCCCAGACGACCATCACCCCGTCGCCGACGACCCGGGCGACCGTGCCACCGCCGCGAGCCACTTCGCGCCGGACGAGGTCGTGGAATGGCCGGACGCGAGCACGAACGTCCTCGGGATCCGCGCCGTCCGAGATGCTCGTGAACCCGACGAGGTCGCCGAAGAGGACGGTCAGGACGCGACGCTCATGACGAGCTACGGGCTCCGCGACGGCCGCCTCGCCGACAGGCGCCGCGGTTGCGCCGCCGGTCAGCGTGCTCGCGCCGCACTGCGAGCAGAAGCGAGCCCCGGCCGGGAGTGGTGACCCGCACGATGCACAGAGCATGGGCGGCAGTCTACGGAGCCGGGGCTGCCCCGGCGGCCTCGGCGCGGGACCCGCGGCTTCGGTAGGATCGACCGAGAGGCTTCAGGCAACGGACAGGATTCACGGAGGGAGGGCAGCGTGCAGGTCGGCTTCGTCGGGCTTGGGACCATGGGCGCGGCGATGGCCGCCAACGTCGTGCGCGCGGGCTTCGAGGTCGCGGCCTGGAACCGGAGCCCTGGTCGCGCGGCAGGCCTCGAGGAGCTCGGCATCCGAGTCCTTCCCAGCGCCGCTGACGTTGCGGCCGGCAGCGACGTGGTCGTCACGATCGTCTCTGACACCCCTGACGTCGAGGCCGTGCTCTTCGGGCCGGGCGGCGTCGCGGAAGGGGTCAAGGACGGGGCGCTCGTCATCGACATGTCGACGATCTCGCCGTCTGCGACGCGGGACTTCGCAACCCGGCTCCGCCAGTGCGGCGTGGGCATGCTCGATGCGCCGGTCTCCGGCGGGAGCGAAGGCGCGAAAAAGGGAACCTTGTCGATCTTTGTCGGCGGGGACGCCGCGGACCTGGATCGCGCCCGTCCGGTGCTCGCCGCGATGGGCACCACGATCACCCACGTCGGACCGAACGGCTCGGGCCAGGCGGCCAAGGCCGTCAACCAGGTGATTCTGGCCGGTGCCTATCTCGGGGTCGCGGAGGGAATCGTCCTCGCAATGAAGTCCGGCCTCGACGTCGACCAGCTGGTCCAGGCCATGAGCGGCGGCGCCGCCCAGAGCTGGGTGCTCGCCAACAGGAGCGGTCGCATGCACGAGAACGAGTACCCGCTGGGATTCAAGGTCTCGTTGCACCGGAAGGACATCGGCATCGCCCTCGGCCTCGCCGGCGAGACCGGCACGGTCCTGCCGGTCAGCGCGCTCTTCGAGCAGCTCCTGGGCGGTCTCGTGGGTCGTGGACACGGCGACGAGGACGTCTCGGCGGTTGCGCGAACGATCAGGGAGCTCTCGGGCCTCGACGGCTAGCGGGCCAACGGCCCACTCTCAGCGGAGCCCGACCAGCAGCAGCGGCGAGCCCATCCGGCCGTCGTAGCGGGGGCGGAAGCGTTCGACGTTGTAGAGCGCCTCGACGTCGATCCGCCGGGCGTGCGACCCGGTGCCCGGGAGATCGGTCTCCGCGTACTTCCCATCGCGGACGGCGACCATCCGCCCGTACCGCCCGTCCGCAACGAGGTCCATCGCGACGTTCGCGAACGTCGACGCGACGATCTGGTCGAGCGCGTCCGGCTGCCCGCTCCGGAGGTCGTATGTCAGCTCAATCGCGAGCGACTCGATGCCGGTCCGCGACGTGAGCTCAGCGGCGAGGGCTTCGCCAACGTTCGCCTTGTGGCGGTGACCGAAGGCATCCGCGGTGCCCTGGTCCTCGAGCTGGGCCCCCTTCCAGATCGCGCCCTCGGCGGTCACGACGATCGCGTACCGGCTCGGGCTCAGCCGGTGGTCCTCGGCGACCACGGCGGCCAGGGCATCGATGTCGTAATGGACTTCGGGGATCAAGCAACGGGCCGACGTCACGTAGGCCGCGAAGAGGGCGGAGAACCCGGCATCCCGCCCAAAGATCCGGAAGACCCCGATCCGCTCGTGGCTACCGAGGGTCGTCCGCTGGCGGTCGATGAGCTCCTTTGCCCGTGTCATCGCCGACGAGAAGCCAATGCAGTACTCGGTACCGGGGACGTCGTTGTCCATCGTTTTCGGGATCGCCACGAGCGGCACGCCGCGATCCACGAGGACTCGCGCGAACGACAGGGTGTCGTCGCCGCCGATCGGCATCAGTGCCTCGATCCCAAGCTCGTCGAGGTGCTGGAGGACGATTGGGGTCAGGTCGTGGACGCCGTCCTCGGTCTGCATCTCGGCGGCCCGAGCGGCGTCGAGCCACGGCGGCAGCGACGCGGTCGGCATCCGGGTCGGGTTCGTCCGCGACGTGTGCAGCACGGTCCCGCCCGTGCGATCGATCGTTCGGGTGTTGCTTCGACTGAGGAGCCGCAGGTATTCCGAATCGAGCGTCGGCCCGGGCTGCACGTGGGTGAGGCCCTCCCAGCCGCGGCGGATGCCGATGACCTCGATGCCCAGCTCGCTGGCTCGGTAGGTCACGCTCTTGATGACCGAGTTGAGGCCCGGAACGTCGCCGCCGCCAGTCAGGATCCCGATCCGTTTTGGGGTCGTCACGATCGGGAATGGTATCGGGACATGCGGCTCGGCAGATCCCGGCGCGTATGATCCCGCCGATGAACTACGAGCTCTACATGGGCGAAGCGCTCGAGGAGGCCCGCGCGGCCGTCGCCCGGGGCGAGCGGCCGCACGCCGCCGTAGCCGTCCTCGACGAGGCAATGGTCGCTCGAGGCCATGACCGCGTGCTCCAGACGGATGACCCCACGGCCCATGCGGTGGTCGTCGCGCTCCGCGAAGCCGCGCGGCGGGTCGGCAGCGCCCGCCTCCGCGACGTGACGATGTTCGCGACGATGGAGCCGTGCCCCATGTGCGTTGGGGCGCTGCTCGCGTCCGACGTGGAAGCCCTGGTCTTCGCGATGCCCAACCAGCGCGAGGGTGCCGCCGGGACGCGCCTCCAGCTGGCCGAGCATCCGGCCCTCGGTCGGCAGCTGAAGGTCGTCAGCGGCATCCGCCGCGACGAGGTCGAGGAGCTGTACGCAGCGGCGTCCGCGACGGCCTCCGCGACCTGAGCCCGAGCCCCCGACTGCTATCCTCCCTGGCGGAGAGGTGTCCGAGTGGTTGATGGTGCCGCTCTCGAAAAGCGGTGTGCGAAAGCACCGCGGGTTCGAATCCCGCCCTCTCCGCCACACGCTCGCGCACTGGACCGGGTCATCCGTGCGTTGGGCCCTCCGCTCCGTCGCTCAAGGACGTTTGAGTCGGCTCGCTCCGGTGCTCGGGCCCGCCTTCGGCTGACCTCGCCCAGCACGCTCGCGGTCCCGTATCGGAAGTGCGGTCGCTCGCGTGCTCGCCGTCGCTTTGGTCCGACCTCAGCCGGCGGGCGAGCGATCCGTGACGGCTCGACCGCGGGCGAACAGCCTCTAGACTCCCGGTTCGGGAGAGGTCGCCTAGTGGACTATGGCGCCGCACTGGAAATGCGGTTCGCGGCAACGCGTCGAGGGTTCGAATCCCTCCCTCTCCGCCAAATTCGCCAGGATGTGCCTGTCGCTGGGCCAGTCGGCCAAGCTGATGCGTTATCGACCCCATCACTAGTAGCCACGTTTGGCGAAGAGTCGCCTCCTGCACGCCCGCCTTTGGTCCGGATGCTCCGTCCTCTGAGCACGCGGGACGCCTCGCCCCGGCGCTGCGAGCCACCACCCGCAGCGAAATCAGGTCGTGAGCCGATCTGGAGGCGGCGAGCTACTGATGGGGTCGATATCGCGACGGATCGAAGGTGCTCCGTCATGCCCAGGGAAACCGGCATGGCCCTACGCGTCCAGCGCTCCCGGTCACGCCTTCCGCGTCCGGCTCGACGGCAGTGCCCGACTCTCGGCTCACGAGCCACTCCCAAAACCGGCGGCAAGGGCTTGCCGGTACACTGCCCGAGCCGTGCTAGGCGGGGAACTAGCGGTGCCCTGTACCTGCAATCCGCTCCAGCAGGGCTGAATTCCCTCCCGAGGCAGCTGCTCTCGGAAGCCGCCGTTCCAGGCGACGTTGAGGATCGGGTCCCGCGCAGCGGCGAATCGCGAACCGTGTCAGGTCCGGAAGGAAGCAGCACTCAGCGAAGCTCGTCGGGTGCCGCGGAACGGCCTGGTCCGAGCCGCCTTCAAGGGTGGGCCCGAGTCGCAGTCGGTCGACGGAGGGTGCACGGCATATCGACCTTGAGCCCGAAGCAACGGGGCTGGCCAGGAGCAGCGTGATCGACGAAACCAGCGTGGTCGTCCCGCATCAGGCCATCTATCGCCGCTGGCGGGCGCAGACGTTCGCCCAGATGGTCGGCCAGGAAGCCGTCGTCGAGACGCTCCGGAACGCGGTCCGTACCGGGCGGGTGGCGCATGCCGTCCTCTTCGTCGGTCCGCGAGGCACCGGCAAGACGTCACTGGCGCGCATCCTGGCCAAGGCGATCAACTGCACGAACCTGCATGACGGCGATCCCTGTGACACCTGCCCGTCGTGCGTGGCGATTCGCGAGGGCCGGGCCATGGACCTGATCGAGATCGACGCGGCGTCGAACCGCGGCATCGACGCGATCCGCGACCTCCGCGAGCGCATCAACTACGCCCCGACCGACCTCAAGCGGAAGGTCTACATCCTCGACGAGGCCCATCAGATCACGAAGGACGCCTGGAACGCGCTCCTGAAGTCGCTCGAGGAGCCACCCGACTTCGTCGCGTTCATGTTCGCCTCGACCCACCCCCAGGAGTTCCCGCCCGCGATCCTGTCGCGCCTGCAGCGCTTCGACGTCCGGCGCCTCACGACGACCGAGATCGAGGGCAAGCTCGGTCGGATCCTCGAAGCCGAGGGCCGGGCAGCGACCCCGGAGGCGATCCACCTCATCGCCCGCCTCGCCGCGGGCGGCATGCGCGACGCCGAATCGATGCTCGACCAGCTGCTGTCGTCTTCGGCCGAGGGCCTGGACGAACCCCGGGTTCGCGCGCTCCTCGGACTCGCGAACTCGGAGACGATCGTCGCGTTCATCGACGCGCTCGTGGCTGGTGACGTGATCGGCGGGATCAGGCTTCTCGACGCGCTCGACGAGCGTGGCCAGGACCTCCGTGGGTTTCTCGAGCAGGTCGTCGACGCGGCACGGACGGCGATCATCGGTGCGGCGACCGAGCCCGCGGTCGCCCAACACGCGGTCAGCGAGCTGGCCGGCGCGGCGCGCCGCCTGGCATCGATCGACCCGAGCCGGCCCGGCGTCGGTGGCCTGCGCCTGCAGCTCGAGCTGATCCTGTTCCCCGAGCCTGGAGCTTCGCGAGCCGCAGAGCGGGTGCCACCGAGCGTCACCGCGGTCGCGGTCGCCCCGGCCGTGCCCGCGCCGACGCCGGCGCCAACGGTGGGGCCGCCGGCGGAGAAGCCCACCGCGGGAAGGCCCGTTGGACCCGACCCCGTCGCAACCAAGGCCGTCGCAACCAGGGCCGTCGCGCCGAAGCCAGTCGCGCCGAAGCCCGTCGCGTCAGAAGCCTCGAAGCCGTCGCCGGCCAAACCGCCGGAGCCCTCGCCCGCGGACCAAGGGGTCGATACCCGCGAGCCCGAGAATGCCCTGCCCTCGAAAGCCGCCACGTCGACATCCGTTGTCACTGCAGCCGGGGCGGCCGCCGGCGACGCCTCACCGGGCGCGATCCAGCCGCCCGCAGTCGACGACGCGCTCGGCCTGCTTCGAGATCGCTGGGCGGAGATCGTCACCCGCATCAGCGCTCATCCGCCGACGCGGCCGCTCATCGTGGCGTGCCGGCCGGTCAGCGTCGAAGGCGCCGTGGTCACCCTCGGATTCCCGGAGGACAAGGCGTTCCTTCAGGCGGTGGCCGAGCGTCGACGAGGCGTGCTGGAGGAGGGGATCGGTGCCGTGCTGGGTCGCCCGGTGACCGTCCGCTGCGTCGCCACGAACCTCGACCTCGTGCCCGAGATCGCCGACGCCGACGCGGCGTTCGTCCTCGCGGAGGCTCGCCGCATCTTTGGCGATGACGCGACCGACGCAGCCGAGGTCGGCTGAGCCCGGCCAGCACCAACGGCCGCCATCACGCAGACTGACGCGACCGCACTGGAGTACCGCGATGGGCATGGGCAACCTGCAGCGCATGGCGATGCAGATGCAGCAGGAGATGGAGCGCATCCAGGCCGAGCTCGCCGAGGCCGAGGTCGAGGGGTCGGCCGGCGGCGGAGTCGTCCGCGTGGTCGTCACCGGCAAGCAGACGGTCGTGTCGGTGACCATCGACCCGACGGCGGTCGACCCGGATGACGTCGACATGCTCCAGGACCTCATCACCGTCGCCTTGAACGACGCACTCGACTCCTCGCGCCGTCTAGCCGAGCAGAAGATGGGCGCGCTGACCTCGCTGAGCAGCGGGCTCGGCGGGCTCCTCGGCCGCTGACGGAGGGCCCGTGGCCGGCGCGCTCATCGAACCCGTCGCACGGCTGATCGAAGCCTTCAACCGACTCCCGGGGATCGGGCCGAAGACCGCCCAGCGCCTCACGTACCACATTCTCCGGGCTCCCGACGCGGAAGCGAGGACCCTCGCCTCGGCGCTCGTCGCCGTTCGTGAGGAGGTCGTCTTCTGCGACGAGTGCTTCAACATCAGCGACGCGCCGCTCTGCCCGATCTGCCGCGATGGCGGGCGGGATCAGCGCAGGCTGTGTGTTGTTGAGGAGCCGCTCGACGTCCTGGCCCTCGAGCGGACCGGCGAGTTCCGGGGCCGCTACCACGTCCTGCACGGCGCGATCTCGCCGATCGACGGGATCGGCCCCGACCGGCTCAAGATCCAGGAGCTCCTGGCCCGTGTCGACGCCGCGATTGCCGAGCACGTGCCCTTCGACGAGGTCATCCTCGCCACGAACCCCACGCTCGAGGGCGAAGCCACGGCGATGTACATCGACGAGCGGCTCGACGGCAAGGTCGGCAGCGTGACCCGGATCGCCCGCGGGATCCCCGTCGGTGGCGACCTCGAGTACGCGGACGAGGTCACGCTCATCCGGGCCCTCCAGGGTCGCCGCGCGATCGGAGAGCGGGCGTGAACGAGCTCCTGATCGAAGTCGTCCTCCGGGGCGGGAAGGTCGTCGTCGCGGGCCTGATCGGGATCGTCGTCTACGTCTTCCTGGTTGGCCCGCTGGGCGCGGCAGGCTCGGCCCAGCTGGCCCTGGAGTCGTGGATCGCGGGCGCCCTGGTGCTCCTCCTGCTCGAGACGAGCGCCTTCTAGGAACCAGGATTCGGGACCTCCTGGAGGGCCGCAGGATCGCCCGCCGCAAGGTCGGGCCGAGGTTTGACAGCCGGGGGGCCCGGCCCGATACTGTGCGTTCTGCGCCGAGAGCCTTTGTGTGCCTCGGATCGGGTTGCACCTTGACAACTGAAGAGTGGCAGAGATCCAAGTAAACGGATGTGCGAGCGGTCGAACCCTCGGAAGAAGCCGCAGCCGCAAGGCTGTGCATTCATTCGGAGAGTTTGATCCTGGCTCAGGATCAACGCTGGCGGCGTGCATGAGACATGCAAGTCAAACGGACGATCAGGGCTTGCTCTGATCGTTAGTGGCGGACGGCTGAGTAACGCGTGGGTGACCTGCCCCGAAGTGGGGAATAACTGCCCGAAAGGGTGGCTAATACCGCATGTGGTGGTGCCTTCATTGGTACCAGTAAAGCCGCAAGGCGCTTCGGGAGGGGCCTGCGTCCGATTAGCTCGTTGGTGGGGTAACGGCTCACCAAGGCGACGATCGGTAGGTGGTCTGAGAGGACGATCACCCAGACTGGGACTGAGACACGGCCCAGACTC
>JBBRNM010000046.1:0-17845 GCA_038230295.1 Candidatus Limnocylindrales bacterium
GCCGACCTGCGGGCCAAGCCACCGCCGCTTGTCGTCGACCTCGACGCGCCGCTCTATACGGAAGCGGACGCTGCCGCGGTCCTGCCAAGGTTCAAGCCCATCGAGTACGGCAAGGAGCTCGAGGTCGCCCCCGGCGTGCACGCGACGTTCCATGACGCGGGCCACATCCTGGGTTCGGCGATCATTCGACTCCGGGTCCGCGATCGCGACGACAGCCCCGAACGAGTGATCGTGTTCTCCGGCGACCTCGGCCGCGAGAACGCGCCGATCGTCCGCGATCCCACCGTCGAGTCCTCGGCCGACTACGTGCTCTGCGAATCGACCTACGGCGGCCGCGAGCACGACTCGCAGGACGAAGCCGTGCGGATCCTCGCCGAGACGATCCACATGGTCGCCGACGCAAAGGGCGTCCTGCTCGTCCCGTCGTTCGCGATCGGGCGCACGCAGGAGGTCGTCTGGCAGCTCGACCGGCTCCTCGAGGAAGGCCGGATCCCGATGCTGCCGCTCTTCCTGGATTCACCGATGGCCTCGAAGGCGACCGACGTGTACCGCCGCCACACCGAGTACTACGACGACGACACCCGGAAGCTGTTTGACTCGGGCGCCACACCGCTCGACTATCCGAACCAGACGGTGACGAACGACATCAAGCAATCGCAGGCGATCCTGCGCTCGCCGCGGCCGTTCATGATCGTCGCGTCGAACGGGATGCTGACCGGCGGCCGCGTCGTCGGCCACCTCCGGCTGCTCATCGACGACCCCGTCGCCACGATCCTGTTCGTGGGCTACCAGGGCACCGGGACACTCGGTGCGCATCTCCAGCAGGGCGCGACGACGGTCAAGCTCGATGGTCAGGTCCGCCAGGTTCGCTGCAAGATCCGGTCCATCAGCGGCTTCTCGTCCCACGCCGACGAGCCGGGTCTCCTTGCCTGGCTCGGTAACTTCGGGCGGGGGGCCGATGCGTCACTGGCGATGGGCGCCGCGGACCCGGGCGCAAATCCCACTGAGCCCCATAAGCCCCAGACGATCTTCCTGATCCACGGCGATCCCGAGGCCCAGCTGGCCCTCGCCCCGAAGGTCGAGGCCCTCGGCTTCACGGTCCACATCCCGCACTGGCACGAGCGCGTCACGCTCGACTGAGGCGCATCACGATCGACTGAGGAGGATTCGTGGCTGAGTTCGACATGAGCCTCGTCCAACGCGGGGCCCGCAACCGGCGGACGCCCTACTACGAGGCGACCCAGCGGTACTCGCCCAAGGGCTTCACGGTCTACAACCACATGTACTTCCCGGTCCGGTTCGACACGTTCGAGGCGGAGTTCGACGCCCTCCTGAACACGGTCACGATCTGGGACGTCGCGGTCGAGCGATGCCTCGAGATCTCCGGGCCGGATGGCTTCCGCTTCGCCCAGCTGCTCACCTCGCGCGACCTGTCGAAGTGCGCCGTGGGCCAGGGGAAGTACGTCCTCATCTGCGATTCGGACGGCGGGATCATCAACGACCCGGTCCTGACGCGGATGGACGAGAACACGTTCTGGTTCGCGCTGGCGTCGTCCGACGCCCTGCTGTTCGCCCGTGGCCTCCGCAACGCTTATCCGGACCTCGATGTCACGATCCGCGAGGCCAACGTCGCGCCGCTCCAGGTCCAAGGTCCGCGCTCGAAGGACCTGATTCGCGACCTCGTCGGCGACTCGATCTTGGACCTCAAGTACTACTGGTGGCGGCGGGCCGAGATCCGGGGCATCCCGGTCGTCGTGACTCGGACCGGCTGGACCTCCGAGGTCGGCTACGAGCTCTACCTGCTTGACACCTCGCGCGGCACGGAGCTCTGGGAGGCCCTCATGGAGGTCGGGGCGGCGTACGGCGTGAAGCCGACCGGGCCGTCGGATATCCGGCGCATCGAGGGCGGCATCTTCAACTGGGGCGCCGACATGACCTACGAGAACAATGCGTTCGAGATGGGCCTCGATCGGCTCGTCGACTTCGGGCTCGCCGACGACGCGTCGATCTCGATCGCCGCCCTGCGGCGAATCCGCGACGCAGGCGTCAGGCAGCGGATCGCCGGCGTCGAGCTCGATGGCGACCCGTTTCCTGCCCTCAACAATGTGAAGTGGCCGGCGACGGCGCTCGGTGGCGGGGGACGGATCGGCAAGGTGACCTCGGCCATCTACTCGCCGCGCCTCGAGCGGAACATCGGCTACTGCTGGCTCCCGGCCGTGATGGCGACCAACGGCACGCAGGTGCGGGTCGAAACGGAGTGGGGGACTCGCACGGCAAGCGTCGTGCCGATGCCGTTCGTCGACCCGGAGAAGCGCATTCCCGTTTCCTGAGGCGCACCTGGGCTCGGGCCCCCGCCCCCGGCGGCGCCTCCGCGCCCGGCGGGGCCGCCGAGCCTCGCTAGCGCGGCCTCCTTCGGGCCGCGATCCGCGCGAGCGCGCTGTCCCAGCCCGCGTCGAAGGGCCGTCCGGCGACGTCGAGGTCCATCGCGACCGGCGCGTGATCCGACGGAATGGGTGGGCCCTTGCGGGCCTCGCGATCGATCTCGGCCCAGATCACCCGGTCGGCGATCGGCGCCGTGGCGAGGAGCAGATCGATCCGCATGCCTTCGTTGCGATGGAACATGCCGGCCCGGTAGTCCCACCAGCTGAAGCGGCCCCGCGCTGGCTGCACCTTGCGGTAGGCGTCCGTCATGCCCCAGTCTCGGAGCGCCGCGACCGCGGCCCGTTCGGGCTCGGAGACGTGCGTGCCGCCGTGCGCCCGGGCCTCGTTCCAGACGTCGTCGGGCGTCGGCGTGACGTTGAAGTCGCCGCCGATGATGAGCGGCTGGGACGAGTCCTGGGTCTCATCGAGCCAGCGTCGGAGCCGCTCGAACCAGGCGAGCTTGCCGACGTAGAACGGCGATCCCACGACGCGGCCGTTCGGGGCGTACAGCGTCACGACGCGCGTCGGCGGCAGATCGCCGCCGCTCACGACCGCAGACAGCATCCGCGCCTCGTCGGACGGGTCGAAGTCCTCCTCGCTGACGGCAACCGTCGCGCCGGCCGAGCTGTCGCGAACCGGCCCGTCCCCGAAGTTCGTGATGACGTCCTCGTGCCGGAGACCCTCGCGGAGCGCGATCGCCACGCCATTCCAGCGCCCCTCGCCGTGGTGGATGATCTCGTACCCGAGCATCGCGAACGGCATGACGGGCGCCTCGGCATCGGCGAGCTTCGTCTCCTGCATCAGCAGGATGTCCGGGGCGGCTCGGGTCAGCCACTTCTCGACGGCCTCGAGGCGGGCTTTGAGCGAGTTGACGTTCCAGGTCGCGATGCGCACGGTAGGGGCGACTCGCGGGTCAGCGGCGCCGGAGCTGGGCGATGCTCATCCGATCGCCCTCGCCGCCGAGGCCGTCGTCGTGCTCCTCGAAGGCTAGATCGAGCGCCTCGAAGGCGGCGCGCGTCTTCTCGGGATCGGAGGTCGTCAGCATGAGCGCGCCCTCGGTGTCCTCAGCGACGCCGACGATCCCGGTGATGTTGACGCCGCGCTCCGCGAGCGCGGTGGCGACGCGGGCGAGCGAGCCGGGCGCATCCTCGAGCTGGACCGTGAACCAGACCATCATCCGGCGCCACCTCCTGTCCGGGCGATGGTAGCCCGGTAGGCTTTCGACATGGCATCGACGCCGTCCGTGCCCTCGACCGCGCCCGTCCAGATCTTAGGGACCGAGGATTCGCCGGCCACCCGGGCCGCGATCCGGTTCTTCAGGGAACGGCGGATGACCGTCCATCTCGTCGACATCCGCCGCAAGCCGATGGCGACCGGCGAGCTCCGCCGGTTCGTCGAGCGCCTCGGGGCCCGGGCGGTGGCCGACTCGGAGGGTCGGGCCTGGCGCGACGCGGGCCTCGGCTATCTCCGGATGGACAACGCTGAGCTCGCGGCGCTCCTGCTCGCCGATCAGCGCCTGCTCAGGACGCCGCTCGTCCGCTTCGGCAACGCGTTCGCGGCCGGCCGAGACCCGACTGCATGGCGAGCCATCCTGGGCGGCGGATGACCGTCTGAGCGCCTGAGCCCGGGGTCCCTCAGTCGCGGCTCAGGCGGCGCCAGGCGAGCAGCCCGGCAACCGCGACCAGCACGAGGCCCGCCACGCTCCAGCGCAGGTCGCCGACCATGAAGCTTCCGCCGATCGGGGCACCGAGGCCCTGGGCGATCCAGATGATCCCGACGAGCGCCACGATGACGGCGCCGACGATGCCGCTGCGCCGGGGCCCCTGGGTGGTCACGGCGGTAGCATGCGCCTCCAGTCCCAAGGAGGCTTCGATGACCGATCCGGCGCATCCCGGCGAGCCCATCACCGAGCATCGGCGGTCGGGACGGCTGCTCATCGGCAAAGACGCGGCCGGGAAGATGGACCGCGACGTGACGCTGACCGAGGACCGCAAGCTCCTCCAGGCCCAGGGCCGGCCGGCATTCCTCAAAACCGACTCTTGGCGGGCGCTCCGGATCTTGGCGGAATTCGTCGAGGGCTTCGATGCGCTCGCTTCGCTGGGTCCGGCGATCACCGTGTTCGGGTCCGCCCGCGTGAACGAGGGCAGCCCGGCATACGAGACCGCTCGGGAGATCGGCCGGCTGTTGGCGAAGGATGGCTACGCGGTCATCACCGGCGGCGGCCCGGGCGTCATGGAGGGCGCCAATCGGGGCTGCCAGGAGGCCGGCGGCATGTCGGTCGGCCTCAACATCGAGCTGCCCCACGAGCAGGACATCAATCCGTACGTGGACCTGGGCGTCGAATTCCGGTACTTCTTCGCCCGCAAGACGATGTTCGTGAAGTACGCCGACGGGTTCGTGATCCTGCCGGGCGGGTATGGAACCATGGACGAGCTGTTCGAGTCGCTGACGCTCATCCAGACCGGCAAGATCGAGCACTTCCCGATCATCCTCGTCGGCAAGGCCTTCTTCGGAGGCCTGATCGACTGGATGCGAGCCACGCTCCTCGCCGAGGGGATGATCGCGCCGGGCGACATCGATCTCGTGGCCGTGACCGACGACCCGAAGGAGGTCATCGAGATCGTCCGGGCTGCCGCGCACCGGACGGCCGAGGACCGGCAGGCGGGTAAGGGCGAGTAGCGCGCGGCACCGCGCCTCAGGCTCGCGGGACGGCGACCTCGATGATGCCGTCCCGGATTCGGATCGGGTAGTAACGCAACAGGCGCACGCGCGTCAACCGCCGCGCCGCCGCCTTGAGGCCCGGTGGATCAGTCTTGGGCTCCTTGCCCTCGGGCGTCCACACCGGCACGTAGGTGCCATCGGGCAGCAACCCGCCGGTGTTCGGCATCCGGTCGACCTTCCCCGTCACGAGGTCGAACCGGCCGTCGTGGAGCGGGCAGCCGACGATGCAGCCCTCGAGGGTTCCCAGCGAGAGCGGCGCCGACATGTGGGGGCAGCGATCGGCGATCGCGACGAAGCCTGCTGCCGAGTTGGCGATCAGCACGTCGAGGTCGCCGAACGTCACCCGGCGCATCGAGCCAGCCGCCACCTCGGCGACCGGGAACGCGGGCACGAATAGCGCCTCGTCGGCGCCGATCGCGATCAGCCCTGCGGGGATCGGGGCGATGGCGGGCCTGGCCTGTGCATGAGCCGTCATGAAACCGATCCTAGTCCGAATACGAGCGACGACCCCGGACGGTGCGATCCGTCCCGGGGTCGTCGAGTGGGAGGGGAGCGAGCGTCAGTCGGCGGCTGGCTGGGCTCGGCCGCGAGCGGCCTCAGGGGCCATCCCGGCCGTTGCGGGTCCCATCGTCTTTCGGAGGGGGATCTCGTGGAGCACGAGCGATGCCCCGAGCGCGACCACCGCCGCGATGACCCCGAGCCAGACGCTGTTCGCGATGGCGATCGTGAACGCGCTGTGGAAGCCCGCGATGAACGTCGCCTGGAACTGCGCCGGGACCTGGTTGATGAACGCCAGCGCATTCGAGCTCCCCACCGAGGTGAGCGCACCGAGGTCGAAGCCGGCAGGCGCCGACGCCGGCACGAGGGCGGCCGGCGCGCCCGCGGCGACGATCTGGTCGTGGAGCAGGCCCCACGAGAGGTTGTTCCGGAAGAGCGTGAAGGCCATCGTGATACCGACGGTCGTTCCGATCTGTCGGAACAGCGTGAGGTCGCTGGTGGCGGTGCCGAGCTCCTGGAACGGCACGGAGTTCTGCACGACGATCGTGAAGACCGCGAACATCGGTCCGACGCCGAGGCCGGCGATGAACATCCAGAGGGCGAGCACGGTGTCGCTCGTGTCGACTCGGAGCTGTGTCATCAGCGCCAGCCCGACGATCAGGGACACCATGCCGGCGAGGAGGATCGGCTTGTACTTGCCGGTTCGGCTGACGATCTGGCCCGAGACGATCGAGCTCGCGATGAGCCCCGCCAGGAATGGCAGCAGCCGGTAGCCCGACGAGGTCGCATTGGCGCCCTCGACGACCTGGAAGTAGAGCGGCAGGAAGATGATCGCCGCGCCGAAGCCGAAGGTCCCGAAGAAGATCGCGACCATGGAGGCGCTGAACGTCCGGTTCTGGAACAGGTGGAGCGGAATGACCGGCTCAGACGCGCGGCGCTCGACGAAAATGAACGTTACGAGGAACGCGACGCCAACGGCGCCCCAGATCCAGACCGCCGGGTCGCCGAAGCCGCCGGTCTCGGCGATCGTGAAGCCGATCAGGATCGGCACGAGGCCCGCGACGAGCGTCACGACCCCGAGATAGTCGATCTGGACCTTCCGGCCGCTGCCGTGGTGGCTCGGGAGGAGCCGCTCGATGACGACGAGGGCGACGAGCCCGATGGGCAGGTTGACGAAGAAGATCCAGTTCCAGGACAGATGGTCGGTAAGGTAGCCGCCGACGAATGGGCCCACGAGGAAGGCGATTCCGAAGACCCCGCCGAAGAGGCCCTGGTACTTGCCGCGCTCCGCCGGCGTGAAGAGGTCGCCGATGACCGCGAGCGCAATCGGGAAGATGGACCCGGCGCCGACGCCCTGGATCCCCCGGAAAAGGATCAGTTGCCACATCTCCTGGCTCAGGCCGGACAGGGCCGAGCCGATGAGGAACAGGACGATGCCGATGGTGAGCAGGGGCTTGCGACCGTACAGGTCGGAGAGCTTGCCGTAGATCGGGACGCTGACGGTGCTGGTCAGCAGGAAGATCGTGACGACCCAGGTATAGAGGTCGGCGCCGTGGAGCTCGGTGACGATTCGAGGGAGCACGGGACCGACGATCGTCTGGTCCAGGGCGCCGAGGAACATGGCGAGCAGGATCGCGCCGAGGATCTCGAACTTGGTTCGCCGGCTCAGGCCGAGCGACGGGTCATCCTCGACCGTCGGTTCCTCGGGCGATGCAGCTCGCGTGGTGGCAATTGCGGGAGTCGATTCCATCAAGTCCTTCCTCAGTGGGCGGGAGTGAGTTCGCGGTCGTGAAGGTGCTCGTGGCGGACGAGGTCGGGATCGGAGGCGAATGCCTCGACCGCGGCCGACCGGACGTCCTCGAGGGCGAGGGCGAGACGCTGGAGGCGGGTGTCATCGAGGCGATCCAGGAGGTTCTGCATGAGCCCCTCCTTGAGGACTTCGACGCGAATCAGGGCTGCCCGGCCTGCGTCCGTTGGCCGGACGAGCACGACCCGACGGTCATCGGGGACGCGCAGGCGCTCGACGAGTCCGCGATCCTCGAGCCGATCGATGACGCCGGAGGCGTTGGAGAGCGAGACGTCGAGCATCTCGGCCACCCGGCTCATCGGCATCTCGCCATGGTGGTCGAGCATGGAGAGGATGTGGGAGTTGGTGAAGCTGAGCTCGGTCCGCCGCATCTTGTCGCCGCTCATGCAGCGCAGCTCGCGGAGGCCGGAGCGAAACTGGGCGATGATCGCCTTGCTCAGCGCATCCCGGTCGATGTCTTCGACCGGGGCCGGAGTGGGGTGGGAGATAGTTCGCATATCACGAAGTATTCTACATGAGCGAACGATGCTGTCAACGTCAATGATTCATTACAGCGGGAGGATCCGATGCGCTTCGCGCTGATGACCGAACCCCAGCAGGGCGTGACCTACGAGCAGCAGCTCGCCCTGGCGCGGCACGCCGAGGCGGCCGGCTTCGAGACGTTCTTCCGGAGCGACCACTACGCCGGCTTCCCGGGCGGCGGCGACGGGCCGACGACGGACGCGTGGGCGGTCCTCGCGGGCCTGGCCCGCGAGACGACGACGATCCGACTCGGGACGCTCGTGAGTCCCGTGACCTTCCGCCATCCGGGCAACTTGGTGAAGGTCGTCACCACGGTTGACCACATGAGCGGCGGGCGCATCGAGGTCGGGGTCGGGGCCGGATGGAACGAGGAAGATCACGCACCGCTGGGCTTGCCGTTCCCGGAGCTCGGCGAGCGAGCCGACCTGCTCGAGGATCAGCTCGCGATCCTTCACGGCCTGTGGAGCGAGCCGGACGGCTGGAACTATCACGGCAAGCACGTGACGCTCACCGGAGGGCGACTTCGGCCGCGCGCGGTCGACGTCCCCGGGAGGCCCCGCGAGAACGGCATTGCCCGGCCGCGGATCATCGTCGGCGGCGAGGGCACGCCGCGCGGGTTCCGTATCGCCGCTCGCTGGGCCGACGAGTTCAATCTCAGCTCATCGTCTCCGGAACACGCGGCAGAGCGATACGCGGAGCTCGATCGCACGCTGGCGAGCGCCGGCCGGGATCCGTCGACGCTGACCCGGTCGGCGATGGTCGGGGTGGTCGTCGGCGCGAACGCGGACGAGCTCGCCCGCCGAGCGGAAGTGGTCACGGCCACCTTCGGGATCCCAGCGGCGGGCGCCTCGGAATGGCTCAAGGCCCGCAGCGACCGCTGGATCGTCGGTACGCCCGACGAGGCGAGGGCGATGGTCCGACGATACGCGGACGCCGGCACCGAGCGGCTCATGCTCCAGGACTTCCTGCCCGCGGACGTCGAGATGGTCGACCTGCTCGGCCGGGAGCTGATCGGCACGAGCTGATCGGCATGCGCCGAGCCCGCACCGATTGGGGCAGTGATCAGCCGGCGGTTTCGGCGGCTCGCAGGTATGCCGCCTCGTTGCGCCGGATCGGATCGGGATTGACGCCGCGCGCCCGCGCCAGGCGCTCGGTCAGCAGCTGCAGCGGCACCGCGGAGCCGACGAGGGCCGCGATCGCGGGCGGCAGCTCCGGGATCGCCGGTACGACGAGGCGGCCGGCCGGGGTGAGCGCCGGAGCGATCCGGTCGTCGAATCGCGCCGCGAGGATCGCGCCGGCGGGCATGCCGATCTCGGCGGCTGCGCGCAGCACGTCGGTCGCGCGGGTCACTCGGGCCTCCGCGTTCGGCGACGTGTCGGTCAAGACCAGGACCAAGCCGGTTCGCGCGTCGGTCCCGGCGAGGTGGCCGTGGAGAAACGTCTCGAGATCCCGCATCGCCGCCGGGAGATGGGCGCCCTCCTCGACCTTCAGAACGAGCTCTCGTGCCGCCGGCCGATCCGATCCGCTCCCGACGGCGATGAGTCGATCGGTGGCCGCCAAGCGCTGCGCGAAGGCCTCGGAAGCGGCGACGGCTCCGGGCTCCAACCCGGCGACCAGAGCCCGGCGGACCGCAGTCGCAGCGATCATCCGGCCCGTTAGGTGCCCGGCGACCGCGCACGCAGCGACGATCGGGGAGAGGTAGCCCACGGTGTGGCACCAGCTCTCATCGAGCTCCTCGGTGGCAACGACGATGTCGGCGAGGCCCGCGCCGGGCGATCGCTCGGAGACCGTGATGATCGCCACGACCGATCCGGCGGCACGGGCCCGTTCCAGCGCCCGATTCGTCGCCGTCGTCGCGCCCTCATGACTGATCCCGATGACGAGCCCGGCCGGGCCCGCCATATCGCCCTCGACCGCGGCCTCGAAGGCCTGGACCGCCACGGGCGTCCCGGCCCGGCCGGCTGAACCCGGGAGGCCGCTCGCTTTGAGTGCCTCCCGCAGGATCTCGACGACGGCCAGGGCCGCGTGCTCACTCGTGCCGCAACCGGTGACGAGGATCGGGCGGCCGGTGAGGCCCGCCGTGCGGACCTGGTCGGCAAGCCTGGCCGCAGGGCCCTCGGGCGAGGCGAGCCGTTCCAGGATCCGAGTCCCGAGCGCCGGCTCGGCCTCGATCATCTCCGTCATGTGATACGGCGGCTCGGTCCGCGGCGATGGCATCTCCGTGCTCGCCCACGGCTCGGGGGGACCGCCGAGCGGCTGCTCAGGCTCGCGAGTCAACGCCACGCGCCGAGGATATCCGGCCGATGCGGCCCCGCGGGCCGTATCGAAACAGGACGCGCCCGACCAGCAGCGACTGCGGCACGGGCCCGTAGCGATTCGAGTCGATCGGGGGACCGAATCCGGCCTCGCCCGCGATCCCCGGCGTCGCGTCGGCGAGGAGCCAGGCCTCGTCGGGTGCGAGGACCAAATAGCCGCCCGCGAACCGGACACGCGCGCCGGGGCCCGCGGCGATGCGCTTCACCGCCAGCTCGCCGCTCTCGGGCTCGCGAAAGACGACCACCGAGCCGACGCGCGGCCAGCGCCCCACGGTGGGATCGACGAGCAGCCAATCCCCCGGCGCGATGGCCGGCAGCATCGACCCCTCGACGACCAGGACCCGCCACGGCCCCTTGAGCCGCCCGCGAAAGGGCCGCGAGCTAGCCATGGGTGGACGGGGTCAGGCGGGTCGTCCGGCGACTCGGGTCTTCTCGTTTCCGCCGGTTACTTTCCAAGCGGCGTCCACCTGGTCGATCAGCTCCAGGAGCTTCTTGGCTTCGGCGAGATCGAGCGAGCCCTTGACTTTCGAGACCTGCTTGGTCGCCTGCCAGAAGAGGTCGTGCAGGTTCGGGACCTTCTCGAGGTGCTCGGGCTTGAAGTAGTCGTGCCAGAGCACGTCGAGGTGGTGCTTCACGAGCTCCGCGCGCTCTTCCTTGAGGTGGATGCAACGATTGCGGAACGTCGGATCCTCGCTGGCCGCGTACTTCTCGACGATCCTGTAGCAGGACTCGGCCTCGATGCGGGCCTGTTCTGGGTCGTAGATCCCGCACGGCAGGTCGCAGTGTCCGCGGGCTGTTTCCTTTGGGGCCACGAATCGCGTCACGAAATCAGGGAGGGACATGGTGGCTCCTTATCACTGGGCCGACGTAGAGTGTTGGGGATGAGTCTCCGGGCCCCGTCCGGGGCTGTCAAACACCCTAGGATGCCGCGGTGACCTGGCTACCCAGCCGACTCCGCGGTGAGCGCGACCTGCCGATGTGGACGGGCCTCGCGATCGCGTTGATTCTCGTCGTCCAACCCGGCCGGACCGGCGGCGTCATCCTGACGGTCCTCATCATCCTGAGCCTGACGCTGCTTGCCTCGAAGGGCTGGCGGCTCGGCTGGATCGGGATCGCCGTCCTGCTCGGCGTCGGCATCGCACTCCGCCTCGCGGTCTTCGATCATCGGGCGTCTGACGTGCTCGATGTCACCGGCGACGCCCTGCGACGGGCGTTCCTCGGATTCAGCCCGTGGGGCCACGGGTTCGCGTCCTCGCGGCCGACGGGCGCACCGTTCCCGTACGGACCGCTCGGGCTCTTCTGGTACACGCCCGCGATCGACGCCCCGCGGCAGCTGGAGCTGTTCGTCTCGTGCGCCATCCTCGCCATGCTGGCGGTCCACGGGCGACCGCTCGGCCTCGCCGTCTATGCCACGGCGCCGACGCTGGTCCTGACGGCAACCGACGGCTCGAACGACACGAGCGCCGGTCTCCTGATCATGGTCGCCCTCGTCGTTGCAGCGAAGCGGCCGTGGCTCGGGGCCGCGCTACTGGCCGTCGCCGTCGCGTTCAAGCCGTATGCCGCTGCGTGGGCGCCAGCCTTGTTCGTCTACGGCGGGTTGCCGGCGCTGGCCGCCTTCGGCCTGACGTCCCTCGCCGTCTGGGCACCGAGCGCGGTCAACTGGGGCATCGGCAACTACTTCCGGAGCCTCCAGGCGGCCGAGGAGACGCATTTCGGGACGTACTGGTCGATCGGCGTGATCTACGAGTCGGCCTTCAACCACAGCGCGCCCCGCGAGGCGCTCAACGCGATGCGGCTCGTCCTGGCAGCCACGATCGGGATCAGCTCGCTGTGGTTCATCAAGTCGATGGACCGCGTGATCCTCTCGGGGATCGCGGTGTTCGTGGTCGTCATGTTCGGCGGTTACTGGGGCAGCTACGCGTACCTCGGGGCGATCGCGCCGATCATCTGCTGGCGCCTCGACGATTGGCTGGGGATCCCCGCGCCCTCGATGATCGCGTCGGCGCCATGGGCGCCGAAGGCCACCTGAGGGTCGCAACTCTGGGCGAGGGCCATGGTGAGGCGGCACGCGGCGCGGCGACCCCACCGGCAGCGGTATCCTCGCCGGGATGACCGAGCGAGGGCTCCCAATGGTCGACGGCCCCGTCGCCTGTCCGTTCGTCGCGTTCGACGACGACCGCGATGAGCGCAACACCATCCCCGACCATCGACACCGCTGCTACGCCGACACCCCGCCCGCGCCGCGCGCGCTGGCCCACCAGGAGGCCTATTGCCTTGCGGCCGCGTTCCCTGTCTGCCCGATCTTCCAGGATTGGGCCCGCCGCGAGGCCGCTCGGGCACGGGCCGCGGCACCCCCTCCGCCGCTGGCTCCGCAGGGCGCCGATCCCTTCGCCGACGAGGAGCCGATCTACGAGGACCCCGAGCCGCGGCGTAATCCGCGCCGGGGCTGGGCAGCCCCGCCGCCGTGGATGAATCGCGGCGAGGGACCGCCCGGCGACGCGGCCGGACTCGAGCCGCACGACCCGGGCTTCGACGCGGCCGAAGCCGGGCTCGCCGGCAGCGTGGCCGATCGGCTCGCGGCATCCACTCGCGGCGCGGGCGCCGATCCAGTGGCAGCAGCGGGCCGCGGCGGCGGCCAGCCGGCACGCGGAGCGGGCCAGTTCAGGGATGAAGATCTCGAGCCGGCCGAGGAACGAGACGACTGGAATCCCCGCGCGGACGAGTCGCGTGCCGCCGGCCGCACGCCGGAGCCGCCGGCCCCGCGGTATCGCGAGCGCGAACGGACGCGCACGGAGCCGACCGAGCCCGATGGCAGGCTTGCGAACGCCCGCCAGGCGAGTGCCCCCCAGGACGTGGATCGAAAGCGAGAGATCGCGCCGTCGTGGGAGCGGCCGGCCCGACTCGAGGCGTATCCGACGCTGCGATCGCGGCGGATGCCGAACATCTCGTTTCCGCCGATCATCGTCGCGTTGGTGGCGCTCCTGCTCGCGGCCCTGATCCTGTTCCTGCTGCCGGGCTTCCTCGGCCTGGGCAGCCCTCAGGCGGGAGCGACCCCGACCCCGGCCGTCCAGTCGAGTAGCGGGCCCCTCGGCTCGGTCGTGCCGACGCTGATCCCAGCGGCCACCCAGCAGATCTATGTCGTCCAGGCCGGCGACACGATGTCGAAGATCGCGAACAAGTTCCGCGTAACGCTCGCCGCGCTCGTCGAGGCAAACAAGACGAACATCCCGAACGCGGACAAGCTCAAGATCGGGGACCAGGTCATCATCCCGACAGCCTTGACGCCCCAAGACAGCCCGGCAGCCTCGCCGTGATGCGCCGCGGACGCGGAAGCGCTTCGCCGCTAGACGACCAACCGCCAGGTCAACAGCCTGGCTTTCTCGTCAGTTAGCAGTCCGGGTAATGCGGGGCGGCCGCAGTGCGGCTCGACGAGCCCCCAGCCGTTCTAAACCTCGCCGCCGATCAACGAAGGCTCGGATTTGGCGGAAAGTCGCACCAGGCTGGTCGCCGGGGATTACCGCCGGTACTAGGTGAGCTGAAACGACCGACTCCGGGGAAGCGGGGCGCCCGCAGGTCGGTGCGCCGCCCGCCGTGCGCCGCCCGCTGTACGACCCGGGGACTTGCGCGCTCGTGCGCGCTACCGAGGCGCGAGGTTGATGCTCGTGATCTTGCCGGCCTCGACGCGGAACGAGGCATCGAGATGCTGGCTCGGCGCACCGGGACGAACCGTGAGGACGTCGGCCTGGTAGGTCACGCCGAGGTCGCGGACCTCGCCCGGGATCATCTTCAGGCCCGGCTCGGCTCGGAGGAACCAGCCACCGACCTGATCGAGGCCCCGCAGCGTTCGGGCGTTGTCCCCGACGTGGATCCGCATCTCCACCTTGTCATCCATCATCGCGACGGCCGCGGCTCGGTCCCCGTCGTTGAGCCGTTCGAAGAACACTTCCATCGTGTCGACTGCACCCATGTGCGGAAGTGTAGGGAACCGGCGGCCTAGCCGAGCGCCTCGAGGCGGCCGCGACGCCGGGCGAGCGTGAGCCGGCCGTCCGGCTCGAGGATGACCTGGGGCGGTCTCGGCCGGCCGTTGTACGTCGAGCCCATCGACGCCGCGTAGGCGCCGGCATCGTGGATCGCCACGAGGTCGCCGCGCCGAAGCGGCGGCAGGCGGTGCTCGCCGAGATGATCGGTCGACTCGCAGATCGGCCCATCGACCCGCGTCGCATCTGCCGCCGCGCTGAGGCTCGCCGTGACCGGACGGCCAAGGGACGTCAGCGCCGTCACCTCGTGCCAGGCGTCGTAAAGGGCGGGCCGAATCAGCTCCGTCATGCCGACGTCGAGCACGACCTGGCGTCCGTCACGCTCGCGAGCGTGCAGGACGCGGCCGACCAGGTGTCCGGCGCGCGCCACGAGGAAGCGGCCGGGCTCGATGGCCAGCCGCCGTGGCCGGCGCTCCGGCGGGATCTGGGCGAGGAGGTCCGGCAGCTCCCGCGCGAATCGCTCGGGACTCGGGCCTGTTGCGTCCTCCGGCGACACCGGAAAGCCGCCGCCCAGGTCGAGCGTGTCGAAATCGGGCCGGGTGCCCGAGATGAGCGCCACCAGCGCGAGGGCTCGGCGGACGCCGTCGCGCCACGCGTCGACCGCGCCCAGCTGCGAGCCGACGTGGAGGTGCACGCCTCGGGGCACGAGCGCCGCGGCCCCCGCGACCACCTCGACGGCCGCCGACAGATCCCACGCGGTCATGCCGAATTTCGACGCCGCGGCTCCCACCGCCAACCCGTGGTGGGTCTCCGGCGCGACCTCTGGGTTCAGCCGGAACAAGACGTCGAGCGGGCGCGAGCGCGGCAGCGTTCTCGCGATCCGCGCCAGCGCCTCGGCCTCGTCGAGCGATTCGATCGCGATCCACCGGATCGGGTCGCCGACCGCCGCCGAGCGCACCGCGGCCCGGAGGTCCGGGTCGGTCTTGCCGATGCCCTCGAGCGTGATCCGGCCGTTCGGGACGCCGGCCCGCCGGGCGATCGCCCACTCGCCGCGTGAGACGACGTTCGCATCGAAGCCCAGGCCGCAGACCCGGGCGACGATCGTGGTGACGTCGTTGGCCTTGACCGAGAACGCCCGAAGGCACGGATCCGGGAACGCGGCCCGGACCTCGGCTGCGGCGCGCTCGAGCGTCGTGAGGTCCGTGACGCCGACGGGCGTGCCGAACCGGCGCGCGGCAAGCCGGAGGGCGGGCGCGAGGCGAGCGAACGCCTCGCCGTCGTCAGATGACGAGGCCCCGACCTCGATTGAGCATCCCGAGAACGGTCGAGACGATGCTGATCACGATCGAGCCGAGCAGGGCCCCGACGAAGACGTCGGCGGTGAAATTCGGCGGGAATTCCGCGATCTTGAAGCCGAGCTTGAGCTGATCGGAGATGAACGCCACCAGCAGCAGGAGGAGGGCGTTCAGCACGAGGGCGAACAGGCCGAAGCTGATGAGCGTGATCGGGAAGGACAGGGCCTTCAGGATCGGCTTGATGTAGCTGTTGATGAGCGCGACGATCAGCGCGACCGCGAGGAGCTTGACCAGGTCGTTGCCGAAATGGATCTGGGGGACGAGCTTGATCGCGACGAAGACCGCGACGGCGTTGATGAGAACCTTGACGATCAGGTCGACCACGGGCGTCCCTCCGCGCTTCCGCCGGTGCGTCCGGCCCCCTCGATCATGGCAGATGCATCAGCGCAGCAGGAAGCCCCTTCCGAGAGGATCCCGCGGATCCAGCTCGAAGACGTGCGTGCCGGTTCGGTAGGCCGAGCCGGCGACCTCGGTGATTAGGCTCGGCCGGCCGCCGATCGACGGACCGTCACCGACCACCCGGCCGTCGAACACCGAATCGACGATCGAGCGATGGCGCAACCGGGCGCCGCGCGGCAGCTCCGCGGTTGCCTCGAGGAGGGCGAGACGCGCGGACGTTCCGCTGCCGCAGGGCGATCGATCGACCTCGCCGTCGGCGAACACCGTCACGTTGCGCTGGACGAGATCGGCGCCGGCCTCGTCCGCCTCGGCCTGCCAGAAGATGATCCCGTAGATGCCGCGCAGCTCCGGCTCGTCGGGATGTGCCGGGTCGAGGGCCGCATCGAGCCCCGGCCGCAGCTCGCGCTGGAGCGCGATCAGCGCCGGCAGGCTCGGCCGCGAGACGTCCAGCCCGAGCGATCTGACGTCCACGGACCCGTAGAACGCGCCGCCATACGACACGTCGACGGGAACCGGACCACGGGACGTCTCGATCTCGACCGCTCGCACCAGGACGAACGACGGGACGTTCCGGAACGCGACGCGTTCGACCCGACCGTCGACGACCGTCGCCGTGCACGCCAGGCGGCCGGACGGCACGTCGACGCTGACGGCCGCCTCGGAGCCGTCTGCGGCGACGCGACCGGAGATGCGGCCGGATTCGAGCGCCCAGGTCACGAGCGCGATCGTCCCGTGGCCGCACGCCGTCGAGTAGCCCTCGTTGTGGAAGAACACGACACCGAGATCGGCGCCGTCGTCGTTCGGCGGCGTCACGAATCCGCCGTACATGTCGGCGTGGCCGCGCGGCTCGTCGATGAGCAGGTGGCGGACCTCGTCGATCTGCTCGGCCGCCCAGCGGCGACGCTCGAGGATCGTGCGGCCCTCGAGCTCCGGAACCCCGGCCACCACGATTCGGAACGGCTCGCCGCCGGTGTGGTAGTCGACCGTCTCGACCCTCATGGTCGTGGTCGGATCGCGGCCTCGAGCCTCTGCCGCACCTCCGGCCATTCCTCGGCGACGACGCTGTAATACGCCGAGTGCCGCAACCGCCCACCGGGCATGATCATGTGATTCCGGAAGATGCCCTCGAACGTCGAGCCGATCCCGAGGAGCGCGCGCTGGGCGGGCTCGTTGAGCGAATCGGTCTTGAACTCGACCCGGTTCGCCCCGAGCGCCTCGAAGGCGTGGGTCATCTGGAGGAGCTTGGCCTCGCGATTCGCGCCGCTCAGCTGGCGAGCCTTCCCGAGCCACGTCCAGCCGATCTCGAGACGGCGGTGCTCCGGGACGATCGACATGAAGCGGGTGCTGCCGACCGCCTTGCCCGTCTCCGCGTCGATGGTCGCGAAGGGCATCTCCGCCCCGGTCGCCGCGTTCACCAGAGCCGCCTCGATCCATTCGCCCAGCAGCGCCCGGTCCGTCGGACGGGCAAGGGTCCACTGCCAGATCGCGGGATCGAGGGCGACCTTGACGAGGTCATCGAGATGCGCCATCGAGAGTGGCTCGAGCCGCACGATGCGACCTTCGAGCTGCACGGGCTGGACCCACCGGGTCGCCGGCGCTGTCATCCGCGCGATCGTAGCAACCGGATGCACTCGGTCTCGGGGTCGTGGGGCAGTGCCGAAGCCCCATCGACGACGAGGTCGACCCGCTCCCGGACCGGATCCTTCGCGTAGAACGCGTCCTCCTCGGCCTGCCAGCGAGCCCACTGCTCCCGCGCCGCCGCGCCATCGCGTTCGAGACCTCGCCGGAGCCTGACCGCCGACGATGCCTCGACCCAGATGGAGTAGCTCA
>JBBRNM010000047.1:0-17164 GCA_038230295.1 Candidatus Limnocylindrales bacterium
CGAGGAAATCGCCGGGGGCGAGGAAATCGCCGGGGGCGAGGAAATCGCCGGGGGCGAGGAAATCGCCGGGGGCGAGGAAATCGCCGGGGGCGAGGAAATCCGCGACGCGAAACGAGCCAGCGAGGGCCCGGTGTCGTGACCGGCTACCGCGAGCTGCTCGAGAAGGAGATGGTCGAGGCCTGGCGGACCTATCGGCTCGGGGTCGTGGCCGCGCTCTTCCTCGTGCTCGGCATCACGGCGCCCGTGCTGACCCGCTACCTGCCGGACATCATCAAGGCTTTCGCGCCCGCAGGCTTCAACGTCGAGGTGCCGGACCTCGGCGTCGCCGACGTCCTCGATCAACTGCTCAAGAACCTCATCCAGTTCGGCGCGCTCGCGGCGATCCTCGTGACGATGGGCAGCGTCGCCACGGAAAAGGAACGCGGCACCGCGGCATTCGTCCTCGCGAAGCCCGTGACGCGGACAGCGTTCCTCGGCGCGAAGCTCGTGGCGATCGGGATGACCTTCGCGATCGCGACGGCGCTCGCGGTCGCCGGGGCCTGGGTCTACACCGGGCTGCTCTACTTCTCGCCCCCGGTGCTGCCCTGGATCAAGCTCGGCGTCGTGATCTGGCTCTCGACCATGGTCTATGTCTCGATCACGTTCCTGGGCTCGGTGCTGATGCGCTCGTCGCTCGGGGCGGCGGGGATCGGCTTCGCGGGCCTGATCGCCCTCTCGATTGCCTCGGTGGTTCCGATCCTGTCGACATGGCTCCCGGCGGGCCTCGTCGCGGTCGCGAAATCGGCCGCGCTCGAGGAATCGAGCGGGGACGTGCATCCCGTGCGGACCGTCGCCGCCTGCGTGCTGATCGTCGCCGGGTGCCTTGGCCTGGCCTGGCTCCGATTCCGGAGCGAGGAGCTCTAGCCGCATTTTCGCCATTCAGCAGTCCCGGTAATGGCGGACGCCTTTCGAGCGGCTCCTCGGGGCCTGAGCCCTTGCAAAGTTCGCCGCTCATCAGCGAGAGCTCCTAAATGGCGGCAGGTCGCGCAATCCTGGTCACCGCGGATTACGGGCGGTAGTGGGTGAGAAGAAGTGACCGACGGGGCTGAAACGACGCCAGCGAGGTTCATTCGACGCCAGCGAGCGCTCAAACGACCCCCAGCTCGACCAGACGGGCGATCGCGGCCTCGTCGTAGCCGGCCTCCGCGAGGATTTCAGCGGAATGCTCACCGGGGAGCGGCGGCGGCATCCGAATGCTGGCCGGCGTCCCGGAGAACGCAAACGGGATCGCGACCTGATCGACGTGGCCGAGCGCGGGGTGGTCGAGCGGCACGCGGCTGCCGAGCTCGACGGCCTGGACCGACGAGAACGCGTCGGCGACATCGCGAATCGGACCGGCGGGAATGCCCGCGGCGTCGAGCAACGCCAGCCATTCGGCGCTCGATCGAGATGCGAACCGCTCCCCCAGGATCGCGATGAGCTCCGCCCGATGCTCGACCCGCCGGCCGTTGGTGGCGAATCGGTGATCGCGGGCCAGCTCGTCCACCCCGAGCGCTGCGCAGAGTCGCTGCCACTGCCGCTCGCTGCCGACGCCGACCGCGATTCTCCCGTCGGCGGTCTCGAACGCCTCGTACGGGACGATGCTCGGGTGGGCGTTGCCGAGGCGATCGGGTGCCACGCCCGTGACGAACATCGACTGGGCCTGGTTCACGAGGATCGCGAGGGTGCTCTGGAGCAGTGAGAGGTCGATTCGCTGGCCGGCCGTCGCCCCCGCTCGCCCGCGCGCGACCAGCCCCGCGAGGATCGATACCGCGCCGAACAGCCCCGTGACGACGTCGCTGATCGCGACTCCGACCTTCGTCGGCGTCCCATCCGGCTGCCCCGTAATCGACATGAGGCCACTGACGGCCTGGATCACGAAGTCATACCCGGGCTTCAAGGCGTCGGGGCCGGTGAGCCCGTAACCGCTGATTGCGAGGTGGATAAGTCTCGGATTCAGCACGCGGAGCCGCTCCTCCGAGAATCCGAGCCGTTCGAAGCCGCCGACCCGGGCGTTCTCGACCAGGACATCGGCGCCCTGCAGCAGCGTCTCGAGGACTTCCCGGCCCTCGTCACGGCGCAGGTCGAGCCGGAGGCTCCGCTTGTTCCGGTTGATCGCGAGGTAGTACGCCGCAGTCCGCGTCCCGCTGGCTTCATCGCCGACCCACGGCGGCCCCCAGCCGCGAGTCGCGTCGCCTTCGGGCGGCTCGACCTTGATGACATCGGCCCCGAGGTCGCCCAGGATCATCGTGCAGTACGGTCCGGCGAGGACGGTCGAGCAATCGACGACACGGACACCGGCGAGGGGACCAGTCGGGGTTGTCGCCCCCGGGGATGCCATGACGAGGATGGTAAACGCGGCCTCAGCCCGCGGCTTCGACCTCGCTCGTGTCGGGTGCCGCCCGGCGACCCGGAACCCACGGGACGTCCGATCCATCGAGCTTGGGCTCACCCTCGCGAACCCAGACCACGAGCTCGCGATTCACCACGATCGTGCCGCTCGGCTCGCGGACGATGTCGGAGCCGCGCCGGAACTCGATCGCCGCATCGGTCAGCGGGACCATGGGACTGCGCGCCCGGAGCGAGGCGAGCGGATCCTCGCCGTGACCGCTGTGGATGCGGCCGGAGACGAGATAGCGGCCCGATCGGAGAACGATTCGGTGGGTCTGCGTCGGCACGCGTTGGGCGCGATCGCCGCGCGGGCCGGCCGCATAGACGAGTGGCAGCTCGTCGCGGCGGACGAGGATCTCCGAAACGACCATGGATCCGCCGCTCGGCAGGCGCTCGGCAAGGGCGTCGACGAGGATGTACTCGTCGTGGGCGTTGAGCATGTCGGACAACCGCGAGCTGTCGAGTCGGACGCGTCCGGACAGGCGCTCGTCGGAGGCATAGGCGACGAAGTCGACCTCGGGCAGCTCATCGACCTCGCCATCCCGCCCTGCGTCCCAGCCCGAAGCGGCTGGTTGCCGCAGCACGAGCCGAAGGCGCGACCCGATCGAACCGATCATGGACGGAGGATGACGGCCCGCGAACCGCTCGTCCGCCGGACGAAGGTACCGGTCGCGGCTACGATGCGGTTATGACCGACTCCCACACGCTCACGCTCATGACCGTCCACGCCCACCCCGATGACGAGACGATCGGGACGGGCGGCCTCATGGCGAAGGCCGTCCGGGACGGCCAACGAGTCGTGCTCGTGACCGGCACTCGTGGCGAGATGGGCGAGATCGTCGTCCCCGAGATGGACACCCCCGAGAACCATCGCCGGCTGGGCGAGCTGCGAGCGGCGGAGCTCGAGGCCGCGATGGGCGACCTGGGCGTCACGGAGTGGGAGAACCTGGGCTTTCGCGACTCGGACATGATGGGTCGGGTCGGGAACCAGGACGCGCGCTCGTTCTGGCAGGCCGACATCGATGACGCGGCCCGGCGGCTGACCTGGCTCGTCCGGAAATACCGGCCAGACGTCATGACGACCTACAACGACTTCGGCGGCTACGGCCATCCTGATCACATTCGGACGCACGACGTCGCCGTCCGGGCCTTCGATCGGGCGGGCGATCCGGCGTGGTATCCGGAGCAGGTCGCGGTGGAGCACGGCGGAACGGGTCCGGCGGAGGCGGATGGCGGTCTCGCGCCATGGTCCGTGTCCAAGCTCTACGAGCAGGCGATTCCGGCCTCCGTTCGAAACGCGATGCGCGATCGGATGGAAGAAGCCGGCGAGAAGAGCTTCTGGTCCGTGCCCGAGAACGCCACGCCCGAGGAGCTCGCCGCCTTCGAGGCCCAGATGGCGAAGATGCTCGTGGCCGACGACAAGATCACGTCCTGGATCGACGTCAGCGACGTCCTCGACCAGAAGTGGGCCGCGATCCAGAAGCACAAGACGCAGATGAGCCTCGAGAACCCGTTCCTGCGATTCGGGCGGGACGCGTGGCGCGACTTCTGGGCGAGGGAGGCCTACATTCTCCGGGAGTCGCGGATCCCGACGGACCTGCCCGAAACGGACCTCTTCGCGGGCCTTACCTGAGGCGGTCCCGGGACAAGAGCCCCCTGCCGGGCCCTACCAGGGCAGGAGCCCGCGCGAGGCCCCGTAGACCTGGTCCATCACGACGCGGCCGCTTCGGGCTGGATCGAGGAAGTTCGGCTGCGAACCGTCCAGGATCAGGTATGGGTGCATCCAGGCCTGCACGAGGCGCGTGCCGGAGTACGTCAGCTCGAGCGTGATCCCCTCCTCGGTCTGCTCCGAGCGGTCGATGTTGAAAACGAAGTCGCCGAGGGCGTAGAACGTCGGCTTGCCCTTGTAGAGCTCCACGGCTCCGGCCCAATGGGGGTGATTGCCGACGACGAGATCGGCCCCTGCATCGATCGCCGCGTGCGCCAGGCTGCGCTGGTACGCCGTCGCGGTCGCGGTGTACTCGGTGCCCCAGTGGGGAAACACGATCACGAGATCCGCTCCGAGCGCGCGGGCCGCGGCGACATCGTCCCGGACCCGGTTGGGGCTCATCTGGTTCGAGCCGGCCGTGCTCGGTCCGGCGCCGTACGCGGGCTTGATCGTGTCGTAGCCCAGGATCGCCACCTTGATCCCACCCGCCTGGAGGATCGAGGGGCGTCGCGCGGCGGTCAGGTCTGGTCCGGCCCCGCCGTGGGCGATCCCCCATCGATCGAGGTTCGCAATCGTGTCCGCGATCCCGGAGGCGCCGCTGTCGCCGATGTGGTTGTTCGCGAGCGAAACCCAGTCGATTCCTGCCCTGGCGACACCTTCGATGAGGGCGGGATCCGCGCTGAATCGATAGCCGCCCGGGTGGTACACGAAGTCGTTGGGCGCGGGATTCTCGAAGTTCGCGATCGCCAGGTCGGCCTTCGAAAGGAGGTCGTGCAGGGCGCCCGTGTGGCCGGTCCGTCTGGCATGTGGCAGGAGCGCGCCGCGGGTGCTGCAGCAATAGCGAGAGAGGATCTCGGCCGTGCCGCCGTCGAATGGGAAGTCGACCCCGAGCCCGAGCGTTTTCACGTGATACGCGACCGATCCATCGAGATTGATGTCGCCGCCGGCGACGAGGGTCCATGCGGTCGCCGGGTCGTACGCCAGCGCGTCGGCGGCGGCTGACGCCTGGATCGCCAGGGGCCAGCTGGCGATCGCGGCGACCCGGTGGACCCCGAAGAGTGACGCGCCACCCCAGCCGAGGGCGCGGACGCTCGCGTCGACGTCGCCGGCTCGCAGGAATCCGAGCCGGTCCCGGTGCGCGGCGAGGTCCTTCCGGAGAGCGGCTGGACTCGGCGCGGGGATCAGTCCGGAACCGCCCGCCGGGCGGGTCGCGCCAAGCGCCGCGAGCACCGCATCGGCGTCGCCGGTGACGACCTCGACCGCGGCGTAGCGGCGGCTCGATCCCGCGAGAACGGCCGATACCTCGGCCGCGTCGGTCGAGTCCCAGGGCGCCCGGAAGCTCGTGACCGGCACGATCGGGATCACTCCGGCCACCCCCGCCGACGGGCTCGGAGGGATCGGCGTGCCGCTGGCTGGTGCGCTGGATGTCCCGGGGGCGACCGAAGCTGCGCTCGCCGCCGGGCTCGGCCCCGGGTTTCCGCCATGTTGGCCGGCCCCGAGCGGCCCGCCGAGAAGTACGACCGCGGCCACCATCGCCACCGCGACGAGAACCAGGAGCGCCGCCTTCGAGCCGGGTCTCACGCCGGCAGTATCCGCCGGGGCAAGAAGACGCCCCGTCGGGGCGGGCCGGCGGGGCGTCGGAGGCATTCGAGGAGGATGGCGGACCCGACCGGATTCGAACCGGCGATCTCCAGCGTGACAGGCTGGCATGTTGGGCCGCTACACCACGGGTCCGTGCAGCGAGTCGCGAGGATAGCAGGTCGCCCGACGCGGGCCGGGCGAGGGCACACTTCGGGTCTGCTGGCGGCCCACCGTCCTCGACCGCGATATCCTCGCCGCCCATGCCACCGATCGACCTGCGGTCCGACACCGTCACGCATCCGACGCCCGAGATGCGCCGGGCCATGGCCGACGCCGAGGTCGGCGACGACGTCTTCGGCGACGATCCGACGGCGATTGCGCTCGAGGCCCGCGCCGCCGAGCTCCTCGGCAAAGAAGCCGGCCTCTTCGTGCCGTCCGGCGCGATGGGCAACCTCGTCTCCCTCATGGCCCACCTCGCCCGCGGCCAGGAAGCCATCGCCGGCGAGCAGGCCCATCTCGTCATCGACGAGGCCGCGAGCCACGCCGTCGTCGTTGGCGCATCGATTCGGACGATCCGCGAGGAGCCCGACGGCACCCTCGACCTCGAGGCGGTGCGGAATGCCTTCCGCGATCCCACGGATCCGCACGAGCCGATCACGGGGCTCGTCACGATCGAGAACACGGTCGCCCACGCGATGGGCCAGCCGCTGACACCCGAGTACACGGCTGCGATCGGCGCGATCGCCCACGAGCGGGGCGTCCCGCTCCACATCGACGGGGCGCGGTTCTGGAATGCCGTCGTCGCCCTCGGCGTGAGCCCCCGGGAGCTGGCGGGGCCCGCCGACAGCGTCTCGTTCTGCCTGTCGAAGGCACTCGCGTGCCCGATCGGCAGTGTCGTCGTCGGCTCGAAGGACTTCATCTGGCGCGCGCGGCGCGCGCGGAAGCTCCTCGGCGGCGGGATGCGCCAGGTCGGCGTCATCGCGGCGCCGGGCCTGATCGCGCTCCGCGACGGACCGGCCGGCATGATCGAGCGCCTCGCCGAGGATCACGCGAACGCCCGCCACCTCGCCGAGGGGCTCGCCGAGTATCCGGAGATCCAGTCCGCCGGCGACATCGCCCAGCCCGAGTCCGGACCGCTCGATCCAGGTCGGGTGGCCACCAATTTCGTCGTGTTCCGGGTCGATCGCGATCGGACGGCGTTCCTCGACGCGCTCGAGCGGGAGGGCGTGCTGATGGTCGCCTACCCCCACGGCCAGGTCCGCGCGGTGACGCATTACGGCGTCGAGGCAGACGACATCGAGACCACGATCGCCGCCGTCCGGCGGGCGATCGAGGCGACGGCGGGCACGCGGGCGGGTGACCAGCCGGGACGTGGCCCGGCTGCCGCGGAAACCGCGGCCGGCCCCGCGGAAGCCAGCGCCGCGGCCGTGGCTCACTGAGCGTGCCACCGGGGATGCTGGGTGGCGTCGAGCTCACGCGACCGGCGCCGGCGCGCGCTCCGGGCCCACTGGACGAAAGCTTCTACGACCTCGTCGAGGCGCGCTTCCGCGACCGGATCGAGCGTGATCCGATCTCCGCGACCTATCTCGGGATCCATGCCTGGGACAATGAGCTCGGCGATCCCACCCGCGACGCGGCTCTCGCCGAGATCGAGGCAGAACACCGCCACCTCGCGGCCATCGAGGCCCTGGACGTTGCCGGCCTGTCGCCGGAGGCGCGATTCGAGCGGGACCTCGAGCTCCACCACGTCCGGCTCTCGGTCTTCACCGCCGATGCCATCAGGACGTGGGAACGTCGCTCGACGGGCGCGTCGGCCCTTGGCGATGCCCTCTTCCCGCTCTTCGCCCGCGACTACGCGCCGCTCAACGAGCGCCTCGACTCGATCGCCGGTCGGTTGGAGGCCGTGCCGGCCTCCCTCGTGGCCCATCGAACCCGGGCCGTCCAGCCGCAGGTCCGGGCCTGGCAGGAGGTCGAGCTCACGGCGAGCCGCGACCTGCCGGGCTTCCTCGACGAGATCGTTGCAGCAGGGGACGGGCTCTCGGCGACGGCCCACCGCCGCCTCGTCCGGGCCGCCGATGGCGCGCGCACCGCGGTCGCCGAGCAGGTCGAGTGGATCCGCGGAACGCTCGCGGACGGTACCGACGCCTGGCCACTCGAGCGGGAGCTCTACGACGAGCTTGTCAAGCTGCGCGCGCTCGGTGGCGTCGACGCCGAAGCCATTCTCGCCATCGGGTGGGACCAGCTCGAGCGCAATCACGCCGATCGAGCCGCAGCCGCCCGTGATATCGACGCCTCGACGACCGAGGCCGAGGTCATCGATCGGGTCAAATCCGACCACCCGGCGACCTTCGACGCTGCGCTTAAGGGCTACCGAATCGCGATGAACCGAGCCCGCCGACACCTCATCGAGCACGACCTCGTCACGGTTCCGGCCGATGAGCGGGTGGAGGTCATCGCGACGCCCCGCTACCTGCGTGGGGTCCTGCCATTTGCGGCGTATTTCGCGCCGGCGAAGTGGGATAGCGGCGCCGTGGGGCTGTACGTCGTGACGCCGTCGGTCGACGACGACCCCGGCGCGATGCGCGAGCACTACCGCGCCGCGATCAGCAACACGAGCATCCACGAGGCCTATCCGGGTCACCACCTGCAGCTCGCGATCGCCGGTCGCCACCCGTCGCTCAGTCGCCTCCAGGTCGACGCGCCGGAGTTCGTCGAGGGCTGGGGCATGTACAGCGAGCAGATGATGCGCGAGGAGGGCTTCGACGACGGGCCGGAGTTCCGCCTCGCACTCGCGACGGACGCGATCTGGCGGGCCTGCCGGATCATCCTCGACGTCCGGATGCACCGGGGCGAGGTCTCGATCGAGACGGCGACCGACTTCCTCGTCGAGCACACCGGCTTCGAGCGCCCGAACGCGGCCGCGGAGGCCCGCCGCTACACCTCGACGCCGACATACGAGCTGTCCTACCTCCTCGGCAAGGTCCTGATCCTCGGCCTGCGCGACGAGGAGCGGCGGCGCCTCGGGGCCGACTTCTCGCTTCGAGGCTTTCACGACGCCCTGCTCTGGAGCGGCTCGCTCCCGATCACTTTCCAGCGACGGGCCCTTCGCGGCGAGGGCAGCGCCGCAACCGGAGGACCCGCGGCGAGTCGGGCCGCAGCGCGGCCCTGACGGCGGCTTCGTGCAGGTCATCCCGGCGATCGATCTCCAGGGCGGGCGATCGCGGGTCGTGTTCTGGCCCGGCGTGGCCACCGGCGTCGGCGCGCCGACCGACCGGCCGGATCGGATCGCGGAGCACTTCGTCGGCCTCGGGGCGACGCTGATCCACGTCGTCGACTTCGACGGCGCCCGACTCGGCGGTCCGGTGAACCTCGACGCGATCGGGCAGATCGCCGCGCGGGTCGCGACGCCACTCCAGCTCGCTGGCGGCGTCGACAACCCCGACGCCATCCGAACGGCCTTCGCGGCCGGAGCGACACGCGTCGTCGCCGGTCTGGCGCTCGCGGACGACCCCGCGCTCCTGCGGGAGTGCCTCGCGGTCGCCGGCGACTGGCTCGCCATCGGCCTTGATGCCCGGCCGGATCGCCTTGCCGCGTTTCCGTGGCATCGATCCCGACCGGCGACCCTCGCCGACCTCGCCTCCGACCTCGTCGGGCAGGGCGTCGCCCGCTTCGTCGTCTCGCACGCGGCGAGCGACGAGGGCGTCGCGGCGCTCGCCCTCGCAGTCCGCGCGATCAGCGCCGAGCTCGTGGTCGCCGGGAGCGTTCGAGACGTCGCGGGAATCCGGCGCGTGCGAGATGCGGGCGCGGCAGGCATCATCCTCGGCGAAGCGCTCCTCTCCGGAGCGATCGACTTTTCCACCGCTCGAGAGGCCGCCGCATGAGCCAGCGCCCCGTACCGCCAAAGCGCACCCGACCCGGCTCCTCGGGCGGGATGCGCCCGAAGGTGGCGCGGGTTGACGCGCGAACGGGAGTGCGGCACGGCGCGGCACAACCCAAGGGCGGCCGACTGCCACTGCTGCTCGGGATCGGCGCAATCGCGATCGCCGTCGTCGGCGCGGCCTACATCCTGTCCGGCGCCTCGTTCGGCGCAGCCAGGGCGCCCGCTGCCAGCCGATCGGCGGTGGGCTGCCCGACGGCCCAGCCCGCCGCCCTCGCAGCCGGCGAGACGAGAACGGTGACGATCGCGACGCCGAAGGGCAACATCGTCATCAAGGTCGAGGGCGCACTATCGCCGATCGCGGCCGGCAACTTCGTCGCCCTGGCCTCGTGCCACTTCTACGACAGCCTCGTCTTCCATCGGGTCGTCCCCAGCTTCGTGATCCAGGGCGGGGACCCCAGCGGTGACGGGAGCGGTGGCCCGGGCTACACGATCGCCGACGAAACTGTCGCCCAGCCGTACAAGCGGGGCACCGTGGCCATGGCCCGCTCCTCGGCCCCGAACAGCCAGGGTTCCCAGTTCTTCATCGTCCTCTCGGATACGAACACGCTCGCCGCCACGAATACCTACGCGATCTTCGGAACCGTCGTGACCGGCATGGACGCCGTCGACGCGATTGCGGCCGCCGCTGACGGCGAGCTGCCGACCCACCCCATCGTGATGACCTCGGTCACCGTCTCGAACCCCTGAGGAGCAGCCAATGACCCGCGCGACCCTCACCACCGACCTCGGCGACATCGAGCTCGACCTGTTCTCCGACGCGGCGCCCAAGGCGACGAAGAACTTCGTTGACCTCGCCCAGAAGGGCTTCTACGACGACGTCATCTTCCATCGCGTCATTCCCGGCTTCGTCGCTCAGGCCGGCGACGGCGAGCACGGAAAGAAGGCGGACCTGAATGCCGGCCGGGTCGGCACGGGCGGGCCGGGCTACACCTTCGAGGACGAGAAGGTCCAGGGCGACTATGTCCGCGGCGCCGTCGCGATGGCGAATGCCGGGCCGAACACGAACGGTAGCCAGTTCTTCATCTGCCAGGCCGATCTGACGGGCAAGCTGCCCAAGAACTACACGCTGTTCGGCCAGGTCACGAAGGGCATGGACGTCGTCGACAAGATCGTCAATGCCCCGCGAAACGCGCGGGACCTCCCAACTGAGCCCGTCGCCATCGCCGGCGTGACGATTCACGAGGACTGAGGCGCCGCCCCACAAGCGCTGAGTGGCGCCTGAATGGCGACGCGCCGCCTGCGGAGATTGCAGTCGCGTTGCACCGCGGAGGCCATTGTTACGTCGCTGCAACGCTCGCGGAGAACGCCCGAGCACGAAGCGTTAAGGGTTTTTTACCAATTCCGCGACGAAAACCCTTGGATTTCGAAGCCTCGTGGGCTAGACTTCAAGTTGCTCCTGCGTTCGCGCAGGGCAAGCTGCCCCAGCGGTAAGGTCATGGGTAGGTTGGGTCAGGGTAGTCGGTGCAGCCGACGTGATAGATGCCCTTGGCGCGTGGCAGAAGCTTCCGTTTCGGCGGAAATCTTCACCGGGACAGCATCGGAGCGGCTCCTTCGGGAGCCGCTCCGAACTTATTTCCCGGGGTCCGCGAGTTCCGTTACCCGGCCGCTGAAGCGAATCAGCCCGCTTTCATGAGGCGGCCCTGGCGTACTCCTGGGGATGGTCCGCCCGGTCCTGTTCGCGCGTCGCGTCGAAAGTCTCCAGCGTCTCCGCGACGGACTTGCCATTCTCCTCAGCGGCGCGCTTCAGATCCTCGTAGGTGATGTTGTTCTCGCCCATCTCTCGATGGGCGTCCATGCAGCCACAGGTCAGGCACACGAGGCTTCGCTCCTTTCGGGCCGGCGGCGCTACGGCCGCTTCGCCAAACAGTATCGCCATCCTCGTGTTGCGAGGGTGCCAAGGCCGGTCGCGGAATCCTTGCGAGGGGCCCACGAGCCCCCGACTCGACGCTGCCCTACCCTTGGCCGTGTGACCGCTGGCACGGACCTCGCCCTCGCGACGCGCGACCTCCGCAAGAGCTACGGCAAGCGGGTCGCGCTTGCTGGCCTCGATCTCTCGGTTCCGTCGGGCGTCGTCTACGGCTTCCTGGGCCCGAACGGCGCCGGGAAGACGACCACGATGCGGCTCCTGACGGGCCTCCTCCACCCGGACTCGGGCTCGATCCAGCTGCTCGGGAGCCCGTTCGCTCGCGGTGATCGGCGCCGGCTCTTCCGAGTCGGCGCGCTCATCGAATCGCCGTCCTTCTATCCCTACCTGAACGGCCGCCAGAACCTCCGGGAGCTGGCCGCGACCGGGGCACCCGTTGCCAGGAACCGTGTCGAGGAGCTGCTCGAGCTCGTCGGGCTTCGGGACCGCGCGAAGGACAAGGTCTCGGGGTATTCGCTGGGCATGAAGCAGCGCCTCGGAATCGCGGGGGCGCTCCTCAGCGATCCTCAACTCCTGCTCCTCGATGAGCCGGCCAACGGACTGGATCCGGCCGGCATCGTGGCCATGCGCGAGACCCTCCGCCACCTCGCAACGATCGGCAAGACGGTCTTCGTCTCGAGCCACCTGCTCGCCGAGATCCAGGTCATGGCCGATGTGGTGGGCATCATCGCCGCCGGCCGACTCGTCCGCGAAGGGACGATGCAGGAGCTCCTGAGCAGCCAGCAGGTCGTCCGGGTTCGTCTCCCGCTCGCTGACGCCGACGCCGCCCTGGGGGTCCTGACGGCGATCGCCCCAACCACCGCCGCCCCGGACGTCGACGGCAAGACGACCTGGCTCTCGGTCCGGACCGAGAGCCACCGGGCCGCCGAGGTGAACCGCGTCCTCGCAGGCGCCGGCCTCTATGCGTCGGGCATCGAATCCGGTAGCGACCTCGAGATGCTGTTCCTCGAGCTGACCGGCGGCGAGCCGATGCCGGGCTCCGAGGGCACGTTCCAGGGGATCGGTGCGGGCGGATGAGGATCTTCGTGTCGGGCCTGCGCAAGCTCGTCGGCCGGCCCGCATCGTTCGTGACGCTCGGCCTGCTCGCAGGCCTCCTCGCCTTGATCATCATCGCCACGGCGACGGTCGCGACCAGGGACTCATCGACGGCTGCGCAGGCACGGGCACTGGTGCTCGTGCAATTCCCCGGCGCCTACGACCTGATCCTGGAGTTCATCCTCGGCCTCGGCGGCCTCTTCGCGGTGATCTACGGCGCGGCGATCGCCGGCTCGGAGTGGGGCTGGGGCACCCTCAAGAACGCGGTCGCCCGCGGCGAGAGCCGGACCCGTTACCTCCTCCTCTCGTTTGGGGCCGTTGCGGTCATGGTCGCCGTCGGGCTCGTGATCGCGTTCGTTGTCGGGATCATCGCCGCGATCATCGGCGCGAACATCGCCGGCGTGCCCACGACGGGCCTGACCGACGCGGCCACGCTCAACCGGATGCCGGCCCAGTTCGTCCGCGGCTGGTTCGCCGTCGTCGAGGAAGCGTCGCTCGGATTCGCGATCGCGACTCTCGCCCGGAGCCAGCTGGCGGGGATCGGCGCCGGGATTGCCTTCTACTTCGGCGAGACCTTCGCTCGGCTCTTCCTGCCCGACATCGTGAAGTACCTGCCATTCGCGGTCGCGCAGGCTTCGCTCAACACCGGCGCGTCGGGGTCCGTCGGTGGCGGCCCGGGCGGTGGCGGGGCGGGAATCACCTCGCTGCCGGCCGATACGGCCCTGGTCCTGGTCGCGGTGTGGCTCATCGGCTCGCTGCTTGTCGCGGTCGTGTTCACCGAACGCGCCGAGATCACCGGCTGAGCGTTCAGCGGATCGAGCGAGCCGTCGAGGCGGGAGCGGTAGCGCCGGCGGGAGCGGCCACTGCGGGAGCGGCAGCGGCGGGACCCGGCGGTCCCAACGAGCCGGCTGGGACATGAACCGAACGCGTCGAGACGACGCGCGCCGGGATCTGGCCGCTCGAGCGGAGCTTCCGGTACCAGACGATCCCGCCGATCCCGGCGAGCACCGAGATGAGCCCACCGACGAACAGCGCTGCCTGCGCGCCGGCATTCGCCGCGATCGCGCCGATGACGACGCCGCCGATCGGTGACGCGCCGGCGAAGACCGTCGTGTAGACGGACATGACGCGGCCGCGGAGCTCGTCGGGGACCGCCAGCTGGAGCGTCGTGTTGGCGGTCGCCATCATCGCGATGGACCCCGCACCGGCCGTGAACATCAGCACGAGGTCCAGGGTGTAGCTATTGCTCCCGCCCATCACCATCTCGGCAGCGCCGAGGATCAGGCTCCCCAGCAGCATCCGGCTCGGCCGGGTGCCCCGGAACGCGATCAGGAGCGCCGCGGCTAACGACCCGAGCCCCGATGCGGCCATCAGGAAGCCGTACCCGGCGGCTCCGACGTCCAGGGTCAGCGAGGCCAACGGCGGGATGACGACCGAGAAGTTGATCCCGAACGTCGCGACGACGCCGATGACCGTGATCGCGAGGAGGGCGATGCCGGTGTTGCGAACGTAACTGAGCCCCTCGGCGAGGTTGTCGAAGACGGCGCGGACGCTCTGCATCTGGGCCAGCCGGGGTGCCTGTCGCAGGCTCTCCTCGCGCATCGCAAAGAGCGCGACCAGCACCGCCAGGAAGCTGATCGCGTCGATGAGGAAGGCGATCGCGACGCCGAACGCGCCGATGGCGACGCCCGCGAGGGCCGGGCCGACGACGCGCGCCCCGTTGAAGAGCGCCGAGTTGAGTGCGACGGCGTTGCCGATGTCCTCGCGACCCACCATCTCGACGGCGAACGCCTGCCGCGTGGGCATGTCGATCGAGTTCCGGACGCCCATGACGACCGCCAGCACGTACACGTGCCACAGCTGGACCGTGTGGGTCACGGCGAGGCCGAACAGGAGGGCGCTGACGACCATCGCCACGACCTGGGTCACGTACATCGTCGGGCGCTTCGGGAGGGTGTCGGCGATCAGGCCACCGAAGAGGCCGAGGATCAGCACGGGAGTGAACTGGGCGACCGCGAGCAGCCCGAGGTCGAACGGATTGCCGGTCAGCTGCAGGACGAGCCACGACTGGGCGACCGCAGTCATCCAGGTACCGATCAGGGACAGACCCTGGCCGACGAAGAAGAGCTGGTAGTTCCGATGCCGGAGCGCGGGCATCGTCGAGGCGCTGGGACGGAACGTCATGCGTTGCTTGTCGGGGGTCGGCGGTCGACGTGGACGTGGGTTCGGACCTCGCCGCCATCGATCATCTCGACCCGGGAGGCGAGCTTCTCGCGCCGCGCCCGAGCCTCGCCGATCATGGTCCTCAGGCGGGCCATCTTCGCCCGGAGGGTCTCGATCTGGCGGTCGACGCGGGCGATGCCATCGAGGGCGATTGCTCGCCGCTCGGCCGGATCGTCGGTCGCCTTGAAGCGGGCTTTGTTGCGAGCCCGGGCGGCCTCGTCCTCGACGAGCTGGCCGATTTCGGCGAGGCTGAACCCCGCGTCGTCTCGAAGGGCCTTGATGAAGCGGAGGCGCTCGAGGTCCTCAGCGTCGTAGAGCCGGTAGTCGCCGCCGCTGCGCGCCGGCGCGAGCAGGCCGACCTCCTCGTAGTAGCGGACCGAGCGGGTCGTGAGGCCTACCTCGGCTGCGACCTCCTGGATGCGCAACGGGCGCGGCTGTGGGGCACTGCCGGTGGCAGGAGCGGCGGTCGTGGTGGGTCGCGTGGTCACCGTGCAAGACTACCCTAACCTTGACGTGAACGTCAAGGTTCGAGCCCGATCCGCGCCCCGGCGACTACGATGCCCGGGTGAGCCTCCCCGACCCTCGCCCGTCGATTGCCTGGCGCTGGTATCTCCGGGCGCAGTACCGGCTCATCCGCATGCTCGATCCGTTCGTGGCCACGTTCTGGCGGGCCTATGGGCTCGGCAACGTCGTCGAGCTGCGCGTTCCGGGTCGGCGAACCGGGCGGCCGCGACCGATCCTCCTGGGCCTCCTGCGCGACGGCGACCGGTGGTTCCTGGGGCACCCGAATGGGGACGTCGCCTGGACGCGAAATCTCGAGGCGGCGGACATCCCGGCGTTGTCATTCCGCTATCCCACGGCGATCCCCATCCGGGCGACCCGCCTGCCACCCGGCGATCTACGCGACCGGGCGATCCTCGCGACCGGCCAGCACGTCTTTCCGGGCAACATCGTCTACCGGCTCGCACGGGCCCACGTGCGGGCGGTCGGGGTCTATTTCTCGATCGAGATCGCGTAGGGAGAATCCGAGCCGGCCGGGTCTCGCGACCCGGCCGGATGCTCGGTCCCAGGGAGAGTCAGCGAGTCCAGGCCTGCATCTGGATGTAGCCCGGGCTCCCCGCCCCGTTGCACGGCGGCACGCCCGTGGTGTCCGTCGGCGTGAGCGGAGTGGCGATGACGCGCTGGCCGTCCGCGAGGACGATGGCGACCGTGACCGGCGCGACCGGGTTCGGCCCGCAATAGTTGCTGGTCTCGGCCATCGAGCTCAATACGTCGCCGTGAGCGAGCGTGAGCAGCTTGGCGGCCCCGGGCTGCGCGCCCTCGAGGAGGACCCGGTTGGTCCCATCCAGGAGCTCCGGCCGGGTGAGGGTCGGGAACGTGCAGCCGTTCGTGCTCTTCTGCGTCAGCTTGAGGGTCGCGATCCGCTGGCCGGCGGCACCACTCCAGGAGACGATGCGGATGTTCAGAGCGCCCGGGCCGCACGCCTCGATCGGGCGTACGGTCGGGACCGGCGTTGGAGCGGCCGTCTGGGCCGGCGCCAGGGTTGCCGTCGGAGCTGCTGTCGGGGCCAGGGTCGGAACAGCCGTTGGGCTCGCCGTCGCGATGGCGACCGGGCCCGAGGGTCCCTTGCCGCCGGCGCCCAAGGAGTAGCCGATCGTGGCCGCCGCAAGGAGTCCAGCAGCCGCGATCCAGCCGAGACGGCCAATCGCGGTCGTCGCGCCGAACAGGCGCCCGAACCGGCGGCGAGGATGCTCGATGGCCGCGGCATGCGCGATCGCCGTCGCGTCGAACGGCTTCAGCGCCTGGTCCGTGTGGTCGTGGACCCGGCCGGCGAGGCCGGCCTCATAGGGATCGATGGGGTCAGCTGGCAGGTGCGTCATCGTCGAGCTCCTTCCGCAGTCGATCGAGCAGTCGTGCAAGTCGCGCCCGGACGCCGCCTGCGGACATCCCGACGATGGATCCGATCTCAGCCGAGGTCAGTCCCGCGGCGTATCGCAGGCCGACGATCACGCGGTCGCCTTCGCCCAGCCGGGCCAGCGCATTCGCGAGGTCCAGCTCCCCGGCCCGGCTCGCCGGGTCGCTCCTCGCGGAGGCGGCGAGACCGCCCGAGCTGTCGGTGTCGATGGCGATCTCCCGGAGCATCCGCCGGCCGCGACGTCGAATGAGCTGCTTCGTCTCGTTGACGGCGATCGAGATCAGCCATGGCCGGAGCCGCTGGGGATCCCGGATCGTCGTCATCTTCTGCCAGGCGTGCGGCCAGGCGGCCTGCACGGCCTCCTGGGCGAGGTCCGCGTCGCCGCAGATGACGAAGCAGACCCGCGTCATGTCGTCGTGATGCGCCGCG
>JBBRNM010000048.1:0-16748 GCA_038230295.1 Candidatus Limnocylindrales bacterium
GCGGTTTCAGCAGGTGGGCAAGCTCGCTCAGCGACGTTCATATGCACTGCTGCATACGGAGTTGGAAGCTGGCCAATGTCTCGTTCGTCGACGACGGACATGCCTCCTGAAATGGGCGCGGAGCGACCCCGGACCATCGGTGGCGTTGCACAATCCCTGCGACTGCCCCTAGACTGCGCGAACCGTGACTCGCTCGACCGATCTGGACCGCCGCCGCATCGCCATCGCCGTGACCGGCGACGGGCGCCGCGTGCAGGTTCCGTTCGATCCCATCGAGGTCACCCCCCTCTCCCTTATTCGCGCGCTCCTGGTCGGCATTGAGAGCCTTGTAGAGCTCCTCATTGCCGGCAGCCGGCGGGCGAACGGAGGGACGCGGAGGGACAAGCGCCGCTAGGGCGTGAACCACCGAAGACCAACGGGACCCTTGCCGGAAGGCGAGGGTCTTTTGATTTGTGAGGGAGGACCGGGACATGTCGATCACGAAGGGGGCCTCGGCGAGACCGCCGGGGAGCGGGCCGGCGTCGGGCAATGCCGCGCAGGCCGCGGCGCCGACCGCCGGGCAGACCGCCGCGCCCGCTGCCACGCCCGTCCGGCGAAGCCATGAGCCGGCGGCTGGGACGGCCCACGCCGAGGCCGTCGAGCGGGCCCAGCGCGAGATGCTCCACGAGGGCCTGTCGAGCTCGGCCGTACGCACCGCCACCCGCTCCGAGCGAGCGGAGCGGGTGGCGCGCCCTCGGATCGGCGCCGACGTCGTCTGCGAGGCGATCCTCCGGCAGGGCGTCGACGTCGTGTTCAGCTATCCCGGCGGCGTGATCCTGCCCCTCTACGACATCCTCGGCGACTACCCGGAGCTGCGGCACATCCTCGTCCGCCACGAGCAGGGCGGCGCCCATGCGGCCGACGGGTATGCCCGCGCGACCGGCCGCGTCGGGGTCTGCGTCGGGACGTCCGGTCCCGGTGCCACGAACCTCGTGACCGGCATCGCGACGGCCCAGCTGGACTCGATCCCCCTCGTGGCGATCACGGGCAACGTGCCATCGGCGCTGATCGGCAAGGACGCGTTCCAGGAGATCGACATCAATGGCATCACCCTGCCGATGACGAAGCACAACTACCTCGTCCGCGACGCGAACGACCTCCCGCGCGTCCTCGCCGAGGCCTTCCACATCGCCCGGACCGGTCGGCCCGGACCGGTCCACGTCGACATCACGAAGGATGCCCTCCAGCAGGAGACCATCGCTCCGCATCCGGACGACGCCGAGGTCCGAGCCGGCCTGCCCGGCTTCCGGCCGAACCTGCGCGGCCACTTTCGCCAGCTCAAGGCGGCGGCGGCCGAGATCGAAGCCGCGAAGCGGCCCGTGATCCTGGCGGGCCACGGCGTCCTCCATGCGAAGGCCGAGGCGGAGCTCCTCGCCCTGGCCGAGAAGGCCAACATCCCGGTCGCGTGGACCCTCCTGGGCATCGGCGCGATCGACGAGCGCCACCCGCTCGCCTACGGCTTCATGGGCATGCACGGCTGGAAGCACGTGAACCGGGCGATCCAGTCGGCCGACCTGCTCCTCGCGGTTGGGATGCGCTTCGACGACCGCGTCACCGGCAACGTCCGGACCTACGCGCCGTATGCGCGGATCGTCCACGTCGATATCGACCCGGCCGAGATCGGCAAGAACGTCGCGGTCGAGGTCCCGATCGTCGGCGATGCGAAGCACGTCCTCGAAGCCCTGACGCCGATGGTCAGCGAGGTGGCGCGCGAGGTCCGCGCCGAGTACCTCGACCAGCTCGCCCAGTGGCGCCGCGACTCCGAGGCGAGCTCGTGGCACGGCTCGGGTGCGTGGCGGGACGGGCTCCTCTCGGCCGACTACGTCGTCGAACGGATTGGCGACCTGACCGACCACGAAGGGATCTATGTCGGGGACGTCGGCCAGAACCAGATGTGGCTCGCGCGCTACGCGGGCTTTCGCCATCCGAACACCCACGTCAGCTCCGGCGGCCTCGGCACGATGGGCTTCGCGGTCCCGGCGGCGATGGGTGCCGCGCTCGGCGCCCCTGACCGCGAGACATGGGCGATCGTTGGCGACGGCGGCTTCCAGATGACCTCGCAGGAGCTGATGACCCTCGTCCAGGACAACATCCCGGTGAAGATCGCGCTCTTCGACAACAAGAAGCTCGGGATGATCCGGCAGTGGCAGGAGATCATCTACGCCGGGAACTACCACTCGGCCCACCTCCAGGGGCCCGACTACCTGAAGCTCGCCGAGGCCTATGGCGTCCCGGCGACCAAGGCGACGACGCCCGAGGAGGTCGACGACGCGATCCGCTTCGCCCAGGGCGTCGACGGTCCGGCCCTCGTGTGGTTCGAGATCGCCGGCGAGCAGAACATCTTCCCGATGATGCCGGCGGGCAAGGGCCTGTCCGACCTCATCGAGCACTGGGATGGGGCGGAGTCGTGACCGCCGACGGCTCGAACGGGTCCTCACCCGCCCACACCGCCCCGCCGCCGAGGGCCCTGCCCGGCAGCGGCGAGACTCGGCTTCACCGCCTGGTCGCGCTCGTCGTCGACAAGCCCGGCGTCCTCAACCGCGTCGCGAGCCTCATGCGGGCCCGCAACTTCAACATCGATTCGCTCGCCGTCAGCCGCACCGACCAGGCTGGCCTCTCGCGGATGACGATCACCCTGCGGGGTGACGACGTCGCCGTCGAACAGGCCGCGAAGCAGCTCTATCGGTTGATCGATGTGCTCAAGGTCCAGGACGTCACGAGCGAGCCGACCGTCGAGCACGAGCTGGCGCTCGTGAAGATCCGGGCGACCGACTCGAACCGGGCCGAGGTCATCAAGGTCGTCGAGCTCAGCCGAGGCCGGATCGTCGACCTCGGACCCGAATCGGTCATCGTCGAGATCAGCGGGCCCGAGGTGGACGTCGACGCGTTCGTCGGACTCGTTCGCATGTTCGGGATCAAGGAGCTGGTCCGGACCGGCGCGGTCGTGATGGCCCGCGGCTCCGGATCCATCGAAGAGGCGCTGAAGAAGTGAGGAAGCAAACGTGACAGCTCGCATGTACTACGACCGCGACGTCGACCCCCAGGCGCTCGCCGGTCAGACCGTGGCGGTCGTCGGCTATGGCAGCCAGGGCCACGCCCATGCCCAGAACCTGCGCGACTCGGGTGTCGATGTCGTCGTCGGGCTCAAGGAAGGTTCGAAGAGCCGGCAGCTCGCCGAGGAGGCCGGGCTGAAGGTCGCGACGGTCGGCGACGCGGTGAAGGCCGCCGACGTGATCATGATTCTCGTCCCCGACACGGCCCAGAAGGCCCTGTACGACGCCGAGATCGAGCCGAATCTCCGGCCCGGTCAGCTCCTGATGTTCGCCCATGGGTTCAACATCCGGTTCGAGCGGATCAAGCCACCGGAGGGTGTCGATCTCGGGATGGTCGCGCCGAAGGGCCCGGGGCACCTCCTGCGGAGCGTGTACACCCAGGGCGGGGGAGTGCCGGCGCTGTTCGCCGTCGGCCAGGACCCGAGCGGCACCGCCCGGGCTCGAGTCCTCGCCTACGCGGGCGCGATCGGCGCGACGCGAGCCGGCGTGCTCGAGACGACCTTCAAGGAGGAGACCGAAACCGACCTGTTCGGTGAGCAGGCGCTGCTCTGCGGCGGCGTGTCGGCGCTCATCAAGGCCGCGTTCGAGACACTCGTCGAGGCCGGCTACCAGCCCGAGCTCGCGTACTTCGAGACGATGCACGAGCTCAAGCTCATCGTCGATCTCATGTACCGCGGTGGCCTGAACTTCATGCGCTTCAGCGTCAGCGACACCGCGGAGTACGGCGATTACGTTTCCGGGCCGCGCGTGGCCGAGGGCGTGAAGTCGACGATGAAGGACGTCCTCACGGACATCCAGAGCGGCGCCTTCGCGAACCGCTGGATCGCCGAGCAGGAGTCTGGCGGCGCCGAGTTCCGGAGGCTGCGCGAGCAGGATCGCGACCACCAGATCGAGCAGGTCGGGGCGGACCTGCGGGCCCAGATGCCGTTCCTGAACCCCGTCGTCGTGCGGGCCGGCGAGGCCCAGGCCGCGGTCACGGGCGCGGCGTCGGGCGGACCGGCCGGCGCCGCGGTATCCGGGCGCCCCTCCTGATGCCGGTCGCGGCGGGCAGCGTCCGGATCTTCGACACGACGCTCCGGGACGGCGAGCAGGCGCCCGGCGCCGGCCTCACCGCCGCCGAGAAGCTCGAGGTCGCCCGCCAGCTGGCGCGGCTCAAGGTCGATGTCATCGAGGCGGGCTTCCCGGCGGCCTCGCCCGGCGACTTCGAGGCGGTCAACCGGATCGCGCGCGAGATCAAGGGCGGCATCGCCATCGCCGCGCTGGCCCGCTGCCGCGATGGCGACCCCCAGCGCGCGATCGAGGCGATCAAGGTCGCCGAGCGGCCGCACCTGCACGTCTTCATCGCGACCAGTGACATCCACCTCAAGCACAAGCTCCGGATCGATCGCGAGACGGCGCTCGCCGAGGCGGTCCGCTGGGTTCGCCACGGCCGCGAGCAGCTCGGCCGCGATGCCGAGATCGAGTTCAGCGCCGAGGACGCGTCGCGCACGGACCCCGACTTCCTGCTCCAGGTCTACGAAGCGGTCGTCGAGGCCGGCGCATCGACGGTCAATGTCCCGGACACCGTCGGCTACGCGATTCCGGCCGAGTTCGGGGCCCTTGTCGGGCGGGTGGTGGCGCTCGTCGGCCGGGACGCGACCGTGAGCGTCCACTGCCACAACGACCTCGGTCTCGCGACCGCGAACACCCTCGCGGCCGTGCAGGCGGGCGCTCGCCAGGTCGAGGTAACGATCAACGGCCTCGGCGAGCGGGCCGGCAACGCCTCCCTCGAGGAGGTCGTCATGTCGCTCCGGACGCGTCCGACGCAGTTCCCGGAGCTCGTCAGCGGCGTGCAGACCGAGCACCTGACCGCGGCATCGAGGCTCGTGAGCTACCTGACCGGCTTCGCGGTGCAGCCGAACAAGGCGATCGTCGGCGGGAACGCGTTCGCCCACGAGTCGGGTATCCACCAGGACGGCGTCATCAAGAACCCGCTGACCTACGAGATCATGACCCCCCAGTCGGTCGGGCTGACCGGCAGCTCGCTCACCATCGGCAAGCTGTCTGGCCGGAAGGGGCTCGGCGGCAAGCTCCATGAGCTCGGCTACGACATCGAGGGCGAAACCCTTGAGGTGATCTATCGCCAGGCGATCGAGCTGGCAGACGCGAAGAAGGACGTCACCGACGACGACCTCATCGCCCTCGTCGAGCAGCAGGTCGCGGAGGTCCCGCAGGCGGTCCGCCTCCAGGGCTGGAACGTGACGTCATCGCACGGCGGCAAGGCGACGGGCATGGTCTCGCTGTCGATCGGGGAAGCGGAGCAGTCCAAGGCCGCGATCGGCAACGGACCGGTCGACGCGCTCTTCGAGGCGGTCAATGCGGCGGTCACGCCGGTCCTCGGCTGGCACCCCTTGCTGGAGACGTACGAGATCAAGGCCGTCTCGGGCGGCGAGGACGCCCAGGGGCGGGCACTCGTGCGCTGTCGTCGATCGACCGACGTGGGACCGAGTGCGCTCATCGTCGCCGGCCACGGCTTATCGACGAACATCATCGAGGCCTCCCTCGAGGCCTACCTGGTGGCCGTCAACAAGCTCCACGGAGCCGAGATCGGGGGAGCGTCGGCGGCATTTGCCGGCCGCCGGACCGCCGAAGAGCTGCCGTGACCTCGTACGTGCCCTCGGAGCGGACGTATCGGGTGGCGGCCCTGCCCGGCGACGGCATCGGGCCCGAGGTCGTGGGCCAGGCCCGTGAGGTCCTGGCCGCGGCGGGTCGCGCCTTCGGCTTCTCGATCGACTGGACCGAGCTGCTCGTCGGCGGCGCCGCGATCGAGGCGTACGGCGTCCCGATCAGGCCAGCGGGCCTCGAGACCTGTCGCGAGGCCGACGCGATCCTGCTCGGCGCGGTTGGCGGGCCCGCCTGGAGCGATCCGAACGCATCGATCCGGCCGGAGCAGGCGCTGTTCGCGCTTCGTGGCGGGTTCGAGCTCTTCGCGAACCTCCGGCCGGTCACCGTGCACCCGGCGCTCGCATCATCGTCGCCGCTGCGGCCCGAGCTGCTCGACGGCGTGGATCTCCTCATCGTCCGCGAGCTCACGTCCGGCCTCTATTTCGGACGGCCCTCGGAGGAACGCGAGACCGGCGACGGTCGGATCGCCGTCGACACGCTCCTGTACACCGAGGCAGAGATCCGGCGCGTCGTTCGCCTCGCCTTCGAGATCGCCCAGGGCCGCCGCCGGAAGCTCACGAGCGTGGACAAAGCCAACGTCCTCGCCAGCTCCCGGCTGTGGCGCAAGGTCGTCGACGAGGAGTGCGCCGCCTTCCCGGATGTCGAGGTCGAGCACCAGCTCGTCGATTCCTGCGCGATGCTGCTCGTGAAGCAGCCCGCCGCGTTCGACGTCCTCGTCACCGAGAACCTCTTCGGCGACATCCTGTCGGATGAGGCGAGCGTCCTCGCCGGATCGCTCGGGCTGCTACCGAGCGCGTCCCTGGGGGATCGGCGGACGACCCACGGCACGTTCGGCCTCTATGAACCGATCCACGGCTCGGCGCCGACGCTCGTCGGCACCGGTTCGGCGAACCCGATCGGGACCATCCTGTCAGGCGCGATGCTCCTGCGCCTCTCGCTCGGCGAGAGCGAGGCAGCCACGGCGGTCGAGCGGGCGGTCGACACGGCGATCGCGGAGGGCCTCCGGACCCCCGACCTCATGCCGAGCCGCGACGCCCGTTCGGGGCCGGACCTGATCGCGGTCGGCGGTCAGGGGATCACGGACCGGGTGATCGAGCGCATCGAGGCCGGGTTCGGGGCCGGCACTGGGATCGGGGCCGAGGCGCGCGCCCTGGCTGCGGTGTCTGCCGCCGCCGCTCGGGGACCCGGCTGATGGCGGGCTTCACCGTGGGCGCACCGGTGGTCCTCTACGACACGACGCTGCGCGACGGCACCCAGGGCGAGAACATCACCCTCTCGCTCGCCGATAAGCTGCGCGTCGCCCGCATGCTCGACGAGCACGGCTTCCCCTACATCGAGGGCGGCTGGCCGGGCTCGAATCCGAAGGACGTCGAGTTCTTCAAGGCTGCCCGCGGGATCGTCTGGCGGACCGCCAGGCTCGCGGCGTTCGGCTCGACGCGGCATCGCTCGAACCGCGCCGACTCCGATCCGAATCTCCTCGAGCTGGTCCGCGCCGAGACCCCGGTCGTCACGATCTTCGGCAAGAGCTGGCTGCTCCACGTGACCGAGGTCCTCGGAGCGACGCCCGCCGAGAACCTCGACATGATCGCCGACAGCGTCCGGTTCATCGTCGACGAGGGCCGCGAGCTGATCTACGACGCCGAGCATTTCTTCGACGGCTACAAGGCGGATCGCGCCTATGCGCTTTCGACGCTCCTCGCGGCTCGCAATGCCGGGGCCCGAACCCTGGTCCTGTGCGACACGAACGGCGGCACCCTGACGAGCGAGCTGGTCGGCATCATCGAGTCCACGCGAACGTCGCTCGAGGATGCCCCCGCCTCATTGTCGTGGCCGCTCGTCCTGGGCATTCACACCCACAACGATGCCGAGCTCGCCGTCGCGAACGCGATCGCCGCCGTTGAGGTCGGGGCTCGCCACGTCCAGGCCACGATCAACGGCTACGGCGAGCGCTGCGGCAACGCGAACATGGTCAGCATCCTCGCCAACCTCGCCCTGAAGACCGAGCTCCCGCTCAACCCGCCGGGCGGCGGGGACCTGGCCGCCCTGACCGAGCTGTCCCGATCCGTGGCCGAGATCGCCAACCAGGCCCCGAACGACTACCAGCCGTACGTCGGCCGGTCGGCCTTCGCCCACAAGGGCGGTGTCCACGGGGCGGCCGTCGCGAAGGTCGAGCGAAGCTACCAGCACGTCGATCCGACGGCGGTGGGCAACGAGGGCCGCCTCGTCGTCTCGGAGCTCGGCGGGCGGGCCAACACGCAGCTCCGGGCGGAGCAGCTCGGTCATCGGCTGGAGGGCGTCGTCGACCCGCGGGTCCTGTCGACCCTCGTGAAGAAGCTCGAGAGCGAGGGCCTCTCGTTCGAGGGCGCCGAGGCGTCGTTCGAGCTCCTGATCCGGCGCCACCAGGACGGCTACGCGCCGCCGTTCCGGATCGTCGACTACACGTGCCTCGTCGAGCAGCGTGCCGACAGCGAGCTCCGCGCCGAAGCGACCGTCAAGGTCGAGGTCGACGGCGAGCTGCTGCACACAGCGGCCGACGGCAACGGCCCCGTGAATGCCCTCGACGCCGCCCTTCGAAAGGCGCTCCGAGCGTTCTACCCGGTCCTCGATACCGTCCACCTGTACGACTACAAGGTCCGGATCCTCGACTCGGGTGCGGCCACCGGCGCAAAGACGCGCGTCACGATCGAGTCGACCAACGGCGCGCTCGAATGGTCCACTATGGGCTCCGACACGAACATCATCGCGGCCTCGGCGACCGCCCTCGGCGATTCGCTCGAGTACGCGATCTGGAAGGGCGCGGCCGAGCTGCGACGCCGCGATGAGCGACATTTCACGACCGTGATGCCGGGGAGATAGGTTTCGATGGAATCGACCCAGAACGTGCTGCACCTGACCCGCTGGACGGTCACGTCCGGCAGCAATGCCCGGAGCCGCGGCGCGGTCGTGATCGATGCGGGCGACCATCACTGGCGAGCCTCGGCCGAGGGCAACGGCGCGGTCGACGCGCTGTATCGCGCGGTGGACCAGGCGCTCGTCGAGGTCCTCGCGGGTCATCCCCGGCTCGTCGGCTATGACGTCCACGCGGTCGCCGAAGGGCCCGACGCGGAGGGCCTGGTTTCGGTGGCGATCTCGCCCCCGGCCGCCGAGGGCGCCCGCGGCTCCGGGCGATACACCGGCTCGTCGCAGAGCTCGAACATCATCGCGGCTTCGATCGAGGCGTACGTCGAGGCGCTCAACGCGATGCTCGCCGAAGCCCACTGGGCCGGCGCTGCCGAGTCGGCGGGCAAGCGACGCCCCGCGAAGGCCCCCCACCACGGCCGCCGCGCCGAGCTCGATCCGGATCAGAAGACCGAGGACTCGACGTCCTGGTTCGAACGGTAGGGCGTTCGGTGATCCGACCGATCCGCTGCGTTGTCGCCTCCGGGCGTTCGCTCACGCACGCCGGGATGCGCTCGCTCGCGTCCTCGGCTCCGCCTTGCGCCTGGACCGGCTGACCGACGTCAGGAATCGTGACGGGCCTGGTCGCATACGCGGGTGAACCCGGCGCGTTCGCCGAGGACGCGGTCATTGCCGCCTTCGGCGACGTCGAGCGGCTGGCGGTCGGCTCGTTCCGCGAGGTCTTCGGGCGAGTCGCGGGCGGCGACGCGGACACCGGCGTCGTGCCGATCGAGAATTCCGTCAACGGCAGCGTCCGCGAGGTCTACGACCTGCTCCTCGAGCACGAGCTCGAGATCGTCGGCGAGGTCGTCGTTCCGGTCGAGCTGTGTCTCGCCGCGCTGCCCGGCCAGGATCTCGAGGGGATCGAACGGGTGTACTCGCACATCCAGGCGCTGGGGCAGGCGGAGCGATTCCTGCGCGACCGCGACTGGACGCTGCTCACGACGTACAACACCGCGGGCGCCGGCAAGCTGATCGCCGACGGCGGCGAGCGAGGCGCCGCGGCGGTGCTCTCGCGACGTGCCACGGAGCGCTTCGGCCTCGAGATCCTCGCCGACGGCATCCAGGACGTCGCGGACAACCGGACTCGCTTTCTGATCCTGGCCCAGGAGGCGGAGCCGGGTCACGAGGCCGAACGGACCGCCTCAGATCCGGCTGGCGAAACTGCCGCGGACGCGAACGGCGCCGACCGGACGACCCTGGCATTCGCGGTCCGGAACGAGCCCGGCACGCTGCTTCGTGCGCTCCGCATCTTCGCCGACCACGGCATCAACCTCTCGAGCCTCGAGTCGCGCCCGAGCCGAACGGTCGCCTGGGAGTACGTGTTCTGGGCCGATCTCGATGCGGCGGCGCCCGAGCTGACCGAGGCGCTGTCCGAGCTTCGGGCCGTCGCGACGCTGGTTCGGGTGCTCGGGAGCTATCGGCGAGGGGTGTCGGCCTAGAGGAGCGGCGGCGCGCGCCGCAGGAGCCGCAACGGCTGCCCCGCGCTCAGTCCAGCCTGCCGTGGGCCAGGACGTCCATCTCGTGCCGGCGGCGGGTCAGGAACGCGCGCTCGGTCGCGTTCGGGGCGAGCTCCGCGGCCGTGCCGTACGCAGTTGCGGCGGCCTCGAACCGGCCGAGCCGACGCAGGGTGTCGGCGCGGGCCGCAGGCAGGAGGTGGTAGCCCGGTAGCGTGTCTGCCTCGGTGAGCGAGTCGAGGATCAGGAGCGCCCGTTCCGGCCCGAAGGCCATCGAGATCGCGACCGCGCGATTGAGCTCCACGATCGGCGTCGGCTCGAGCCGCAGCAGCTCGTCGTACAGCCCGACGATCTGGGGCCAGTCGGTCTCACCCGATCGAAGCGCATCGGCATGGACCGCGGCGATCGCCGCCTGCACCTGGTACGGCCCGAGGCGGCGCATCCGCAGCGCGCGCTCCACGAAGCCGCGACCCTCGTCGATCTCGACGCCATCCCAGCGGCTCCGGTCCTGGTCCTCGAGGAGCACGAGGTCGCCGGCCGCATCGATCCGACTCGCGCGCCGCGAATCCTGCAGGAGCATCAGCGCCAGCAGCCCGATCGCCTCCGGCTCGTCCGGCATGAGGTCCGTGAGCACCCGCCCGAGCCGGATCGCCTCGGCGCACAGCTCCCGGCGGATCAGGGCGTCGCCGCTGCTGGCCGCGTAGCCCTCGTTGAAGACGAGGTAGAGCACCCGCAGGACGGCGTCGAGCCGCTCCGGCAGGAGGTGATCAGGTGGCACGCGATAGGGGATTCCCGCATCGCGGATCTTCTTCTTGGCCCGGACGAGCCGCTGCGCGAGCGTCACCTCGGGAACGAGGAAGGCGCGGGCGATCTCCGGCGTCGTCAGGCCACCGAGCGTCCGCAAGGTGAGCGCGATCCGCGCCTCGATCGCGAGCGCGGGGTGGCAGCACGTGAAGATCAGCCGCAGTCGATCGTCCGCGATCACCGGCTCGTCCTCGTCGTCGACATCGATCGCCCCGCTCGTGAGCGGCGTCTCTCGGGCCAGCTCGACCTGTTTCTCCGCGTACCGGTTGGCACGTCGGATACGGTCGAGGGCCTTCCGACGAGCCGTGACGGTGATCCAGGCGCCGGGATTGCTCGGCACACCCTCGCTCGGCCAGTGTTCGAGGGCCGTGACGAACGCTTCCTGGACGGCCTCTTCGGCGAGATCGAAGTCGCGAAGCTGGCCGATGAGGGTTGCGAGCGCACGGCCGGACTCATCGCGGAAGACGCGATCGACGACGGCATGCGGATCGTCTGGGCCAGCAGGCGGCTGCGGGGCGTCCCCGGTCAGATGGGCAGCTCCCAGATCGGCCGGACCTCGATGGCGCCCTCCCGGGCGCCGGGGATCTTCGCCGCGTACTGGATCGCCTCGTCGAGATCCTTCACGTCGAGGAGGTAGAAGCCGCCGAGCGCCTCCTTCGTCTCCGCATACGGCCCGTCGGTCACCATCGTCTTGCCGTCGCGAACGCGGATCGTCGTCGCCGCCGACGTCGGCACCAGGGCCTCGCCGGCCTCCATGACGCCGTTGTCACGAATCTCGCGCGTGAACGCGGCATACCCCTCATTGATGCTCCGGGTCTGCTCGGGCGGCAGGGTCGAGGGGTTCACCTCGGCGGTGTAGATCATCAGCAGGTAGCGCATCGGTTCCTCCATTGTCGCTGCGGGCGGCCGGGCATGCTCTGCCCGCTCAGATGACGATCGGCCGCAGTCCAAATCGACCGAACCGGCAGTAGCATGAGCGCATGACGCTCACCGCCACTCAGCCGCATCCGATCTATCTCGCCGGCCGCTGGGTCGACTCGCCCGACCGCCTCGAGGTCGCGAACCCGGCCGATCCGGAGCAGCCCGCAGGCGCGACCTACAACGCCACGGCCGAGCAGTACGAAGAGGCCGTCACCGCGGCCGTGACCGCCTTCGAGACGACGCGGATCCTGCCCGCGTACGAGCGCGGCCGCGCCCTCCGCGAGATCAGCGCCGGGATCAAGGCGCGGCGCGAGGAGCTCGGCCGGCTGATCAGCCTCGAATCCGGCAAGCCGATCCGCGATGCGCTCGTCGAGGTCGACCGGGCCACGCTCACCTTCCGCCTCGGCGCCGAGGAGGCGGAGCGGATGGTCGGCGAGGTCATCCCGCTCGATCTCATGGCCAGCTCGAAGGGCCGCATCGGCATTACCCGCCGGTTTCCGATCGGGCCCGTGGCCGCGATCAGCCCCTTCAACTTCCCGCTGAACCTCGCCGCCCACAAGCTCGCCCCGGCCATTGCCGCGGGCTGCTCGATCGTCCTGAAGCCGCCATCGAAGGATCCGCTCACGATGTTGACGGTCGCCGAGATCGTCGACGGCGTCGGGCTCCCGGCGGGCTCGGTGAGCATCCTGCCGATGACCCGCGAGCTCGGTGACCGGATGGTGGCCGATGATCGGTTCAAGCTGCTGACGTTCACCGGCAGCCCGTCGGTCGGCTGGCGGATGAAGGAGCGAGCCGGCAAGAAGAAGATCGTCCTCGAGCTCGGTGGCAATGCCGGCGTGATCGTCGACCGCGACGCCGACCTCGACTGGGCAGTCAAGCGGACCCTCATCGGTGCGTTCTCGTATGCCGGCCAGGTCTGCATCAGCGTCCAGCGGATGTACCTCCACGAGGACATCCGTGAGGCGTTCCTGGAGAAATTCCTCGCCGGCGTGGCGACCCTCAAGATGGGCGATCCGCTCGACCTCGCAAGCGATCTCGGGCCGATGGTCGACGAGACCGCCGCCGGCCGGACGCAGCGCTGGGTGGACGAGGCGGTCGCGATGGGCGGGAAGGTGCTTGCCGGCGGCCACGTAAAGGGCACGTTCTTCGAGCCCACGGTGCTGGCCGAGGTTCCGCTCGAGGCCCAGGTCTGCAGCAACGAGGCCTTCGCCCCGCTCGTCGTCGTCTTCTCGTTCAGCGACTTCGGGGACGCCATCAAGCAGGTGAACGAGAGCTTCTTCGGTCTCCAGACCGGCGTCTTCACGAACAACCTCGCGAATGCCTGGCAGGCGTTCGGCGAGCTCGAGGTCGGCGGCGTCATCGTCAACGACGTGCCGACGTATCGGATCGATCACATGCCCTACGGCGGCGTGAAGGACTCAGGGCTCGGCCGCGAGGGCCTCCGCTGGGCGATCGACGACATGACCGAGATCAGGATCATGGTCCTGGCGCAGCCGCAGTAGCGGCCGCACAGCGGAACCAAGTGGCGAAGGTTATCGACCCCATCAGTAGCAGGCGAGTTTCGGCGCAGTAGGGTCTCGTCCCGCCCATGGGGGAGGGCGAATCCGTGCGAGCGAGCATCGTCCCAGAACGGGTCGGCCCCGAAATCTGGCAGGCAGCGACCGAATCCGTGGCCGAATCGCGGTCGACTGCGCTCCCTACTGATGTCGTCGATATGGGGTCGAGCAGGTGCTCCGACGCGAGACCGACGAGGGCGGTGGCGATAAAGGACCGCCGCGTCGGCCGATTGGCACTCGGCCTCGCGCCATCGCCGATTGAGTCGGAGGCGCCGCTACACTTCCGGCATGGCTGGCGCGCGAGCTGCGAAGACCGCCGCGGACCTGCTCGTGGAGTGCCTTGAGGCCGAGGAGGTCGGCTTCGTCTTCTCGGTTCCCGGCGAGGAGACGATGGACATCCTTGACGCCCTGTCACGCTCGACCTCCATCAGGCACGTCACGACCCGCCACGAGCAGGGCGCCGCGTTCATGGCCGACGTCCACGGCCGGCTCACCGGTCGGGCGGCAGTCGCGCTCGCGACGCTCGGCCCGGGAGCGACGAACCTGCTGACCGGTGTCGCGGACGCCTTCCTCGACCGGGCGCCGATGGTCGCGATCACCGGCCAGGCGGCTTCGGACAAGCTCCACAAGGAGGCCCACCAGGTCATCGACATCGTCGAGATGTTCCGGCCGGTCACGAAGTGGAACACCCGCCTCGAGCATGTCTCCGCGATCCCCGAGATCGTCCGCAAAGCCTTCCGGACCGCGACCCTCTCGAAGCCCGGACCGACCCACATCGAGATCCCCGAGAACGTCGCGGCCACGACCCTCGAGGCCGGCAACCGGCAACGGCCGCTCAAGCCCGGGCGGGCCTACTTTCCGGAGCCCACGAGTGAGGCGATCGAGCATGCCGCTCGCCTGATCGCGGCATCGGAGCGGCCGATCGTCCTCGCCGGCAACGGCGTCCTCCGCCGCAGCGCCTCGCCGTCGCTGCGGGCTTTCGCGAAAGGGCTGCACGTCCCCGTGGCGGTGACATTCATGGGCAAGGGTGCGATGGACGACCGCTCCCACTTGTCGCTGATGGCCGTCGGGCTGCAGGCCCGCGACCATGTCCTGACCGGGTTCGACCGGGCCGACCTCGTCATCGCGGTGGGGTATGACCTCGTCGAGTATGCCCCGTCGCGCTGGAATCCCGACGGCCGAAAGCGGATCGTCCACATCGACACGCAGCCGGCCGAGGTCGACCTCGACTATCAGCCGGAGGTCGAGCTGATCGGCGACATCGGGGGCAGCATGGACCGGCTGCTCGAGGCGCTGCTGCCGCTTGGAATCGGCGGCCGAAGCGCGACCGAGCGGCACGAATCGAAGGAGATCCTGGTCAACGCGGACCTCCGGACGGAGCTCCTGAGCGACCTCGCGGTCTGCACGAACGACGCCGGCTATCCGATCAAGCCCCAGCGGGCGATCTACGAGCTGCGGCGGGCGCTCGAGCCGGAGGACATCGTCGTCAGCGACGTCGGCGCCCACAAGATCTGGGTCGCGCGGCTGTACCAGGCGTACGAGCCGAACACGGTCATCATCTCGAACGGCTTTGCCTCGATGGGCATCTCGCTGCCCGGGGCCATCGCCGCCAAGCTCGTCCATCCCAATCGCAAGGTCGTGGCCCTCTGCGGCGACGGCGGCTTCCTCATGAACTCCCAGGAGCTCGAGACCGCGAAGCGAATCGGGGCCAATGTCGTGGTCGTGGTCTGGCGCGACGACGGCTACGGGCTGATCGACTGGAAGCAGCGCAACCAGTTCGGGGCGCCCTTCGGCGTCGAGTTCGGCAACCCCGACTTCGTGGCGTACGCCGAGTCCTTCGGTATCGCGGGGTTCCGTCCGTCGTCGGCGGACGACCTGTATCCGACCCTCAGGAAGGCCCTCGCGGTCGACGGCCCGGCACTCGTCGAGGTCCCCATCGATTACCGCGAAAATCTCAGGCTGACCGAGCACCTCGGCGCGCTCGCCGGCATGGCGTAGCCGAGGGCCGGGTCCGCCCGCATCTGGAGCGCCTACTCCTTGCGGGCCGCCTTCGAGATCTTCCGCAGCGTCATCGTCCGACTCCGGACCGAGGCAAGGACGCCGCCGGGGGCCTGGGCGATGGCATCCAGCTCGGGGACCTCGTAGGGACCGATGACGAGCGGTTCGCCCCGGACTGGCGTCATGGCGTCGTCCTCGCGGGTTTCGAGCGACTCGAGGTCGATCCAGGAGAGATCGCGGTCGGGACCCGGGCGGCCGAGCAGGTAGCCCTGGCCCGCGGTGATCCCGAGGCGCCGGATCGTACGGAGCTGGGCGGGCGTCTCGACGCCCTCGGCGATCGTGAGCGCGCCCCAGCGATCCGCCATCTGCACGAGCGACGTCAGGATCGAGAGCGTCTGGTCCTGCCGGGCGCCCTGGACGAGCGACAGGTCGATCTTGACGACGTCGAATCGGAACAGGCTCAGGAGCCGGAGGCCGGCGTTGCCGGCGCCCACGTCGTCGGCGGCCACCCGCACGCCCGCCTGCTGGATTGCGAGGACCGCGGCCCGCAATCGCTCGGGATCCCGGACCGCCTCGCGCTCGGTGAGCTCGAGGATGACCCGCTCGGGCCGGACGCCGTGGCGCTTCAGGATCGCGAGGAAGACGGTGGCGTTGAAATCACTGGACTCGAAGGTCCGCGGCGAGACGTTCAGGCTGATGCTGAGCCCGTCGGCGATCTCCCCGGCGCCGCGCAGGACGACGTCGAGCGCGGCGCGGTCGAGGTCCTGGACCCGGCCGGCGACCTCGGCCGCGTCGAACATCGCGCCGACGTTCGGGAACGACGCCTCCCGCGGCAACCGGACCAGCCCCTCGTAGCCGAGGACCGTCCCGCTCGAGAGGTCGACGATCGGCTGGTACACGGGCGACAACCAGCCCGATTCGATGACCGCCGAGATCGCGCTCGACAGCTCGGCCCGCATGCCCTCGTCGACATGGCCGTGATCCTTCTCGGGGTCGTAGGCCGTCACGACGGTCCGGCCGGCCCGCTTGCCCCGGTAGAGCGCGGCATCGGCCTGTGCCGTCAGCTCGAGGCGGGTGAGACCAAACTCTGGGCACGAGGTCACGCCCGCGGAAAAGGAGATGGGCCCGCGGAACGTGCCCGCGCCGCGATCGTCGAGCCCCCGGTTCAGCAGCCGTCCCGTGAGCCCGATCGCACCGCCCGCGTCGGTGTGGGGCAGCAGCAGGGCGAACTCGTCGCCGCCCACCCGGAAACCCGCATCGGTGTGGCGGATCGTCGCCCGGATCAGGTCGCCGACCTGGGTGAGCAGCTGGTCGCCGAC
>JBBRNM010000049.1:0-16367 GCA_038230295.1 Candidatus Limnocylindrales bacterium
CTAGCCAGCCCGCTGACATACGCGTCGATGCCGGGCACCCGAGCCGTAAGCTGATCCAGAGTCAGGCCCGTCGTGCGTTCAGCCGATGGGGGATCAACCTGGACGACGCCTGCCAGGATGATTAGGCCGGTGATCGCCGCCCCGATCCCGAACACGAGGAAGATGATCCACGCATGCTTCGCATACCCCTTCTCGCCTGATGCGTCCATGGTTCACCTCCTGATGCCTGACGCCGGTGACGGGTTGGCTAGTCGCTCAGGGTGACGTCACCTGACCCGCACGACCAGGTCATCGTGTCGGTCTGATCGGGGTCACGGTCTGGTCAGGAGGCACCTTCGTTCCTGAGCCGTGAACCCGGGCCCGGGCTCACGGCTCCGAACGGGCCGAACATGAGGCTGGCACCGAACCCGCTGGCGAGCGAGGACGTCGGGCCGTGATTACGCTCCGGGTTGCCGGTAGGCGATCGTCTGCGCACGATGAAGGGCGTCCAGGGTCTCCTCGACGGTTAGCAGCACGCTCGTTTCCATCTTCGACAGCGCACCACCGCCGCCGATCGCGATGGCGACCGCCGCCATCGAGACGTTGTCAGGCGCTTCCCAGAGGTTGTACCCGTCGTAGGTGCCGAAGGCGTACCAGAAGCCGTGCAGCTTCCCGCCGACTGACTCGATGTACTTGCGGGCAGCTTCTCGGCGGTCCTCGGGGTTCTTCGTCAGTCGAGCCCAGGTTTCGGGCGTATAGCTGAAGCGCGTTAGATACAGAGGCATCTCGCGGAACCCTCCCTCTCTCCTCGTCGGGGACGAACCAATCGCAGGTCGCGAGATTGTAGGTTCAGCCGGCTATTCAAGGCGAGCAGCTGGTAGACGGATTGCTCGCCTCGGTCAGCGTGACCTCACTCGGACTCGCGGGCGTCCTCTGGTCGGACATCGATCGCCTGGAGCGCGCCGCCGGCGCGCTGGACGAGCTGCTGGACCTTGAGCTCGGCGTCGGCGAGCAGGCTCGCGCAACGCTCGTGGAGAGCGACGCCGCGCTCGTAGAGCGCGATCGAACGCTCGAGGGGCTGGCCGCCGGTCTCGAGCTCCGCGACGGTTCGCTGGAGCTCGGCGAGGGCGTCGTCGAACGAGAGGCTCGCGATCGGCGCCTGCTCGGGCTCAGTCACCGTGCCTCTCCCCTCCTCCGGCCGTTGCCGGGAACTCGCCGCGGGCGACCCGGATCGAGAGCGCCGCTCCGGCGGGCGCCGCAACGGGATCGCGAACGATCGCCCCGTCGGCAGCTCGCCGGACGATAGCGTAGCCGCGCTCGAGGGTCGCACCCGGGCCCAGGACCGCGAGGGCAGCCGCCGCGGCATCGAGCCCACCGCGAGCCCCGGCCACGCGCGACGCGGCAAGCCGCGGCAGCGCAAGCGCCAGGCGGTCCTCTCGCTGGCGAGCCTCGCCGATTGTCGCCCGCGTGGCCCGCGTCGCGCGATCCAGCAGATCGCCTGCGCGCTCCCGGCCTGCAGCAAGCCTCGCCGCCGGGTGCAGCCGATCGAGCGCCCGTCGCTCGCCGTCGACCTCGCGACCGGCACCCGCGAGCAGGCGCGCGGCGGCGCCGTGCATCCGATCGGCGCCTCGCGCCAGCGAGCCCGCGAACTCCGCGCGATCCGGCACGACGAGCTCCGCGGCCGCGGATGGCGTGGGCGCCCGCACATCCGCCGCGAAGTCAGACAACGTCACGTCGGCCTCGTGGCCAATCCCCGCGACCACGGGAATCGAATGGGCCACGATCGCCCGAACGACCGTCTCGTCGTTGAAGGACCAGAGGTCTTCGAGGGAGCCGCCGCCGCGGGCGACGATCGTGACCGCCGGTGCCTCGGAGGTGCGATCCGACCCTCCGAGGACGTCGCGATACCGTTCGATCCGCCGCAGCGCCGCGACGATCGAGGGCGCCGAGCCCTCCCCCTGGACTTTGCACGCCACGAGGATCACCCGAACCAGCGGCCAGCGCCGCGCGAGCACATTGCAGACGTCCTTCCAGACCGCACCGGTCGGCGAGGTCACCACGGCCACCGTCGCTGGGCGGGACGGCAACGCCCGCTTCCGCGCGACATCGAATAGACCCTCTTCGGCGAGCCGGGCCTTGAGCTGTTCGAATCGGATCGCGAGGTCGCCGACGCCCGACGGCTGGATCGACTCGATGTAGAGCTGGAGCGTCCCCTGTGGCTCGTACAGGTCCATCCGCCCGTGGGCGACGATCCGGAGCCCGGTCTGGGGCTGGAAGGCCGAGCGCAGGCGGTCGTCGCGGAACCAGACGCACTGGAGCTGGGCCTTCTCGTCCTTGAGCGAGAAGTAGGCGTGACCGGCGGTCGAGATCGTGACGCGCCCGACCTCGCCCTCGACCCACAGGTCGCGGAGCTGCTCGTCCGAGCGGACGAGCGTCGCGATCGCCCGCGTTGCCTCGCTGACGCCGAGGATCCTGACGCCGAACGTGCCGGGCGGCTGGGGTCCGACCGGGTGCGGGCCTGTCGCCGGCGCCGGTCGGGCGGTCCTGGCGCCTGCCGAAGAGCGATCCTCCATCGCCACATCGTAGGGGCTCGATCGCCCCCGCCCATGGGCTAGGGTCGAGCTGTGATCGACACCTCGACGCCGAGGCGTGGCCCAGGTCCGCGCGGGATCAGACCCGGGTCTGGTATTCGCCGGTGCGGGTGTCGACGCGAATGGTGTCGCCCTCGCTGACGAACAGCGGCACCGATACGACCAGGCCTGACTCGAGCGTCGCCGGCTTCCGAGCGCCCTGGGCGGTGTCGCCCGCGAAGCCCGGCTCGGTCGAGATGACCGCCAGGTCGACCGTGACCGGCAGCTCGACCCCGAGCGTCTCGCCCTGGTAGGTCGTCCGGTCGACCATCATCCCGTCCTTCAGGTACTGGACCGTGTCGCCGAGCTGCTCACCACGCAGCGAGAATTGGTCGTACGTGTCCGTGTCCATGAAGTGGTAGTCGTCGGTGTCGCGGTAGAGGAACTGCACGGGCCGGCGGTCCATCTGGGCTCGCGGCCACTTCGTCCCGGCCTGGAACGAGCGCTCGATCGTCTGGCCGCGCTTGATGTTGCGCAGGGTGACCTTCACCTGGGCCGACCCGCGGCCCATCTTGATGTGGTGATAGTCGAGAATCTGCCAAAGCTCGCCATCGAGCTCGATGGCCACGCCCTTCCGCAGCTCGCCGGTGCTGATCATGGGCGGCGATTGTAGCCGAGGCGACCCTACGTCCCGACGATCACCATCTCGCGCGGGAACTTCGTGACGAGCTCCATCCGACCCGCGTCGACGTCGACGACGACGAGATCCTCGATGCGGACGCCGGTTTCCCCTTCGAGATAGATCCCCGGCTCGACCGAGAACACCGTCCGCGCCGGGAGCGGGACGTCAGGGCTGTGGCGGCCCAGGCCGGGCAGCTCGTGCGTCGCGATCCCGATCCCGTGGCCCAGGCCGTGGCCGTAGCTCGGCCAGCGGCCATCGTCGTCGATGACCTCGCGCGCCAGCGCGTCGAGCGAGCGGCCTGTGGGCAGCGGCTGGCCCCGCTGGGCCAGCGGGATCGTCTCGTTGAGGCGGTCGTACACGACCTCCTGCGAGGCGTAGACGAGCGAGTAGATCGCCGCGTCGCGCTCGGTCGGCTCCCCGACGAACAGCGTCCGCGTCATGTCGCTCCGGTAACCCTCGACCTGGGCGCCGAAGTCGAACAGGAGCACTGACCCGGTCTTGACCGGCCGGTCGCCTGGTGTCCCGTGCGGGAGGGCAGCCTCGGGTCCCGCCAACACCGTGACGTCGAAGGCCAGGCGTTCCGCGCCACCGGTGCGCATTCGCCATTCGAGATCCAGGGCCAGCTCGGTCTCGGTGACGCCTGGCCGGATCGACGGCAGGAGCGACGCGAGCGCCCGATCGGCCACGGCGCTCGCGGCGGCGACACGCTCCAGCTCCGACGGCTCCTTGTGCTGGCGAAGCTCCTCGACCCAACCCTCGACGGGGATCAGTTCGACGTCCGGGGCGGCATCGCGGAGCCGCTCCCAGACGAGGTGCGGAATGGTCATCGCCTCGACCGCGACTCGCCGAACGCCCTCGCTCGCCATGAGTTCCGGCCAGCGGTCCTGGAGCGCGTTGTAGCACTCGAAGAGCCGCGATTCGGGGCAGTCGCGATGGACCGCGATCGTGTAGCGACTGTCTGCGAGCACGATCGATTCGGACGCGGTGATGAGGAACTTGCCGGAGTCGCCGGCGCCGGTGACCTCGGCCTCGTCGAACGGCAGCCCGGTCAGGTAGCGCATGTGCTCCCAGCGGAGCCCGAAGTAGCCGTCGACGCCGGCCTCGGCCATCCGCTCCCGGAGCGCGGCCAGCCGCCGCGGCCGGGCCACCCGATCCGCCTCGCGCCAGGCGTCGCGCTGGGCCCGGGTGGGCGGAGGCGCGAAATCGGCCGGCGCGGGCCACGCCGCGGGCCGGATCAGGCTCGGTGGAGGGAGGCTCACGACCGGTCCCCTAGATGTAGTGATATTTCTTGAGGTTCGCGTTCTGCTCGGCCAGGGTCTTCGCAAAGGCGTGTGTCTGGGTGCCCGGGATGAGGACGAAGTAGAGATAGCCGGCCTTCTGGTCGGGGTGGAGCGCGGCATCGATATCGGCCACGGTCGGCGTCGAGATCGGGCCGGGGATGAGGCCGGCCACCTGGTAGGTCTGATAGCCCTGGAGCGCGGGCGGGACGGCGATGCTCGCGAGCGCCTGCTTCGGGCGGGCCCAGAAGAAGTAGTCCTTCCACGAGTCGATCGGGATCGTGGCCAGCTTCGCCGTGTCGATCGCCCAGATGACCGTCGGGTCGGCGTTGAGAATCGGCGCGACGCCAGCGAGACGGTCGAGGCGGTTCTGGTAGGCCCCGGCAATGAGCGCGCGCTCCGCATCGGACGCCGTCTCGTGCTGGACGATCGAGGCGAGGGTCACCACCTGGTAGAAGTTCAGCTTCCGTGCGGCCGGGACGTTCATCTTGTCCGGTCCGACCGCTTCGTAGAACTTGTCGAGCAGCATCCGGACGACATCGTCGGCGGTCGTCACGTGGAACGGCCCGCCACTGCTCGCGGTGACCAGCGAGTACGTCGCCGGGTACAGGAAGCCCTCGAGGCTCGCGCCCTTCGGCAGATCGAGCCACGGGTAGTCCTTGAGCAGGTCAGCCGTCGGGTGCTTCGCGAGGTTGTAGAAGTCCTGGGGGTTGACGCCCGTCTGGAGCGTCTCGAGCAGGGCTGTCATCTGCTCCAGCCGGATCCCCTCGCGGAACGTCACGTCCACGGTGGTCAACGTGACCTTGGCGCTCACGAGGGCCTGGGCGACCTCGGCAGGTGTCATGTTCTTCCGCAGCACGTACACGCCCGCCCGGAGCTGGTCGCCCAGCTTCTGCTGCATTGCGATGTAGAGGAACGCGTGCTCGTTGGCGATGAAACCCGCTTGCTGGAGCCGCGGAGCGAGCGTGAAGATCGTGTCGCCCGCCTGAACCTCGAACCCGGCTTCGTTCGCGTCGGAGCCGGCCGGGGCCGTGAGCACGTCGCCGAGGTCCTCGCGGACGAACTGGGCGATGAAATCGAAGCGGGTGATCGCGCTCGGATTGTCCCAGGCCCAGCCGACAACGCCCGCGCGAATCAGCGGCCGGCCCGCGGTCAGGAGCGCGATCAGCACGACCCCGGCGAGCACGCCGCCGAAGATCAGGAACTTGACCACGCCGGGAAGGCTTCGGCGCGCGGACGGATCGCCGTGCCGGTAACGGCTCACGACCGGTGGCGCGCCTCGGCCGTTCGACGCCCGCCACGCCGGCATCGCCGGCTCCCCGGCCCCGCCGCGATCCGATGGGTCTCGGGGGCCACGGCCGCCACGAACCGTCACGAGCTCGCGAGTTCCGAGCTCGCGGGTTCCGAGCTCGCGCGCTGATCTCCCGACCGCCTCGCGTCGAGCTCGTCCTGAAGGATGATCGCCGCGGCCTCGCGATCCACGCGCTCACGATAGCGGTCTCGCTGGGTCCGTGATGGGGCTCCGCCGGACCTGCCACGCGGCATCGGGCCGAGCCGGGACTCGGCGACGTGGCTCGTGAGGCGCTCATCGCGAAGGGCGACGGGCAGCCCCAGCTGCTCGGCGACCGCGTTCGCCCATGTCCGGGCTGCGGTGGCCATCGCTCCCTCGGCGCCACCCCGGGCCTCGAGCGGCAGGCCCACGACGAGCTCCCCGATCCGGTTCGCGGTCACCACGCGAGCGAGATTCGCCACGTCCGCGTCGAGCGAGCGGGCCCGCATCAGGGTCGCCAATGGCCGGGCGGCAAGCCCGTCGGGATCCGCGATCGCGAGGCCGATTCGGCGCTCGCCGAGGTCGATCCCGAGGATCGCGCCACGGCCTGGTTCCAGCGTCACGGCGTCACGTGCGTCACGGCGTCGGCGAGGGGGCGGGCCGCGGATCGCCGATCGTGAGAGTGACCCGATCGAGGTTCGTCGGGATCGCCGTGACCCAATCCGGCCACACCCGGATGTCGACGTCGCCGTACGGCGTGAGCTTCGATCGGGCCGCAGGGAGGTCCAGGCCCTTGATGGAGGCGAGGAGGGTCGCCCGATCAACTGTCTTGACCTCGGTCCCGTGCATCGTGACCGGGAAGCTCACGGTGTCGCCGGTGACGGTCGGCGTGCCAATGTCGATCGTGATCGAGGCCGGGTCGAGCGTCGAGCCCGGGTCGACGCGGCTGCGCAGCTGCGCTTCGGCAACGGTCTTCACGGGGCTCGCATCCACGCCCATGACGGTGCCCGCCGCAGTGACGGCAAGATCGAATGTCGGCACCTCCTGCCCGACCAGGGTCTTCGGAACGACCGACGGCGTGACGACGCCCAGCGACTTCGTCTCCGGGAAGAGCGTCGTACCCGCCGGGACGCCCAGGGCCGCCTGGATCTTCGCGTCGAAGTCGGCCACGAGCTGTGTGTTCAGGCTGGCCAGCGCGCTGTTGACGTCCGCCTGGCTGATCTGGGGGCCCTCCGTGTGCGTGCCCCCGGATGTCGCGTCCTGGTTCGTGACCTTCGTGAGGTTCTTGTTCTCGCCCTTCGGTACGACGACGATCGTGTTTGGCGGTACGTTTCCGGACGCGCCCGAGACGACCGCGACGACCGATACCGAGCTCGTCGATGGGCTGACCGGAAATGGCGGGAAGAACGAGATGCTGGCCGGCGGCATCGTCGCGGTGTCGAGCGTCCGGAATGCGATCCCGGATTCGGTCTTCACGATGGCTCCGGCCGGGATGGTGTTGCCGCTGCCCGTGTCGAAGTTCGCGAAGGTGACCGTGCCAGTCGCCGGCGTGTCGGTCAGCTTCTTGCCGGCGGTCGTGAAGGTCCCGCTCGCCTCGGCCCCGAACGGGTACGACTTCGACGGGATCTGCATCGTTGTGGCATCGGGCGCGGTGACGTCGGGTCGCGCGTCGACGGACGCCGCCAGCGGGCCGACCTCGGTCGAGCGCGGGGCGAGCGCGATGGTCGCCGATGGCAGCAGGAGGAACGCCAGGATCGCGGCCACGACGACGAGCGCCAGGATCGCAACGCCTGCACCGACGGCGACGCCCGTCCGGACGGGTGGCTTGACCCGGCCCACGACGGGCACCCGCTCGGAGCTCTGGCGCGGCACGATGATGACGCCGGTCGGTGCGTCTTCCGGCGGTGGGTCGATCCGCACGACCTTGCCGCGCTCCGGCACGACGACCGCCATGGTTGCCGCGTCAACGGCGGCCTCCGCGGCCGCGCCGCCGGCGGCCCCGACTCCGATTGCTGCGGCTCCAGCCCCGCCGTCCGCGCCCGCCGCGCCGGCCTCGAACGCGGCCACGGAGGCGTGCACCGCCAGGCCCGCGGTCGCGGCGAGCGCGCGGGCGGAGGGATCGGCCGCAACGATCTCGATCGTCTTGCCACGCTCCGCGGCCTCGCGGGCGAGCAGCCGGAAGTTGATCCGAGACGTCGCCAGGCGCGAGCCGTATGGCAGCACGAGCGCGAGCCGATCGGCCTCGGTCGAGCGGATCCGCGCGGCCGCCGTCGTGATCTCGTCGTCGGCGTCGAGATACAGGATCGGCGTCGCCATCAGATCCGCATCGTCCGGACGACCCGTCGCAGCGAGCTGTCGAGGACGCTCGTCGATGTCCCGAGCTCGATTGCCTGGTAGGCCAGTCCCATCGGCGTCACGTCCTGCTGGTCCTCGAGCAGGTGCGTCGCATCGCGGATCGTCTCGATCTGTTCGGGGGCAAGAATCGAGACGACCGGCGGCCGGGCGAATGGCAGCCGCTTCGAGAAGGACTCGGCGGAGAGGGCGCTGAGCACTTCCGGCAGGCGCGAGCCGCCGCCGCACAGGTGGATCCGGCCCGGGAGCTGATCGCCGCCCGCGAGCTCTTCGAGCACGAGCTCGACCCCGGCCGCCCAGACGGCGACATCGTCAGCCACGATGGCCCGGACCTCGTCCGCGCGCGGTCCCGCGATCCCCCGCGCGTAGTCGACCTTGAGCGCCTCGGCGCGGGGAAAGGGCAGGTCGAGCCGATCCGCGATCGACTTCGTGAAGGCCCGGCCGCCGAGCGCGAACATGCGCGTCCCCTCGATCCCGCCCTGGCGAACGAGGGCGACGTCCGTGGTCCCGCCACCGACGTCGATGAACAGCGCGCCTCCTTGGCGGACCTGCTCGCTGTCGAGCACGCGAGCGACGGCATAGGGCTCCGCGACGACGGCGATCAGCTCGAGGTCCAGCTTCGCGGCCACGGTCTGGAGCGCGCCGAGATGGACCAACGGCGCGAACGCGTCGAAGATCGCGATCCGGACGTTGCGGCCCTGGAATCCCACCGGGTTCGTGACCGCGTAGCCATCGATCCAGGCTCCGACGATCGCCGCATGGACGAGCCGGACGTCGACGCTCGGGAGGCCGGTCTCCCAGGTAACCGAGCGCTCAGCCTCGCGCATCGCCGCATGCTGGACGCCCTCGATCAGGTGCCCGAGCTCGGCATCGGTGATCGGCGTGTCGGCCCTCGATCGCTGCTGGTCATGGACGGTCGTGAAGCCCTTGACGAGCTCGCCGGCGATCCCGATGACGACCTGGGAAGGCCGGAAGCCGGCCATCTCCTCGGCCTCCTGGAGCGCGACGGCGCAGTTGTCAACGACGGCCGAGATGTCGGCCACGGTCCCAGACTGCATGTGGGCGAGGCCCTGGCGCTTCCGCCCGACGCCCTTGACGATCCCGTGATTGTCCTCGTCGATCTCGAACACGAGCGCCTTGGCGAACTCGGTGCCGACGTCGAGGGCGGTGCAGGCCGTGAGCGCCTCCGGGCCGGAGTCGCGTTGCCAGATGCGTCGCAGCAGGGTCATTCGCGCCGGCTGCCTAGCCGAGGGTCTCCCGAAGCGATTCGCGGACCGCTGCGAGCGCGCCCGGGACGCCCTCGCGGCGCGTGCCCCGGCCCTGCGCCATTTCGGGCCGGCCGCCGCCCTTGCCCTCGATCGGCGCGACCGCGAGCCTGACGAGGTCGCCGGCCGAAATCCCCTTCGCGACCGCCGTTTCGTCGACGGTCACGAAGACCTGGGGCTCGTCGCCGTCGAGCGCGAGCGCCACGACGTTCGCGCCCAGCGCGGCGCGGAGGTCCTTCGCGTAGCCCTTCATCGAGTCGGTTGACTCGAACGGCGCCGCGAGCGTGACGAGGGAGACTCCGTCGAAGGTCTCGACGCGATCGCGGAGATCGCCGGGCTTCGGCATCCCGGCGCTTGCTCCCCCACCCGCCTTCAGGCGCCGGCGGGTCTCCTTCAGCTCTTCCTGGAGCGCGGCGATCCTGTCGGGCACGCCGTCGACGGAGTTCGCGCCGAGGAGCTCCGCCGCGCGGGCCAGTGTCTCGTCACGTGCCCGGAGGTGGGCGTCGGCACCCGCGCCGGTCAGGGCCTCGATCCGTCGCGTCCCGGAGCCGATGCTCCGCTCGGCTGTGATCACGAAGCCGCCGACCTGGCCCGTGGCGTGGCAGTGCGTGCCACCGCAGAGCTCGAAGCTGTAGTCCTGGACCCGGACCGTTCGAACGGTCTCGCCGTACTTCTCATCGAAGAACGCATCGGCGCCGCGCTCGATCGCCTCGGCCATCGGCAGGTACTCCACCGTGACCGGCCGGGCCTCGCGGACGACCCGCCGGACCTCGTCCTCGATCGCCCGCTTCTCGTCGTCGGTGAGCGCCCGGTCGAAGGGGTAGTCGAAGCGGAGATAGTCCGGCGTCACGAGCGAGCCGGCCTGGCGAGCGCGGTCGCCCACGACGTTGCGGAGCGCGCGATGCAGCAGATGCGTGCCGGTGTGGTTGCGCATCGTGTGCGCTCTCCGCTCGGCATCGATCTCGGCGCTGACCGCCTGGCCAACCGCGAGCTTGCCCCGGAGCGTGCCGCGATGAACGATCAGGCCACCGACGGGCCTTTGCGTGTCCTCCACCTCGAAGAGGGCCGTTCCGTCGCTGTCGCGGATGACCCCGCGATCCCCGACCTGGCCGCCGCCCTCGGCATAGAAGGGCGTCCGATCGAGCACGATTTCGGCCGACGCGGCGGCTGGTGTCCGGAGCTCCTCGTCGCCCTTCGCCTGGAGCTCCTTGTATTCGATTCCGTCGCGCAGGATCGCGAGGACCATTGCATCGGCCGTCGTCGCGTCATAGCCGAGGAAGGTCGTGTCGCCGACCTGCCCCTGGATCGACTGGTAGAGCGAAGCAAGCTCGGCATCCCGTGCCAACTCGGCCTTCTTGCCGGAGCGGCTCCGATCACGCTGCTCGGCGAGGGCTTCCTCGAAGCCACCGCGATCGACGGCGACGCCGTATTCGGCCGCCAGCTCGACCGTGAGATCGATCGGAAACCCGAACGTGTCGTGGAGCTTGAACGCGACCTCACCTGGGATCTGTGGGGCATCCGCGGGCAGGTCGTCCGCCTTGAGCCCGATCTGCCGATCGTTCGAAGTAAGCGGGATGAGGGCCTCCTCGAGGAGGTCGGTGCCCGACTCGAGGGTCCGCGCGAACTGCGTCTCCTCACGGGTGATCGCGCCGAGGATCGACGCCTCGTTGTCGCGCAGGAGCGGATAGAAGTCGCTCATCGACTCGATGACGACCTTGGCGGTCTCGGCAAGGAACGGCTCCTTCCGGCCGAGGATCCGGCCGTGTCGGACGGCGCGCCGCAGGATCCGGCGGGTCACGTAGCCGCGGCCCTCATTCGAGGGCAGGACGCCGTCGGCGAGCAGGAACGTGATGGCCCGCGAATGATCGGCGATGACCTGGTAGCTGAAGCGCTCCGCCTCGAAGGCGTCGGGGTCGTGCCCGAGGAGCTCGCGCATCCGGGCGTGGATCGGCGCGAAGAGGTCCGTGTCGTAGTTCGAAGGCACTTGCTGGACCACGCTCGCGATCCGCTCGAGGCCCATGCCCGTGTCGATCCCGGGCGCCGGCAACGGCGTGAGCGACCGATCCGGGTGGAGCTCGAACTCCATGAACACGAGGTTCCAGACCTCGAGCCAGCGGGGGCAGAACTCGGAGTGGTCCGGGACGCAGAAGTCGCCCTCGCTAAATTGCGGACCGCGATCGAAATGGATCTCCGAGCACGGGCCCGACGGGCCGATATCGGCCATCCGCCACCAGTTCTTCTCGTCGCCGTTCGGAAAGTCGCCCCAGCGGACGAGACGCTCGGGAGGCAGGCCGATCTCGTTCTTCCAGATATCGTGGGCAACGTCATCGGTCGAGTAGACCGTGGCGGCAAGGCGGTCACCCGGGATCCCGAGGTCCTTCGTCATGAACTGCCAGGCCCAGTGGATCGCGTCGCGCTTGAAGTAGTCGCCGAAGCTCCAGTTGCCGAGCATCTCGAAGAGGGTGTGATGGCTCGGCGAGCGGCCGACCTCCTCGAAGTCGTTGTGCTTGCCGGCGACGCGGAGGCAGCGCTGGAAGTTGACTACCCGGGTGTAGCTCCGCTTCTCCGCGCCGGTCAGGGCGTCCTTGAACGGGACCATCCCCGAGTTGACGAACAGCAACGTGTTGTCGCCGGCGGGAACGAGGCTGCCACTCGGCACGACCATGTGACCGCGCTCCACGAAGAACTCGAGGAACCGGCTGCGAATCTCGGCGGCAGGGAGCGACCGGATGCGCGGATCGCGCTCCGGCGAGACGGTCGACATGGCGAGGGAATGGTAGCCGAGCGCGACGGCCGTCCTGAAGGTCGAGAGCGGTACTCGCTCAGCTCCCAGTGCCCGGGTCGTACATCTCGGGCGTCGCGAGCAGGTTGGACGCCGAACCTCCCGTCGCCAGCACCCGGCCGTTTGGCAGCAGGGTCGCAGTCAGATCACCCCCACGAACCTAGTGCATGGCTGCGGTCGGATTCCACGTCGGCAGACGGGTCGGCGCAGCCGGCGCGCTCGGGCTCGGGCTGCTCGGCGGGGTCGAACGCGATGGCGTTGGCTGCAGCACCACGCCCGCGCCGAGGACCGCCGAGACGAGAATGACCGCGGCAATCGCCAGGAAGCGGACCGTCGATGGACGCGATCCACGTTGGAGCGATGATCCGAACACGACCCCAGAGCGAAGCGCGGGCGCCGGCAGAAGCGGAAGTGCGGCAATCACTCGCGCGTCCGCACGCAGCACATCGGCGGCCATGCGGCAGGTCGTGCAGGTTGCGAGGTGTCGATCGAGCGTCGCCCGCTCGACCGGCGACAGCTCGAAGTCGATGGTCGCCGCGGCGAGTTCGAGGAACCGGTTGTGCGAAGTGCTCACTGTGCCGCCTCCTGGACCAGCGCTCGGACGCGCAACCGGGCGCGGCAGAGCATCGCCCGGGTGGCGAGCTCGGATCGACCGATCGCCTCCGCGACCTCCCGCCCGCTGAACCCTTGCGCGGCGAGGAGCAAGCCGAGCCGCTAATCGGCGGCCAGACCGGCCAGGGCCTTCTCGATCTCCGCTGACCGTTCGCGACTGATCAACCCGGCCTCCGGCGAACCGCCGATCGACGACAGGTGCTCCGCGGGGCCGTACCGGCCCAACCAGCGAAGTGCCGTCGATCGGCGACGAGAGCGGCTCACGGCGAGATTCGCCGCGACCTGATAGAGCCACGCGCGAACCTGAGCGGGTGACCGGCCGGCACGCGTTTCACGGGTGAGGCGGAGAAATGTCTCCTGGACGAGGTCCTCTGCCTCGCTCACGTCTCGAGTGGAGCGAACCAGGAACGAAAACAGTTCGCGGTGATGGGCCGCCTAGGCCGCATCAATGGACACATCGGCCCCGACGTGGTCGCCAGTGGGCATTGCCTGCCCGGCCTCGGTGACCAGCCCCTGCCGTGTGTCCACGCTCTCTGCAACGCCTGACTCGCCGGAACGTTGCACATCGGACGCAGCGTCCCCCAGATGCGGGTCGCTGGGGTCGCTTGCGTCACCCCTCCCGAACTCGGCGCCATCCGGGTACCACGACGCTGCAGCGGCCGTCGCGACAACATGCGGCGCGGTGAATCGCGAGATCGGGCCCCCGCCGCACAACCGTCAGGGCGGCGAGGTCGGGCCTTTGTCGGAGGGCCCGGCGCCAGTCCGTCGCGACCGCCAGCGATTCCAGAGGGTCGAGCCGGCGATCGCCGCTCCGACGAGCGCGCCGAGCGCCAAGCCGCGGACGAACGAGGGTCGGTCTTCATTTCCAGAGAAGCGCTCCGAGATCGCGTCGACGATCGAGGTTCGCTTTCGGCGAAACGGGTTCACGAGGGAGTTCCCGGCTCGACGCGTCGATCCGGACCGAGGATCGAGAGGACCGCGACGAGGCCGATTGCCACCCAGGCGAGAATCGACGCGGCGATGACGTGGAAATCGCCGATCCGAACGGGGTCGATGTTCACCCGGCCGCCGAGCGCGTCGCCGGCCCACGCCCCGAGGAAGGCGCCGACGAGGAGCCAGGGGAGCCGATTGCCGGCACTGCCGCGAATGAACACATAAGCCGAAACATGGAACACCGCCAGGATCGCCGCGAGGACGACCGCGGGCCCGATCACGCGGCGGGCCCGATCACGCGGCCGCGATCCGGCCGCCGCCGAGGCATCGTTCGCCGTCGTAGAGGACGGCGGCCTGGCCAGGCGCCGCGGCCCAGACCGGCGTGTCGGTCTCAACGAGCCATCGGTCGCCGGTGGGTCGCACGGTCGCCGGCACGAGCGCGCCGCGATGGCGCACACGGACCTCGGCTCGGAACTCGGCGGCAGGGGCTTCCGCGTCGATGGACCGGACGTCGCCGAGGGCGATCGTCGTCGTCTCGAGGTCCTCGCGGCGGGCGAGCGTGATCGTGTTCGACCGCGGATCCACCCGGGACACGTAGCGCGGCTCGCCGAGCGAGACGCCGAGTCCCTGGCGCTGGCCGACCGTGTAGCCCGCCGCGCCGCTGTGCTCGCCCACCAGCGCGCCGTCCGTGTCAAGGATCGGCCCGGCCTCGGGCGACCAGCCGCCGCGGGTCCGAAGCGCCCCGCGGACATCGCCGTCGGGGATGAAGCAGATCCCCTGGCTCTCGGGCTTGTCGGCCGTCGCGAGGCCGAGGTCGCGAGCCACGGTCCGCACCTCGGGCTTCGTGAGCTCGCCGAGGGGAAATCGCGCGTCCACGAGCTGCTCCTGCCGAAGCCCGTACAAGAAGTACGTCTGATCCTTGTCCTGGTCGCGGGCCCGGAGGAGCTGCGCCTGGCCGTCCGCGCCGACCTCGCGCCGGGCGTAGTGGCCGGTCGCGACCGCGTCGCAGTCGTAGAGGTGCCGGGCTCGACCGAGGAGCGCCCCGAACTTGACCGTCGTGTTGCAGTCGGTGCAGGGGCTCGGCGTCCGTCCGTCGAGATAGGCGCCGAGGAACGGCTCGAGGACGCCCTCGCCGAACTCGCGCTCGAGGTTCATCACGTAGAACGGGATGCCGAGCTGGCCGGCAACGCGCCGGGCATCGTCGGCGGCATCGAGCGAGCAGCAGCTCTTCTTGAACTCCGAGACGCTGTCCGCCACGTCGTGCAGCCGCATCCAGACGCCGACGACGTCGTGGCCCTGCTCGGTGAGCAGCGCGGCCGCGACCGATGAATCGACGCCGCCCGACATCGCGACGAGGGTCCGGGTCATCGAGCCGCGCCTGCGACAGCGCTCGAGGCGGCCTGGCCCTGGCCCTGGCCGAGCGGGTCTGCCGCGATCGTCGCGGCGCCCGCTCGCGCCCCGGCGAGGACGCTCGGGATGAGGTGGATGGCTTCGTCGATCTCGGCGTCGGTCGTCGTCCGACCCAGCGAGATTCGCAGCGATCCGCGCGCCTCGTCGTCGGGGTAGCCCATCGCGGTCAGGACGTGGGACGGATCCGTCGAGCCGGTCGTGCAGGCCGAGCCCACGGACGCGGCCACGCCCGCGAGATCCAGCTTGATCACGACGGCCGCGCCGTCGGTGTCGCGGGCGACGATCGAAAGGATCGACGCCAGCCGCTCCTTCGGATGGCCCGAGAGCTCCACGCCGTCGACCGCGAGCACGGCACTCTTCAGCCGATCCCGGAGCTTGCGCAGCCGCCTCGCGGTCGCGTCGCGCTCCGATACGGCGAGCTCGAACGCGACACTCATGCCGACCGCGGCGGCAACGTCCTCGGTGCCGGCGCGGCGGTACCGCTCCTGCGTCCCACCCTGCTGCTGCGAGAGCAGGTGCGTGCCCTTTCGGATGTAGAGCGCCCCCGAACCCTTGGGCCCCTCGAGCTTGTGACCGGCGATCGCCAGCAGGTCGCAGCCCATGGCCTCGACATCGATCGGGAGATACGGCGCCCCGGCGATGGCATCGACCGCGAACAGACAGCCCTTCGGGCCCTTCGCCCGGACGACCTCGCCGATCTCGGCGATCTGCTGGATCGTGCCAACTTCGTTGTTCGCCTGCTGGATCGCGACGAGCATGACTCGGTCGGTCATCGCGGCCTCGACCTGGTCCGGATCGACCCGACCGTACCGATCGACCGGCAGCTCGACGATCTCGAACCCGAACTTCTCGAGCTGGCGGAGCGGATGCAGGACCGCGTGGTGCTCGACGCTGCTGGTGATGATCCGGTGGCCGCGGACCTTGCCGGCCCAGGCGGCGCCCTTCAGCGCGAGGTTGAGGGCCTCCGTGCCGCCGCTCGTGATGACGATCTCGCGCGGCCCCGTGCCCACCTGCGCGGCGATCCGCTCGTGAGCCTCATCGAGCGCCGCCCGGGCGCGACGCCCGAAGCCGTGGGGCGAGCTCGGATTCCCGAACTCGGCGCCGAGGAACGGCAGCATCGCGTCGAGCGCCTCGCGCCGAAGCGGCGTCGTCGCGGCATGATCGAGATAGGTCGCCATCGCCGGGATTGTAGGGCGGTGGCTGCGGCGCCTCGTTCAGTTCGCGCCGTCCCTAAG
>JBBRNM010000050.1:0-15817 GCA_038230295.1 Candidatus Limnocylindrales bacterium
CGCCGGCCAGGACATGGGTCAGCACCACCAGGCGCTGCTGGGCTCGGGTATCCAACGTGATCGCCTCCCTCGTCTCCATGGGACCGAGGGTGACAAAGTCGCTGTCCCCTTAACTTGGACAGAATCGCTGTCCGTTCACACGACGCCCCAGCGGCCGTTGACGCTCAGACGCGCTCGGCCGTACAATTTCTCTTCGCGCCCCACCAGGTTTGGGGTGCAATTTCCTGTCCACAGGCCGCGGTCCGACTCCGCGCGACCGCAAGCGGTGCCCACGCGGTGCCCAGAGGATCCATGTACGCAGTCATCGAAACCGGCGGGAAGCAATACCGCGTCGAGGTTGGCACCGAGCTCGAGGTGGAGCTCCTCGACGGCGCAGCCGGCGATTCCATCAAGCTTGAGCGGATCCTGCTCGTAGCCGACGGCGATACCGCAGCGATCGGCCGCCCGATCGTCGAAGGCGCGTCGGTGGCCGCCGAGGTCGTTCGCCGTGACCGGGGCGAGAAGCTCATCAGCTTCAAGTACCGCCCCAAGGCCCGCCGGCGCGTCAAGAAGGGCCATCGCCAGGAGCTGACGATCCTTCGGATCAGCGACATCGTCCTCAACGGCAAGAGCGCGGCCGACGAGAAGGCTGAAGCCGACAAGGTCCGCCAGGCCGAGCGCGTCGAGCTCGAGGCCACCGCCCGACGCCAGGCCGCCGCCGATGCAGCCCTCGCGGCGAAGCTCACGGCCGACAGCAAGCCCGAGAAGGCAGAGGCGGCATCCGGCAAGAAGGCCGCTCCCGCGAAGCGCGGGGCAGCCAAGGCTGACGAGGCCAAGGCCGACGCCGAGAAGACGACCGCGAAGAAGCCCGCCACCCCTGAGACCACCGCCAAGCCTGCCGCCGGTGCGAAGACCGCCTCGCCCACGACTCGATCGTCGAAGGCCCCGGCAAAGTCGGCGGCCAGGGCCAAGGCCGCGCCGAAGCCCGCAACGAAGGCCACGCCGAAGCCCGCAACCAAGGCCGCGCCGAAGCGCGGCACCACGAAGAAGGACAGCTGATGGCGCACAAGAAGGCCGGCGGCAGCGTCAAGAACGGCCGCGACAGCGAAGGTCAGCGACTCGGGATCAAAGCCGGTGACGGCCAGCTGGTTCCTGCCGGCTCGATCATCGTTCGCCAGCGAGGGATGACGTTCCTGTCCGGCGAGGGCACGGGTCTCGGCGGCGACTACACGGTCTTCGCCACGATCCCGGGCCACGTCAAGTTCGAATTTGCCACCAAGAGCAAGAAACGCGTACGGGTCGTTCCCGTTGAGACCGCATGAAGCCAGACATTCATCCCAAGTACTTCGAAGCCAAGGTCCATTGCGGCTCCTGTGGCACCGAATGGACCGTCGGGTCAACGCGGCCCGAGCTCCGCGTCGACGTCTGCGGCAACTGCCACCCGTTCTACACGGGCAAGCAGACGATCATCGACACGGCCGGCCAGGTCGAACGCTTCCAGAAGCGCCTCGAGCGCCAGGTTCGCGCCGGCGCCTGAGCTCGGGAGCGGGGGCGGCACGGATTAGACTCGCCCAATGGCTCGATTCAGCTACGGCGGCCAGGCCCTCATCGAGGGCGTCCTCATGCGGGGGCGCGATGCAATCGCGGTGGCTTTCCGGCACCCGGACGGCCGAATCGTCTGGGCCTCCGAACCGCTGAACAGCGGTCCCCACGGCTGGCGCTTCGCGCGGGCGCCGCTCGTCCGGGGCCTGATCGTGCTGTACGAAACCCTGGTCGTCGGCACGCGCTGGCTGATCCGGAGCGCGAACATCCAGGCCAGCGAGCAGGGCGTCGAGCTCGGGCGCGGGTCGGTGGCGCTGCTGCTGGGCTTGACGCTGCTCGCGGGGATCGGGGTGTTCTTCCTGCTCCCGCTGTTCGTCGCGAGCGTCACGACCGCGAACATCCAGGAGGCCTGGGTCCAGCACCTCGTCGAGGGGCTGATCCGGGTCGCGATCTTCCTGGCCTACCTGGCGTTCATCTCGCGAACCGCCGAGATCCGGCGCGTGTTCCAGTACCACGGCGCCGAACACATGACCATTCACGCTCTCGAGGCCGGTGATCCCCTCACGACGGCGAACGTCCGGCGCTACCCGACCGCCCATCCCCGGTGCGGCACCGAATTCCTCGTCGTGGTCATCGCCCTCTCCATCGTCGCGTTCAGCCTCGTCGGGCGCCAGAGCATCGGCGTCATGGTCACGAGCCGGATCCTGCTGATCCCGGTCATCGCCGCGGTCGGCTACGAGCTCCTGCGATGGGGCGCGCGCCACCGCTCGAACCCCATCGTCAAAGCGATCATGTGGCCGGGAATCCTGGTCCAGATGATCACCACGAAAGAGCCCACGGACGACCAGATCGAGGTGGCGATCGTGTCGATGGAGCAGGCCCTGACGGCGGACGGCGAGGCAGTGCCCGACGGCTCCGAGCTGCCCGAGCGCGACCGACTCGACCCCGACCCGGCCGCCGTCGCGGCGGCATGAGCGAGCTCGACGACAAGCTCGACGAGGTCGCCCGGCAATACGACCAGGTCCAGGCGGAGCTCGCCCGGCCCGAGACCTCGACCGACCCAGACGCGATCCGCCGCCTCGGTCGCGAGCTCTCGCGGATGGAGCCGGTCGTCGAGGCGTACCGGCGGCTCGAGGAGACCCGCCGCGAGCTGGCGGGCGCCCGCGAGATGCGCGATGGCGAGACCGACGAGGAGCTCAAGGGCATGGCTCGCGACGAGATCGAGCGCCTCGAGGCAGACGAAACGCGGCTCATCGACGAGCTGAAGGTGCTCCTGCTCCCGCGAGACCCCGCGGACGACGGCAACGTGATCCTCGAGATCCGGGCCGGGGCCGGCGGTGAGGAGGCGGCCCTGTTCGCGTCGGAGCTGCTCCGGATGTACCTGCGCTACGCCGAGCGCCACCGCTGGCACGCGGAGCTCATGAGCAAGCACGAGACGGGGATCGGCGGGGTGAAGGAGGCGATCGTCGAGATCGCCGGCGACGGCGCCTATTCGCGCCTGAAGTTCGAGGGCGGCACGCACCGCGTCCAGCGCGTTCCTGCGACCGAGTCCTCCGGCCGGATCCACACCTCGACGGCGACGGTCGTCGTCCTGCCCGAGGTCGAGGAGCACGAGATCGAGATCGACGAGGAGAAGGACCTCCGGATCGACGTGAAGCGCTCGTCCGGACCGGGCGGCCAGTCGGTGAACACGACCGATTCCGCCGTTCGCATCACCCACCTCCCGACCGGGCTGGTCGTCGAGATCCAGGACGAGAAGAGCCAGCACAAGAACAAGGCCAAGGCGATGACGGTGCTCCGCGCCCGCCTCAAGGACGCCGAGCGCCAGCGCCAGCGCGAGGCCGACTCCGCGGCGCGACGCTCGATGATCGGCGCGGGCGATCGCTCCGACAAGATCCGGACCTACAACTTCCCCCAGGACCGCGTGTCGGACCACCGCGTGGACCTCAACGTCTCGAACCTGCCGCGGCTCCTCGATGGCGAGCTGGACAAGCTCATCGACACGCTGATCACGACGGACCAGGCCCAGCGGCTCTCGGAGCTGACCGACGGCGGCGACGCCGCGTCGGCCGGCTGACCCGGCGTGGCGACCGTGGAGGGCCTCCTCACCGAGGCCGTCCCGCGGCTCCGGTCCGCCGGCTCGGAGACGGCGCGGCTGGATGCGGAGCTCCTGCTCGGCCACATCCTCGGCATCGACCGGACGGGAGTGGTCGCGCATCCCGAGGCCCCCGTCGGTGAGGGCTCTGCGAAGCGGTTTCTCGAAGCGCTCGAGCGGCGCGAAGCCGGCGAGCCCGTCGCCTACATCCGCGGGGCCAAGGAGTTCCACGGGCTCGCCTTCGGGAGCGACGCCCGGGCGTTGATCCCGCGGCCGGAGACCGAGCTCCTCGTCGATCTCGCCGAGCTCGAGATCGTTCGACGGCTCGTCTCGGCGCCGCGCCCAAGCGGGACGCCGCCGCTGCGGGTGCTCGATGTCGGGACCGGTTCGGGCATCGTCCCGATCGCGCTCGCGATCCTGTTGCGCAGACGCCGGATGCTCGATTCGGTCGAGATCGCTGCCGTCGACGTCGCGCCCGACGCCCTCGAGCTGGGGAAGGAGAACGCCGTGGCCCACGCCGTCGGGGATCGCATCGCGTTCGACGTCGCCGACCTCGTTCCCGGGACCGACCCGAGACCGTGGGACGTCGTCCTCGCCAATCTGCCCTACGTCCGAAGCGACGCGATGGCCGGGTTGCCAGCCGCGACGACATTCGAGCCGCCCGGAGCCCTCGACGGTGGGCCCGACGGGCTGTCGGTGATCGGTCGGCTGCTCGACCAGCTGGCCGTGGCGCTTGCCCACGATGGCGCCGCATTCCTCGAGATCGGGGGCGACCAGGGCGAGGCCATCGTCGCGGCCGTGGCCGAGCACCTGCCCGGCTGGACCTGCGTCGTCGAGCCCGACCTCGGGGGCTTGCCACGGGTCGCCCGGGTCGCCCGCATCCGTCGCGTAGCCTGATGGTCGCCCGGCTCCTCGCCGACGGCCCCGACGGTCGCGCCGAAGCGGCCCGTATCCTCGAATCCGGCGGCCTCGTCGCCTTCCCGACCGACACGGTCTACGGCATCGCCATCTCGTCTCGAACGGAGGGCGGCCTCGCCCGGCTGTTCGCCGCCAAGGGGCGCCCGCCGGACCGCGCAATCGTGCTGCTGCTCGCGAATGTCGACCAGGCAGCGGAGCTCGGGACGCTCGGTCCGGCGGGTGAGGCGCTCGCCAACGCATTCTGGCCCGGCGGGCTCACCCTGGTCGTTCGACGGCGTGGCGATGCCGTGCCCGCGCTCTCGCTGGCGACGGGCGACGTCCCTGGGGGCACCGGGACCGTGGGATTGCGCGTCCCCGATCACCCGACGCCGCGCACGCTCGCCGCCGCGGTGGGCCCGCTGCCGACGACCTCCGCGAACCGCTCGGGCGAGCCCGAGGCTCGCGACGCTCGGGACGTGCTCAACCAGCTCGGCGCCGCCCTGGACCTCGTCCTCGACGGCGGTCCAGCGCGCGGCCCAAGGCCGTCGACCGTCGTCGATGTGAGTGGCGAGACGCCCAGGATCCTGCGCGACGGCGCCATCTCAGCCGACAAGATCGCCGCGGCGCTGGCGACAGCTGCGCTCGGTGCTGCCGGGCCGCATGACCCCGTGGGAAGATAGGATCTCCGCGTTTCGTGAGGAGGGTCTGGACATGGCGCAGGCGCCCGCGCGTGGCCTCGGTTGGGCCACCCTGGCCGAGGTCGACCCCGAGCTCTGGGACGCCATGCTCCTGGAGAAGCGGCGCCAGCACGACAAGATCGAGCTGATCGCAAGCGAGAACTACACGTTTGCCGCGGTCATGCAGGCGCAGGGCTCGTGGCTGACGAACAAGTACGCCGAGGGCCTGCCCGGGAAGCGCTACTACGGCGGTTGCGAGTACGTCGACATCGCCGAGCGTCTCGCCCAGCGGCGGGCGCTGGACCTCTTTCCAGGTGCCGAGCACGTGAACGTCCAACCCCACTCCGGCGCGCAGGCCAACATGGCCGCGTATTTCAGCGTCCTCCAGCCGGGTGACCGGATCCTCGGCATGAACCTGGCCCACGGCGGCCACCTCACCCACGGCTCGCCCGTCAACTTCTCCGGCCGGCTCTACGAGGTCCACGCGTACGGCGTCGATCGCGAGACCGAGCGGATCGACTACGACGCGCTCGAGGCCATCGCCCGGGAGGTTCGACCGAAGGTCGTCGTCGCCGGCGCGTCGGCCTATCCGAGGATCATCGATTTCGAGCGCATGGCCGAGATCGCCCACGGGGTCGGGGCGCTGCTGTTCGTCGACATGGCCCATCTCGCCGGGCTGATCGCGGCGGGCGTCCATCCGAGCCCCTTCCCCCACGCCGACATCGTCACGACGACCACGCACAAGACGCTTCGCGGTGGCCGCGGCGGGCTGATCTTCAGCCGGATCGAGCTGCCCGAGGCGGTCTCGCGCGACGACTTCCCGATGGTCAAGACCACGCTCGCCGCGCAGATCGACAAGGCGGTCTTTCCTGGCGTCCAGGGCGGCCCGCTGATGCACGTGATCGCTGGCAAGGCGGTTGGCCTGCTCCTCGCCGCGACCGAGACCTTCCGCGAAGACCAGCGCCGGACGGTCGAGAACGCGGCGGTCCTGGCCGCCGCGCTGGCCGAACGCGGCGCTCGGGTCGTCTCGGGTGGCACCGACAACCACCTGATGCTCGTCGACGTGACGCCCCTCGGGGTGACCGGCAAAGAGGCGGAGGCACTCCTCGACGTGATCGGGATCACCGTGAACAAGAACGCAATCCCGTTCGATCCGCTGCCGCCGAATACCTCCTCGGGGATCCGACTCGGGACCCCGGCGACGACCACCCGCGGCTTCGGGACCGAGGAGATGCGAGCCATCGCTCGCCTGATCACCGATGCGATCGCCCGACGCGACGACCCGGCCACCGGCGCCGCCCTTGCCGCCGAGGTGACCGACATCGTCGATCGATTCCCGGTCCCCGGGCTCGGCGAGGCCGCCGGGTGAGCTTCTCGCCGACCGCGATCGCCGCGATCCCCGTCATCATCGTGGCGTTCGTCCTGGCGGCGTTGATCGCGCTCTATTCGACCCCGGCCATCCGCCGCTTCGTCAGGCGTCGCGGCATCCTCGACCACCCCAGCCCGAGGCGGGTGAACCGCCGGCCGCTGCCGCGTGGTGGCGGCGTTGCGGTGATGATCGCCTTCGTCCTCATTGGTGGGACGCTCGCACTTCTCGGGACGGCCATCCCCGGCGCGCCCGATCCGCATGCGGTCAGGCCGCAGCTCGTCGGCGTCTTCGGCGGCGCTGCCCTCGCCGCGATCATCGGCGCGATCGACGACCGATTCGACCTGCGGGCCCGCTGGCAGGCCCTCGGCCAGGTGGCGCTCGCCCTGGTTGCGGTCGCGTCGGGCATCACCGTCGCCGTGATCACGAACCCGTTCGGGCCGACGCCGTTCTTCTTCGGGGCCACGCTGGCCGCCGCCTTCACGATCGTCTGGATCATCGGGATGATCAACAGCATCAACTTCATCGACGGGCTTGATGGGCTGTCGTCCGGCATCGCCCTCATCGCCGCGGTGACACTCGGAATCCTCAGCCTCTCCGAGACGGTCGGCCAGCCGTTCGTGGCGCTCCTGTGCTTCGTGTTCGCCGGTGGGCTGCTCGGATTCCTGCGCTGGAACTTCCACCCGGCCGTCATCTTCCAGGGCAGCGCCGGCGTCATGTTCCTCGGCTACACGCTGGCCGTGCTCTCGATCCTCGGGACGGCAAAAGTGGTCGTCGCCCTCCTCGTGCTCGGCGTGCCGATCATCGACTCGTTCTGGGTCATCGTCCGGCGCCTGTCGCAGGGGCGATCGCCGTTCAGTCCCGACCGGGGCCACATCCACCATCGGCTGCTCGACCTGGGACTATCGCATCGGGCAACCGTCTTGCTCATCTACGGGATCTGCGCAACGCTTGGCCTCGTGTCTCTGCTCGTTTCCGCCGGAACCGGTGTCTATACGTTCCTCGGGGCCCTCGTGATGTTCGGGATCCTCGTGTTCGCGCTCGCCCGTGACGAGCACGAGGCGCTCGAGTCGACGTCCTACGAGGACCAGGCCGGGTCGTGACGCGTTCCTTCGGTGGTCGCCGCCCGAACGGCGACCGCGATGCCCAGCAACTATCGAGCGAGGACATCGAGGCCCGGCTCGGTGGGAGCGACCCCGCGGGCGTCGCAGCAGTGCCAATTCTCACCGACGAGGAGGTCGAGGCACGGGTCGGGGTTCCGGCCACGGCGGCGACACGGGTGCGTCGCTCGCAGGCCGGCCAGGCGGAACCCGCCCTTTACGGCACGACCCGCCGACGCATCCTCTGGCGAGATTCGGCGACGATCCTGACCGGGGTCGTGCTGGCGCTCTTCGCTGCTCGCTTCCTGCTGCCGTCGGATCCAGCGTCTGCCCTGGGCTCGCCGAGCCCCGAGGACACCGGCCTCGTCGCGCTCGCGTCCCCGACGCCGACCCCGACGCCGACCGATCCCGGCCCGGCGACGATCGGTCCCGTCGTCCCGCCGAGCCTGCACCTCGACGCGACCCCGACCCCGATCCCGGTGATCACGCTTCCCCCGGCGACGCCGCGGCCCACGCCCACGCCGACGCTAAAGCCCGGTCAGACGCCAGGGCCCACGCCAAGCAAGACACCGACGCCAACGCCTCATACGACCCCTGCGCCGACGCCGCTGGCTGCGCCACTCGCGCAGGCCAGCTGTTCCGTCGCGGTGGGGAGCTTCCAGGCAAATTGCACGAGCGCCGGCACCGTTTGCGGGGGAACGTGCACCTACCACTGGACCTTCGGTGATGGCACCACAGGGACCGGCAAGACGGTCAGTCACATCTATCCCGTGAGCACGCCCATTACCTACACTGTGACCCTGACCGTGACGAACTCGGCGGGCTCGGATACGCGCAACGCCTTCCCGACAGTTCCAGGTGTATAGGTGACGCAAATGCGAACGAGACGACGTTTTGCCCTTCGCATTTCGGTGTTCGGCGGCGTGGGCGCGCTCGGGTTGCTGTTCACCTCGATCGTATTCGCGGCCACGCCCGTTGCCGCGAACCTGACGGTCCAGACAAACCAAGCGGTCGCCAAGACGATCACGCTGAGCGGCACGGAGGACCTGCCCGCGCTCGACTTCACGGTCACGAGTGGGCCCACCCACGGCACCCTCGACAGGAGCTCCGGCACGATGACCTGTGACGGTGGCACGCCGGCCACCTGTGTGGCCGGCGTCCTCTACACGCCGGTTGCGGGCCAATGGTCGGACTCCTTCACGTATACGGTCACCAACGCGACGGACGGGATTTCGCAACCCGCCACGGTGTCGATCACCGTCGACGCAACGCCGGTCGCGATCGACGATCCCGACTCATCCTGCGCGGATGGCGTGACGGGCTTGCCGAAGAAGTACATCGCCATCGAGGACCAGACCCTCACGATCACCCCGGGGACCGACTGCGGCCTGCTTCTGAACGATACGGACGCCGATGTCGGCGACACCTTGACCGCGTCGAAGGTCACCAATCCAGGCCACGGTGCGGTCAGTGTCACGGCGGCTGGCGGTTTCACGTACACGCCGAACGCCAATTACAGCGGCTTCGACAGCTTCACCTACAGCACGAGCGACGGCCTTACCTCGGCGACGGCCACAGTTTCGATCACCGTCCTCTCGGTCGATGATCCGCCGAGCGCCTCGAATGACCTGTCCTTGGTCGTCGGCCAGAGCTCGCCGGGGACCGTCTTGAACGTTCTGGCGAATGACACCGCGCTGCCCGATACCGGTGAGACGCTCTCGATCGTCGCCCACGGCACCGCCTCCCACGGCAGCGTGGCCATCACGAGTGCTGGGACGAGAATCACCTACACCCCAACCCCGTTCTACCTGGGCCCCGACTCGTTCACGTACACGATCCAGGACAGCGGGGGGAGCCTGCAGGACACGGCCACGGTGTCGCTCAACGTCACGAAGGACGTGACGCCGCCCGTGGTCTCTCCGCCGAACCAGCAAATCCGCACCGCCCTGTCGATGACGAGTGCGAGCTTCGCGATCCGTGTCGCGTGGTCCGGCGCTGATGCGGGCGTTGGCATCTCGCGGTTCGAAGTGCAGGCCCAGGTCGACGGCGGAACGTGGACAAGCCAGGCACTCGCGACGCCGATGACCACAAGCATCAACCCGTTTGTGACCGTCGGGCACGTCTATCACTACCGCGTCCGTGGCATCGACAGGAACGGCAACATCGGGCCGTGGCGCTACGGCCAGAACCTCGCCGTTTCGCGCTACGAGGAGACGAACGCGCTCATCACGTACGTCGGGACGTGGGTGAAGTCCCCGCTGAATGCATCGAACTCGGGCGGCTACACGAAGTACGCGTTCGGTGGCGGCAAGAGCGCGACCTTCACCGTCACCGCGCGAGACGTCGGGTTCGTCGCGCCAATCAGCGTCACGCGCGGATCGGCTCGGCTTTACGTCGATGGCGTCCTCGTCGGCACCTTCACCGAGACGCGGTCGACGACGATCTACCGCCGGGTGATCTGGGCTCGGCACTTCTCGGCGCTCGGAAGCCACTCCCTTAGGGTCGTGCTGGTCGGCGACGGGCGGATCGACGTCGACTGTTTCCTGGCCCTTCGCTAGGGGATCGTCCGGGATCGGCTGGTATACTCCCGGGGCTTTGCCAGGTCGCGCGTGATCGAACCCGGCCGGGGCTGGGCCTATGCCGCCCTCTTCTCTGAGATCGGTGTTTCACTCCTGGTCACGACCCTGATCGGCATCCTCGCGGGCCGCTGGGTCGACGAGCAGCTGGGCAGCCTGCCGATCTTCGTGATCGTCGGCTTCCTGATCGGTGCCGGCTCCGGCACGGTGATGATCTACCGGCTCGTGAGCCGGTTTCTGAAAACCATCGAGTAGGGCCGTCGGGGCCAATCGAGACAAGACGAGCGCGGCGATGGGCCGCGCTCCCCCATGTGGAGGGATTGTGTCGAGCGAGCAGGGCGCGACCGAGCCGGTCGCGGAGACCCCCGCATCGACGCCGCCGGCGACATCGCGCCGCCGGCCGTCGTCGCGCTGGCTGGTCCTGATCGCCGTCGTCATCGTCCTCGACGTCATCGCCTTCGTCGCCGTCCCGCCGTTTCCGCGGGGCGGGGCTCCCGGCGATACCTGCGCCTTCCCGGCCTGCTTCATCGAGAGCAGCCTCGAGTTCCCGGCGCCCCACACGGTGATCGACTTCGCGCCGGCCACGGCGCCGAGCGCCACCGACCTCATCACGTTCCATCCGAGCATCAGCTCGACCCTGCTCACGATGTGGATCGTCATGGCGGTCGTGGTCGTCGGGTCGTTCCTGATGATCCGGGCGTCGACGCTCATTCCCGGTCGCGGCCAGAACGTCTTCGAGTTCGTGTACGAGTTCCTGAGCGACTTCGGCGTCGGTCTCGCAGGGCCGGCCGGCAAGCCCTATATCCCGATCTTCGTCGGGGCCTTCCTGCTGATCGTGTTCGACAACTGGATCGGGCTGGTGCCGCCGGTCGGCAAGATCGACCAGCTGCGGGCGCCCTCGAGCGACGTGAACATCACGATCGGGATGGCCCTCGTCAGCTTCCTGATCTTCCATATCGAGGGCTTTCGCCACCTCGGCGTGGGCGGCTACCTCGGCAAGTTCTTCCCGTTCTACGAGTTCCGGAACGGCATCGGCGCGGGCATTATTGCGGTGTTCGTGGGCCTCATCGAGCTGATGCTCGAGTTCGTGAAGCCCGTCACGCTGTCGATGCGGTTGTTCGGCAACATCTACGGTGGCGAGGTGGCGCTCGGCGTCATCACCGCGCTCACCATCGGCTTCATCCCGGTCCTGCTGATCGCCCTCGAGCTCATGCTCAACGCGATCCAGGCGCTCATCTTCAGCGTGCTGACGCTGATGTTCATCGTCCTCGCCATCGAGAGCCATCACGAGGAGGAGGGCCACATCGCCGAAGAGGCGATCACCCAGATCGAGGGCGGATCGTCCGTCCTCCAGCCCAGCCACTGAGCCGCCGTCTCGGCGGGCCCAAATCCAGGTAGGAGGAAGTTTCGAATGGAGCACATCGGCGCCGGACTCGCCGCTCTCGGGGTCATCGGCCCCGGCATCGGCATCGGCATCCTGGCCGGCCTCTCCGCGACCGCGATCGGCCGCAATCCCGACGCGGCGGGCCAGATCCGCGGCATCGCGATCATCCTCGCGGCGTTCGCCGAAGGCCTCGGCGTCCTCGCGATCGTCGTCGGCCTGCTGGCCATTTTCATCAAGTAGCCGATCGCGCACGGAGTAGCGATCGTGGACCTTCTGGCCCTCGTGTCCGCCGTCGGGCGGAGCGACGTTCCGATGAGCGCAGCGGAAACGCTGTTCCAGATCAACCTGTTCCAGGTGATCGTGGCGGCGACGAACTTCGCCGTCTTCCTCGCGCTCATGTGGACGTTCGCGTTCAAGCCCGTGGCGAAGATGCTCGGCGACCGCCAGGCGCGGATCGAGCAGGGGCTCAAGGACGCGGAGCAGGCGCAAAAAGATCGCGAGAGCGCGGAGCAGGAGCGGCTCGCCGCGCTTGCCGAGGCGCGCCGCGAGTCGAACGAGATCCTCGCTCGTGCCCAGAAGATCGCCCAGGAAACCCGTGACGCCGACATCGCGGCGACTCGCACCGAGCTGGAGCGGCTGCGGTCCAAGGCCACCGATGAGATCGAAGGCGAGAAGCAGAAGGCGCTCCAGGAGCTCCGATCGGAGGTCGCCGACCTCGCGCTGGCCGCGGCCGGCAAGGTCGTCGGCGAATCGATGAACGACGCCCGGCAGCGCAAGCTCGTCGAGGAGTTCCTCGCATCAACCCCGGTCGCGGACGAGAAGAACTGATGACAATGCGGCGCCGGGCCGGATCAGCGCGGGCGAGGGCGCGCTGAATGGCGCGATCGACGACGGCGGCTCGGCGCTATGCCGAGGCAGCCTTCGAGCTGGCCAAGCGGGACGACGCGGTCGACGCCTGGGCCGAGGGCCTCCACGTGGCCGCCCAGGTCGCCGCGGACGACCGGATCCGGACGTTCCTCGACAGCCCGGCGGCGCCCCTCGCCGGGCGTCTGGCGCTCATCGAGCGGATGCTCAAAGGTAAGGCGCCGGAATCGGTGGCCCGGCTCGTGAAGCTCCTCGCGACCCGTCGCGCCGTCGATCGCCTGCCGGCGATCCTGTCGGAGTACCGGCGCCTCGTGAATCGCGAGCGTGGTGTGGTGGAGGCGCTCGTCACCAGCGCCGCGCCACTCACTACCGACGAGACCGCCGCCCTCAAGGCGAAGGTCGGCAAGATGACCGACCGGACCGTGGACCTCCGGGTCCAGGTCGATGACTCGCTGATCGGCGGCCTGACCGTCCGCATCGGCGACACCCTCTACGACGCCAGCGTCCGCGGCCGCCTCGAGCGACTCCGCGAGCAGCTCGTCTCAGGCGCACGCTAAGCCAAGCCGAACGGAGAACCCATGGCCATTCGCTCAGACGAGATCATCAACATCATCAAATCGGCGATCGACTCGTTCGACGCCGAGACCGAGGCCCGGAACGTCGGGACCGTCGTCGAGGTCGGCGACGGCATCGCCCAGATCTACGGCCTTGCCGGCGCGGTCGCGTCGGAGATGCTCGAGTTCCCGGGCGGCGTCATGGGCCTCGCCCTGAACCTCGAGGAGGAGACCGTTGGCGCGGTCATCCTCGGCGATGCCACGCACATCAAGGAAGGCGACACGGTCAAGACGACCGGCCGCGTCGTCGACGTCCCCGTCGGCCAGGCGCTGCTCGGCCGCGTCGTCGACCCCCTCGGTCGCCCGCTCGACGACAAGGGTCCCATCGAGACGAAGAAGCGCCGCCCGGTCGAGCGGATCGCGCCCGGCGTCATCGTCCGCCAGAGCGTCGACACGCCGGTCCAGACCGGCATCAAGGCGATCGATGCGCTGATTCCGATCGGCCGTGGCCAGCGCGAGCTGATCATCGGCGACCGCCAGACCGGCAAGACCGCGGTCGCGATCGACACGATCATCAACCAGAAGGGCCTGGGGCTCGTCTGCATCTACGTCGCGATCGGCCAGAAACTCTCGACGGTCGCCCAGACCGTGGCAACGCTCGAGAAGTACGGCGCCATGGAGCACACGATCGTCGTGGTCGCCGGCGCCGAAGATCCCGCCCCGCTCCAGTACATCGCCCCGTACTCCGGAGTGGCGATGGGCGAGGAGATCATGGAGGAGGGCGTCAAGGTCGACGGGAGGCTCGTGAAGGACGCGCTGTGCGTCTACGACGACCTCTCGAAGCACGCCTGGGCCTATCGCGAGATGGCCCTCCTGCTCCGCCGGCCGCCCGGCCGCGAGGCGTATCCCGGAGACGTGTTCTACCTCCACTCCCGCCTGCTCGAGCGGGCGGCACGCATGAGCGACGAGAACGGCGGCGGCTCCCTGACGGCCCTCCCGATCATCGAGACCCAGGCGAACGACGTCTCGGCCTACATCCCGACGAACGTCATCTCGATCACCGACGGCCAGATCTTCCTCGAGACGGACCTGTTCAATGCCGGCCAGCGGCCCGCCCTGAACATCGGCATCTCGGTCTCGCGCGTCGGCTCCGCCGCGCAGACAAAGGCGATGAAGAAGGTCGCCGGGCCGCTCAAGCTGGACCTCGCGCAATACCGCGCCCTGGCCGCGTTCGCGCAGTTCGCGAGCGACCTCGACAAGGCGACTCGCGACCAGCTGACCCGCGGCGAGAAGCTCTCCGAGATCATCAAGCAGCCGCAATACCAGCCACTTCCGGTCGAGAAGCAGACCGCGATCCTGTACGCCGCCACGAAGGGCCAGCTGGACGACGTCCCGACGCCCCGCGTCAAGGACTTCGAGATCCAGTTCTACCGCTTCCTCGAAACCGAGCGGCCCGACATCCTGAAGAACCTCGCCGAATCGGGCGCCCTCAGCGACGAGCTCGCGACCTCCTTGGATGAGGCAATCACCGAATTCCGAAAGTCGTTTCTCGCCTAGATGGCGAGTCAGCGGGATATTCGGAGGCGGATCGGCGCCGTTCGGAATATCAAGCAGATCACCCGGGCGATGCAGTTCGTCGCGGCGTCGAAGCTCCGGCGCGCCCAGGACGCGACCCTGTCGGCACGGCCGTACAGCGAGAAGATCGACGAGGTGCTCGCGGATCTCGCCGCCGTGCTCGGCCCCGAGGATCATCCCCTCCTGACCCAGCGGGAAGGGGGCAAGCGCCTGCTCGTCCTCATCACCACGGATCGCGGTCTCGCGGGGCCCCTGAACACGAACACGGTGCGTTTCGCGGCGCGCGAGATCACGGAGCATTCAGGGGATCTGGCCGTCGTGACGGTCGGCCGAAAGGGCCGCGATGCGATGCGCCGCTCCCACGTGCCGTTGGAGGCGCATTTCGCCGGGTTCGGCGATCGGCCCGCGTTCGCGGACGTCCTGCCGCTCGCCCGCCTCCTCACCGACGACTACATCGCGGGCGACTTCAACCGCATCGACATCGTCTACAGCCGCTTCATCTCGACCCTCGCCCAGAAGCCCGTGCTCGAGCAGCTGCTGCCGATCCAGCCGGCGGAGGACACCGAGGGGATCCCGGGCAACCAGTTCATCTTCGAGCCCAACGCGAGCGCAGTCCTCGAGCAGCTCGTGCCGCGCTACGTGGCGACGCGTCTGTTCCAGGCGGTCCTCGAGGGCAAGGCCAGCGAGGAATCGAGTCGTATGGTGGCAATGAAGAACGCCACCGAGAACGCCGAAGAGCTCATCGACGACCTGACCCTGTCCTACAACAAGGTCCGCCAGTCCAACATCACCCGCGAGATGATCGAGATCGCCAGCGGCGCCCGCGCGCGCTGACGGCGACCCGGTACCAGGAGGACGACACCGATCATGGCCACAGCCACAGCCACCAAGAAGGCGGGCAAGGACGCACCCGCAACCGGCCGCGTGGTCCAGATCACGGGCCCCGTCGTCGACATCGAGTTCCCGGCCGGCCAGTTGCCGGCGATCTACAACGCTGTCGAAATCGAGCGGGAGGGCCAGGATTCGCTCGTCTGCGAGGTCCAGCAGCACCTCGGCAACAACTGGGTTCGGTCCGTCGCGATGACGACCACGGACGGCCTGGCCCGCGGCATCGAGGCGCGCGACACCGGTGGTCCGATCACGGTCCCCGTCGGCGAAGCGACGCTCGGCCGTGTCTTCGACGTCCTCGGCCGGACGATCGACGGCAA
>JBBRNM010000051.1:0-15755 GCA_038230295.1 Candidatus Limnocylindrales bacterium
AGCGCCTCGGGGACGTCCTCGAACGCGGTCCCCTCGACCTCCGGGGCGGCATCGACGAGCCGGCCGCGTGCCTGCCGGCGAGAGGTGGGACTCACGGTCGGATTGTATTCGCGGCTCATCACCGCCGAATCAAAGAGCCCGAGCCGATGGCCCGGGCTCTTGGTTTTCGGACTGAGATCGACCTAGAAGTCCATGTCTCCGCCGCCGCCGTGGCCGTGGTTGCCACCGCCGCCGGCTGCCGCCTTCTCCGGGATGTCGGTCACGAGCGTCTCCGTCGTGAGGACCATCGCGGCGATGGAGGCGGCGTTCTGGAGGGCGGATCGCGTCACCTTGGCGGCGTCGACGATGCCCTTCTTGAACATGTCGCCGTATTCGCCACGGAGCGCGTCGTAGCCCTCGCCGGCCTTGAGGCCGCGAACCTTGGCCACGACGACCTCGCCGGACTGCCCGGCGTTGTCGGCGATCTGGCGGGCCGGGGCCTCGAGGGCCTTGCGGACGATATCGACGCCGACCTGCGCGTCACCCTCGAGCTTGAGCTTGTCGAGCGCCGGGATGGCCTGCAGGAGGGTGGTCCCACCGCCGGCGACGAGGCCTTCCTCGACGGCCGCGCGGGTCGTCGAGAGGGCATCCTCGATGCGGTGCTTCTTCTCCTTGAGCTCGACCTCGGTGGCCGCGCCGACCTTGATGACGGCCACGCCGCCGGCAAGCTTGGCGAGTCGCTCCTGGAGCTTCTCCTTGTCGTAGTCCGAGGTCGTGTCCTCGATCTGCGCTTTGATCTGGGTCATCCGGGCCTTGATGAGGTCCGGCGAGCCTTCGCCGTCGACGATCGTTGTGTCGTCCTTGGTGGCGACGACGCGGCGAGCCTTGCCGAGGTCCTCGGCGGTGACGGAGTCGAGCTTGCGGCCGATCTCCTCGCTGATGACGGTGCCACCGGTCAGGGTGGCGATGTCGCGGAGCATCTCCTTGCGACGGTCGCCGAAGCCCGGGGCCTTGACGGCCAGGACCGAGATCGTGCCCTTGAGCTTGTTCACGACGAGTGTGGCGAGCGCCTCACCGTCGACGTCCTCGGCGATGATCACGACCGGCCGGCCAAGCTGGACGGCCTTCTCGAGGGCCGGAAGCATGTCCTGGACACTCGAGATCTTCTTGTCGGTGATGAGGATGACGACGTTCTCGAGAACGGTCTCCATCCGATCCGGGTTGGTCACGAAGTACGCCGAGATATAGCCCCGGTCGAACTGCATGCCCTCGGTGTATTCCTTCTCGAGGCCCAGGCTCTGGCCTTCCTCGACGGTGATTACGCCATCCTTGCCGACCTTGTCCATGACCTCGGCGATGATCTCGCCGACCTCAGGATCCGCGGCGGAGATGGCGGCGACGGCCGCGATCTGCTCACGGGAGTCGACCGGGCGCGAGACGCGCTTGATCTCGGCCACGATCGTCTCGACTGCCTTCTCGATGCCGCGCTTGACGACCATCGGGTTGGCGCCGGCGGTGACGACGCGGAGGCCTTCGGCGACCATCGCCTGGCCGAGGACAACTGCGGTTGTCGTGCCATCGCCGGCGACGTCGTCGGTCTTCGTCGCGACTTCCTTCAGGAGCTGGGCGCCCATGTTCTCGAACGGGTCGTCGAGCTCGATGTCGCGAGCGATCGTGACGCCGTCGTTCGTGATCGTCGGCGACCCGAACTTCTTGTCGAGGACGACGTTGCGGCCCTTCGGGCCGATGGTGACCTTGACGGCGTCCGCGAGGCGGTCAATGCCCCGCTTGAGCGATCGTCGGGCGGTCTCATCGAAAATCAGTTGCTTTGCCAAGGTGGAGTCCCTCCAGCTCTGTTGTCGGTGGTTGTCGGCGTGCCGATCGCGAGGACGGTCAGTCCTCGACGATGGCGAGGATGTCCTTCTGGCTGACGATCAGGAGATCGTCCTCTTCGACCTTGAACTCGGTCCCGGCGTACTTGCCGTAGAGGACCTTCTGGCCGACCTTGACGTCCATGGACTCGCGCTTGCCGTCATCGAGGATTCGGCCCGGGCCGACGGCGAGGATGCTGCCCTCCTGGGGCTTCTCCTTGGCGGTGTCCGGAAGGACGATCCCGCTCTTGGTCATCTCCTCGCGAGCCGTCGGCTTGACGACGACGCGGTCGCCGAGCGGGCGGAGCTTCGAGGCGGTCTTCGTGGCAGTGGCCAAGGTGTTCCTCCTGGGACGACCGAAACGGTCGTCGTCGCTGTTGGTTCGAGTGCCCTATCGGCGGTCGCGATCCACGCTGCCGGACGCCTGTCCGGACCTGTTTAGCCCTGTGGATCGGGGGCGATTAGCACTCTCGGTGTGAGAGTGCTAGCAGTGTAGGAGCCGGCCGTTGGCGCTGTCAACCGCGCCTCGCGACGGACGCCGGGAACGTCCGGTCGTAGGCGTGGACCAGGGCCTCACCAAGGCTGTCCGGTGCGATTCCGCGCTGCTCGGCGACCCAATCCGTGGTGAGCCGGACCCATTCCGGCTCGTTCCGGCGACGCGGTGCGCCAGGCGCCGAAAGGTACGGCGAATCGGTCTCGACGAGGAGGCGCTCGAGGGGAACGAGTGCGGCCACCTCCGCGGTCGGCTCCTCCCCCGCTCGGAACGCAAGCCCGGAGATGGAGATCGCGAGGCCGAGGTCCAGGACGGTCCGGGCATAGTCGACCGAGCCAGAGAACGAATGGATGACCGCCCCGGGGCCGGCGAACGTCGCGGCGAGGCTCGAACCGCCGAAGCCGGCCTCCCGAAGCTCGGCGATCAGTGCGTCCTGGGCGTCGTGCCGGCCCGCCGCCGATCGGACATGGAGGATCGCCGGCTTGCCGAGCTCGATCGCCAGCGCGAGGTTGCGGCGCAGGTTCGCGAGCTGGTCCTCGATCGGCGAGAAGACCCGATCGAAGTCGAGCCCGGTCTCGCCGATGGCGACGACCCGCGGGTCGGTGGCGAGTGCGGCGATCTCGGCCCAGCCCCGTGGATCCAGGGGCGCGGCGTTATGGGGATGGACGCCGACCGCGGCATCGAGCCACGGAAATCGCTCGACGAGGCCCAGGGCCCCGTGCGACGAGGCGAGGTCCCAGCCGGGAACGAGGATCCGCTCGACGCCCGCGAGCCGAGCCGCGCCGATGACGAGCTCGACGTCCTCGTCGAACCGATCGGCCTGGAGGTGGCAGTGGGAATCGGCCAGGCGCACGCCCTGATCGTACGGACTACCTGGCGCCGGCGGGCCGCCGCAGCCCAGGTCAGCCGTGGTCAGCCGGGGTTCGCGCCCTGGAAGAGCCCGATCTCGCTACCCTCCGGGTCCGTGACGACAGCGAACCAACCCATTCCCGGGATCTCGGTCTTGGGTTCCTTCGTGGTTCCGCCCGTGCGGTCCGAGGCCGCGAGCGTATCGTCGATGGAGTCGACCTCGATGTAGTCGCGCAGTGCCGGGCCTGTCGAGATGCCGCGCTTGCCGATCGCGCCGCCGTAGCCCTCGGAGGTCCAAAACAGCCAGTAGTCCGGCACGCCGTCCATCGCCGAGAACTCCCAGCCCGCGACGGCCCCGTAGAAGGCCTTGGCCCGCTCGACGTCGTCCGCCGGAAACTCGATGTGATTGATCTCGCCGTGCGCCATGACGTCCTCCCGGGATGCGTCGACCGCGGGTGCGGCGGCCCCGATTGATCGACGATCAGGACTGGCTCGAATCGACCTCCAGGCGAGGGAACAGCGGCACCGGTGTCCCCAGCGTGCCCGCCTCGTCCGCGTGGCGTCCCCACTCCAGCTCCTCGAGCAGGGGCGGGCCGCCGTTGCCATCGGCGGCATAGAGGTACTCGAAGCCGAGCTGCTCGCTGACCCGGGGCGCCGTCCCGGGCAGGAAGGGGGCCGCGGCGAGCCCGATCAGCCGCGCCGCCTCGACGAGGTCACCGAGGACGCCGCGGAGGCGCGTTTCGGCGTCCGCATCGCCCGCGGCCGCGGCCTTCGCGAGGACCCACGGCTGTTCGGCATCCACGAGCTTGTTCGCGGCCGCCACGAACGCCCACAGGCCGACGAGCGCCTCGTGGAGCATGCACGTCTCGATGGCTGTGGCGTAGGCCGCCCGCGTGGCGGCCCAGGGTCCTGCGAGCGGCGAGGACGCCGCGTCCCTCGGCGCCGGCCGTTCGCCGCCGAGATAGCGGCCGGCCATCGTGATCGTGCGATTGACGAGGTTGCCGAAGTCGTTCGCGAGATCGGCGTTGTAGCGGCGGATGAAACTGTCCCAGGAGACGTCGCTGTCGCGGTCGAAGGCGATCTCCCGGAGCGACACGTACCGCGTCCCGTCCGCTCCGAGCGCGCTGACCATGTCGCCGGGATCGAAGAAGTTGCCGCGGCTCTTGCTCATCTTCTCGCCCTGGACGGTCAGGAAGCCGTGGATCCAGACATTCCGCGGCGCCTCCAGCCCGGCGCTCCAGAGCATCGCCGGCCAGAAGATCGTGTGGAAGCGGGCGATGTCCTTGCCGATCACATGGAGGTCGGCCGGCCACCATCTGGCGAAGGAATCCGGATCGTCCGGGAACCCCGCGCCGGTGATGTAGTTGATGAGGGCATCGAACCAGACGTAGATCGTGCCCGCCTCGGGGTCCCAGGTGCCGTCCTCGCGTAGAGCGGTCTGGCCATCCTCGCCGATCGGGAACGGGATACCCCAGGCGGGCCCTGTCCCGCTCTCGCGGCTGATCGAGAAGTCCTCGAGGCCCTGGCGGATGAAGCCGAGCATCTCGTTGCGGCGGTAGTCGGGCTGAACGGCATCTGGGTGCTCCTCGAACCAGCGTTCGAGCCGCTCCTGGTAGGCCGACAGACGGAAGAACCAGTTGCGCTCGCTGAGCCACTGGAGGGTGACGTTCGGGTGGTTGGGGCACTTCCAGCCGGACGCCGTCTCGAGCAGGTCGCTCGTCGCCTTGAACCCCTCGTTCGGGCAGTACCAGCCCTCGTACGTACCGGGGTAGATGTCGCCATTCGCGTAGGCCCGCCGGACCATCTCCTGAGCCGCCCTGACGTGATCGGGATCCGTCGTCCGGATGAAGCGGTCCGGGGCGATCTCGAGCAGGTCCTCCGCCGTCCGGAAGATCTCGACCATCTCGTCGACGAACACCCGGGTGTCCTGGCCACGCGAGGCGGCCTCCTGGGCGATGTTCACGGAGTGCTCGTCGGTGCCGGTCAGAAAGCGCGTGTCGTCGCCCTTCATGCGGTGCCAGCGCGCGATGACGTCGGCGCCGATGACCTCGTACAGCGTGTGGAGGCCCGGGCGGTTGTTGGCGTAGGCGATCGCGGTCGTCAGGTAATAGCGGTCGGCCATTCGTGATCCTCGGGGGTCAGGCGGGCGGCAGGTCGACCCAGGGTGACCGCCAGTTCGGCGCCTCGAAGGGCGCGGCCCAGTAGACCGTCTCACGGTAGACCAGCGCGTCGCACAGCTCGAGGAGATCGACGCACAGGTAGACGGCGCCGTCCGGGTAGGCCACCCGCCACTCGGACCACCAGAAGTCGCCGCTCCCGGCGAGCTTCAGCACGGTGTTTCCGGCGGTGACGACCCAGCGATCCTCGGCGCCGACGACGCGCGTGATCTCGGTCCGCGCGGGCCCGCCCGGGTAGTGCTGGACGATCTCGGCGAAGGCCTCGCTGCTGTGGACCTGCTCGCCCGATTGCGGCCAGACGACCGACCAATCCGGGTGGCGGAGGGCACCCATCGCCTCCAGGTCGAGCTCAGCCGAGCTCGTCGCGTAGCGCCGCACGACCTCCTCGTTCGTCAAGTGCTCGCTCATCCCGCCTCCTCGCGATCGCGGATTGCCGCGCGCATTCCCACGCGCGCTCCTAGTGTCGGAAGTGCCTCGTGCCGGTCAGGAGCATCGTAGCGCCGGCGCCGTCCACGACTCCCACGATCTCCTCGTCGCGGATGGAGCCGCCCGGCTGGACAAAGGCGGCGACCCCGGCGGCGAGGCAGACCTCGACGCCATCGGCGAAGGGATAGAAGGCGTCCGAGGCGCAGGCCGAGCCGGTCAGCGCATCAGGCAGGAAGCGGCGAGCCTTGTCGACGGCCGCCTGGGCGGCATCGACGCGCGACGTCTGGCCGCTGCCCATGCCGATCAGCGTGCGATCGTGGACGAGGACGATGGCGTTGCTGGTCGTCGCCCGGACGAGGCGCCAGGCGAGGTCGAGATCGGCGAGCTCGGCCGCCGTCGGGGCCCGCTTGGTCGCGCTCTGCCACGTTGCGGGATCGTCGGTCAGCGTGTCGGGCTGGGAGACGAGGATCGCGCCGCCGGCTGTGCGGATCGAGCCGGTCGATGAGGGTGCACGGGACGGACCCGCCTCATCGACCACGACCGTCGGATCCAGTACGAGCCGCAGGTTCGCCTTCGCGGCCAGGATCGCCCGGGCGGCGTCGTCGAATGCCGGCGCCACGACGACCTCGAGGAAGATCGACGTCAGCCGCTGGGCGAGCGCCTCGCCGACCGTCCCGTTGACCGCCGCGATGCCACCAAATGCGGACACCGGATCCGCCGCGAGGGCCGCATCCCAGGCCGCGACCAGGTCCGCGCGCTCCGCGGCGCCGCAGGGATTCGTGTGCTTGACGATGACGCAGCCCGGCCCGCGAAACCCCCGCGCCACGGCCGCGGCCGCAGCGGCATCCAGGACGTTGTTGTAGGACAGGGGCTTGCCCTGGAGGGGCGGCTCCCCGGAGGCGAACGGACCCGGCTCCGCGTGCGGGCCAGGCCGCCGGTAGCGAGCCGCCGACTGATGCGGATTCTCCCCGTAGCGGAGGGTCCCGACCTTCTCCAGCCCTACCGTCAGCGTGGCTGGGTACTGATCGTCCGATCCGGGCATGCCCGGCCACGGCGGCAGCTCGAGGCCCGTGGCAGCCATCCGGCCCGGGAGCTCCGCGGCGATTCGCGCGTCGTAGGCCGCGGTGTGACGAAACGCCTCGACGGCGAGCGCGGCTCGGAGACCGGCTGTGAGCCTGGCCTCTCCGTCCAGCACCGCGAGAATCGCGTCGTATCGCTGCGGGTCGGTCACGACGGCCACGTTGGCGTGATTCTTGGCCGCGGCCCGGACCATCGACGGGCCGCCGATGTCGATCTCCTCGACGAGCGCCTCGAACGCGATCCCGGGACGGTTCGCGGCGTTCGCGAACGGGTAGAGGTTGACGACCACGAGCTCGAACGGTGCGATCGCGGCCCGAATCAGCGCCTCGCGATGATCGCTGCGGCGCCGATCGGCCAGGATTCCGGCGTGAATGTGCGGATCGAGCGTCTTCACTCGACCGTCGAGCATCTCGGGGAAGCCGGTCACGTCCGCCACGTCTGTGACGGACAGCCCGGCCGCCCGCAGCGCGGCAGCGGTCCCTCCGGTCGACACGAGCTCGAATCCGAGGCGGACGAGCCCCGCCCCGAACGCCGCGAGGCCCGTCTTGTCGCTGACCGACAGCAATGCCCGTCGGGGAACCGGCATGACCGAATCGGCCGTGGTGGCATCGAGCCGAACCCGACGGCCCTCGACCTCGAAGGCCCCGGCGAGGAGGAGGGCGACGGTTCGGGGCAGCAGTCGATGCTCGATGGCCTTGATGCGCCCATGGAGCGACACGTCGTCGTCGCCCGGCAGGATGCGAACCGCCTCCTGGGCGAGGATCGGCCCGCCATCGAGCGTCGCGTCGACGAGGTGGACCGTGCAGCCCGTGACCTCGACCGCATGGGCGAGCGCGTCCCGGACCGCATGCGAGCCCGGGAACGCGGGCAGCAGCGAGGGATGGGTGTTGACGATCCGGCCTGCGTACGCGGCGAGCGTCGCCGGGCCGACGATCCGCATGAAGCCCGCGAGCACGACCACGTCCGAGCCCACCGCGGCAAGGGTTTCCGCGAGCGCGCGATCGGCGTCGCCGCGCGGCCCGGCCTCCGGCGAGCCCAGCCCGGGGATCAGCGCGGTCTCGATCCCCTGCTCCTCGGCCCATTCAAGCGCCTTGCACTTGCGATCCGCGAAGACGAGCCGAATCTCGCCCCCGAGCTCGCCACGCCCCGCCGCGGCGACGAGCGCGCGCAGGTTGCTGCCGGCGCCGGACACGCCGACCGCGATCGAGCCGCGGGCAGACGCCCCGCCGCGACGACGAGGAATGCGTATCACGTGAGCTCGAGCAAGCCCTCGGCATAGCGGCCGCCGAGCGCCTCTGCCGCGACGACCTCGCCGATGACGACGGCGGCCGGTTCCGCACGCTGCGCCGTGTCAACCGCCTCCGGAGCGACGACCGTGACCATCCCGATGCCGCCGTTGAACGTCGCTCGGAGCTCCACCTCTTCGAGGCCGTCCCAGGCACCGATCAGCCACATGACCGAGGGCATCGTCCAGCGCGCGGGGTCGAGGCGAGCGCCGAGATCCTGGGGGAGCACCCGGGCCACGTTGCCCGGGAGACCCCCGCCGGTGACGTGGGCGACGCCGCGCAGGTCGTGGCCGGCCGCGCGGAGGGCAGCCCGCAGCGCGAGCACCCGCCGGGCGTAGATCCGGGTCGGCGTGAGGAGGACCTCGCCGACGGTCGCGAAGGCGTGCTCGGGCTCGCTCGCGACGGCGACGTCGCGGCCGGCATCGCCGAGGCTCAGCGCGAGCTGCTCCTGGTACGGCCGGTCGAGGGGGATATCACGCTCGGCGAGGAGCGCCCGGACAAGGCTGAAACCGTTCGAATGGAGCCCCGACGACGGCAGCCCGAGGATGACGTCGCCAGCGCGCGCCTGCGTCCCGTCGAGCAGATCGGCGCGCTCCACGATCCCGAGACAGGTGCCCGCCAGGTCGAACGTGCCGGGCTCCATGAGGCCGGGGTGTTCCGCTGTCTCGCCGCCGACGAGCGCACAGCCCGCTTCGCGGCAGCCCGCCGCCACGCCGCCGACCAGCGATGCGACGGCATCCGGCTCGAGCCGTCCGAGCGCCACGTAATCGAGGAACGCCAGGGGCTCCGCGCCGCTGCAGACGACGTCGTCGGCGCACATCGCCACGAGGTCAATGCCGATCGTGTCCCACCGGCCGAGGGCGATCGCGAGTGCGGTCTTCGTCCCCACGCCGTCGGTCGAGGAGACGATGAGCGGGTCGCGATATCCGGCAGGGATCGAGATCGCGCCGCCGAAGCCACCCACGGCACCGACGACCTCGGGGCGGCGCGTCGACTCGACGGCCTCGCGCATGAGGGCGACCGCTCGGTCCCCGGCGGCGATGCTCACGCCGGCGCGCTCATAGGCGTCGCGCGAGGCGGTGCCCTTGCCCGCCTCAGCCACGGACAACCAGGCCCTCCTCGAGCATGAACTTCCGGCTCGCCGCGTCGTACGGGACGGGCTCCGGGTAGCGGCCGTCGAAGCAGGCGAAGCAGAACCGGTCGTACGGCAGCTCGAGCGCGGCAAGGACACCCTTGATCGACAGGTAGCCGAGGGTGTCGGCGCCGATGAACTCCCGGATCTCCTCGACGGAGCTCGTTGCCGCGATCAGCTCGGTCGCGATCTGGGTGTCGATCCCGTAGAAGCAGGGGTGGTAGATCGGCGGCGCGCTGATCCGGACGTGGACCTCCTCGGCACCGGCCTTCCGCAGCAGCGCCACGATCTGCTTGGTGGTGGTCCCGCGAACGATCGAATCGTCGACAACCGTCAGCTTCCGCCCGCGAACGACCTCCCGGAGCGGGTTCAGCTTCAGCGTCACCCCGCGATGGCGAAGCGTCTGCGAGGGCTGGATGAACGTCCGGCCGGTGTAGCGATTGCGGACCAGTCCCTCCCGGAACGGGATGCCGGACGCCTCGGCGTAGCCTGCGGCCGCCGGCGCGCCGGTGTCCGGTACGGGCATGACGAGGTCGGTGGCCGACGGGTGCTCGTCGGCGAGCTGCATCCCCATCCGCCGGCGGACCTCGTAGAGATTGCGGCCCTCCATGTAGGAATCGGGCCGGGCGAAATAGATCAGCTCGAACACGCACAGCGCCGGGTCGGCGGTCGCGTAGCGAACGGATCGCGGCTCGCGGCCGGGCTCGAGGATGACCATCTCGCCAGGCTCGACATCGCGGACGTACTCGGCGCCGACGATGTCCAGGCCGGTCGTCTCGGACGAGACGATCCACGCGTCGCGGCCGCCCTCGGTCGCCCACGGGCCGGCATCACCGTCGGCCGACGCGACGTCGCGGATCCGACCGATCACGAGCGGCCGGAATCCGTGCGGGTCCCGGATCCCGATGATCCGATCCTTGTCGAGGACGACGAGGGAGAACGCGCCCCGGACGCGCGGCAGGAGCGCGAGCAGCGCCTGGACGGTGTCGCCTGCCGGCTCGTCGGCGAGGAGCGTGGTGAGGAGCTCGGTGTCGGTCGAGGCCGCGAGGCGGGCCCGGCCGCCCTCGAGCTGGCCCAGCAGCTCCCTGGTGTTGACGAGATTGCCGTTGTGTCCGATCGCCACGGACCGGCGCGGGCCGAGCCGGAACGTCGGCTGGGCGTTCTCCCAGAGCGTCGAGCCGGTCGTGGAGTACCGGCAATGGGCGATCGCGAGGTCGCCGCGCATCGACGGCAGCCGCCGCTCGTCGAGCACCTGCGAGATCATCCCGAGGTCCTTGTAGAGGAAGATCTGGTCCCGATCGCTGACCGCGACGCCGGCTGATTCCTGGCCCCGGTGCTGGAGCGCGAAGAGCCCCAGGGCGGCCACTGCGGCCGCTTCGGTGCCGGACCCGGGGGGCATCGCCGCACCGAAGACGCCGCACATCTCAGTGGCCTCCCACGGCGGCCGGATATTCCCAGCCGATGGCCCGGGCGAGCCCATGGTCCCAGGTGTGGCGCAGGTCGGCGAGGGCGACGTCCAGGGAGTCCGCCACCCGCGAGCCGCGCTCCTCGGCGGCGCCGGTCGAACCGGAGCCCGCGAGGTCGATCACGAGGCGATCGCCGCTCACGACGCCGATCGACTCGACGACCTGACGGTGCTGCCGGGCCAGGAGGACGAGCGCGGGCGTGTGGCGCGGCCGGGCCGTCAGCACGAGGCGGCTCGGGCTCTCCCCGAACAGGTCCACGGCCGGCGAGCTCTCGACCGGGAGCCGGACATGCGCCCCGATCTCGCCCCATATCGCCGCTTCCGCCAGCGCGACCGCGAGCCCGCCGCCGGAGACGTCCTGGGCAGAGACGACGAGCGTTCGCTCGATCGCCTCGCGGACGAACCGCTGCAGCGCCGCTTCCCGTGCGAGGTCGAGCGCGGGTGCCCCGTCCTCGGCTGCGGTGCCGGCCAGCCGGGCGTACTCGCTGCCAGCCAGGCCCGGCGCCGCCTCGCCGACGAGCACGATCAAGTCGCCTTCGCGGTCGAACGCCGGGCCGACGAGCCTCGCGACATCCTCGATGAGGCCGACCACCCCGATCTCCGGCGTTGGCAGGATCGCCCCGCCCGGCGACTCGTTGTAGAGCGAGACGTTGCCGCCCGTGACCGGCAGGTCGAGCGCCCGGCAGGCGTCGCCGAGCCCGCGAACCGCCTCGCTGAGCTGCCAGAACGCCTCGGGCCGCGTGGGATCCCCGAAGTTCAGGCAGTTCGTGACACCGAGCGGTCGGGCGCCGGTGATCGAGACGTTGCGCGTGGCCTCCGCGACACTCAACGCGGCGCCGAGCCAGGGATCCACCGCTCCGACGGTGGCATTGCCATCGGTCGAGGCCACGAGGGCCTTCGACGTCCCCCGAATGCGGATCACGGCGGCGCCGCGGCCCGGGCCGGCGATCGTGTTGGCCTGGACGGTCGAGTCGTACTGCTCGAAGACGGGCCGCCTCGAAGCGAGATTCGGCGATCCGAGGAGGGCCAGGAGGACCGCCCCCGGATCCTGGCCGCGCTCTGGCAGCTGATCGCTGGCACCGACCGGCGCGCCCGGGGCCGGCGCGGCTCGGCGGCGGGCCGGCGGGGCCGCAAGACGCTGGTGGACGACCGCGTTCGAGGTGAGCGCCGCGGCTGGGATGCGGGCGAGCTCGCGATTGTCGGCCACGACCGTGATGTCGCCGTCGGTGGTGACCTCCCCGATCGCGGCCCAGCCGAGCCCCCACCGCTCGCAAACCGCGGCCACCTCCGCGACCCGATCAGGTCGAACGATCGCGAGCATCCGCTCCTGGCTCTCCGAGATCATCACCTCGAACGGCTCCATGTCTGGCTCGCGTCGGGGAATCGCGTCGAGATCCACGCGAATGCCGGTACCCGCGCGATCCGCGGTCTCCGACGTCGCGCAGGTGATTCCGGCCGCGCCGAGATCCTGGAGCCCCTCGACGAGCCCGGCCTCGATGAGCTCGAGCGACGCCTCGATAAGCAGCTTCTCTGCGAACGGGTCCCCGACCTGGACGGATGGCCGCTTCGAGCCGTCCGCCTCGCCGAAGGTGGCGGAGGCGAGAACCGACGCGCCGCCGATCCCATCGCGCCCGGTCGCGCTGCCGAACAGGACCGCAAGATTCCCCGGGCCAGGCGCGGCGGCGCGCGTCAGATGCCGCTCGTCGAGCAAGCCGATCGCCATCACGTTGACGAGCGGGTTGCCCGCGTACGACGGATCGAAAACGAGCTCGCCGCCGACCGTCGGGACGCCGACGCAGTTGCCGTAGCCGCCAACGCCCCGGACGACGCCGTCGACGAGGTGGCGAGTGCGGGCCTCCGCCGGATCGCCGAACCGGAGCGCGTCGAGGACCGCGATCGGGCGCGCGCCCATCGTGAAGATGTCGCGGAGGATCCCGCCGACCCCGGTCGCCGCGCCCTGGTACGGCTCGACCGAGGATGGGTGATTGTGCGATTCGATCTTGAACGCGACGGCCAGGCCGTCGCCGATCGAGATCACGCCCGCGTTCTCGCCTGGGCCGGCGACAACGTCGCGGCCGGCCGTCGGGAGCGTCGCGAGCAGCGGCCGGCTGCTCTTGTACGAGCAGTGCTCGCTCCACATGACGCTGAACATCGCCAGCTCGAGGTCGTTCGGGTCCCGCCCGAGACGCTCCCGGATGCCATCGAGCTCGTCATCGGTCAGCCCGAGCGATCGGTGGAGTGGCACGGATTCGGGCACCGACGGGACCTCCGGGGCCGACGCGGTCATCGTCACCCCGCCACCGCCACGCCGGTGTGGCCCACGACGCGTGCCGCCTCGACGAAGGAGCGAAGGATCCCGATCCCGTCGTCCGAGCCGAGGATCCTCTCGGACGCTCGTTCCGGGTGGGGCATGAGGCCGGCGACGTTGCCGGCGGCGTTCATCACGCCGGCGATCGCCCGCAAGCTGCCGTTCGGGTTCGCGGCGTCGTCCTCACCCGCCGGGGCCCCATCGGCTTGGACGTACCGGAACAGGACCTGCCCGCTGCGCTCGAGGTCGTCGAGGGTCTCGGTGTCCGCGAAGTAGCAGCCCTCGCCGTGGGCGATCGGCATCCGGAGCGGTCGCCGCGGACCGGCGAGGCGGGTGAACGGCGTGTCGTCTCGCTCGGCTGCGATCCGGACGTCACGTCCCAGGAACCGCAGGCCACGGTTCCGCAGCAGCGCCCCCGGCACGAGCCCGGCCTCGGCGAGGACCTGGAAGCCATTGCAGATCCCGAGGACGAGGCCGCCGTCCGCCGCGAACGCCGACACCGCCCGCATGACCGGGCTGAACCGGGCGATCACGCCCGCCCGCAGGTAGTCGCCGTAGGCGAAGCCGCCCGGCAGGATCACCGCGTCGGCGCCCTCGAGCGAGGCCTGCTCGTGCCAGAGCTCCACCGGCTCGCCCCCGGCCAGCTCGATGCCGTGCATCGTGTCGCGGTCGCAATTCGAGCCTGGAAAGACGACGACACCGATGCGGGTCACGCCAGCGCCTCGACGTCGAACGATTCGATGAGCGGGTTCGACAGGAGCTCGCGGCCGAGCCGCTCGACGATCTCGCGGGCCGCAGCGGCGTCGTCCGCGCTCGCCGTCAGCTCGATGCGGCGCCCGACGCGAACGGCGGAGACCCCCTCGATCCCGAGATGCCCGAGGCTCGATTCCACCGCCCGGCCCTGGGGATCGAGGATCCCGGCCTTCGGCGTCACGTTGACCGCGAATCGGTACTCGCTCACGGCGCGATCACGTCGTCGGTGAGGTAGCGATCGAAGCTCGCACCGGTGATCCGCTCGTACGCATCCACGTATCGCTGCCGCGTTCCCGTAACGACGTCCGGAGGAAGCTCCGGCCCGGGCGCCGTCTTGTCCCACGGCTGCCGTTCGAGCCAATCGCGCACGAACTGCTTGTCGAAGCTCGCCTGCGGCCCGCCAGGCTCATACGCGGCCGCATCCCAGTAGCGCGACGAATCGGGCGTCAGGGCTTCGTCGATCAGGATGAGGTTCGACCACGCGCCGTCGAGGTGCATGGATCGGTGCCTGGACCCCGAAGGGCTGAGCGATTCGATCCGTTCCTCGGGCGGGCCGGCTGGCTCCCCTTCGTCGTCGTAACCGAGCCCGAACTCGAACTTGGTATCGGCCAGGATCAGGCCCTGGCGCTCGGCGATCGCGGCAGCGTAGCCGTACAGCCGTAGGGCGATGTCCCGGACGCGGGCGGCGAGCTCACCAATCCGGAGACCGGACGGGACGGGGGGCCGTGGCTGGTCCCCGAACGCATCGGCAGGAGTGTGAAACGGCCAGGACTTCTCGAGATGGACGACCATCTCGTCGAAGCCGATGTTCTCGTCGTGGGCGCCGGCCTCGGCCTTCGTCGCGGGGGTGAACAGGGGAGCCGGGAGTCGATCGCTTTCGTGGAGACCGGGCGGGAGCCGCGTCCCGTTGACGGTCCCCCGTGCCTGATATTCCTTCCAGGCGGATCCGCTCAAGTAGCCCCGTACGACAGCCTCGATCGGGAGGACCTCCGCGCGTCGGCAGACCATGACCCGGCCACGCAGCTCGTCGAGGGGCCCCAGCTCATGGATCACGCCGCGTCGCTCAAACTCGCTCGCCAAGACGTCGTTGAGAACCCCAAGGTCGGTGTCGCGCAGATGATTCGGGACAATCGCGGCCGTCTCGCGGAACCAGAACCGGGATAGCCCGGTCAGGACTCGGCCCTTGTCCGGGATGAGGTTCGGCAGCACCACGTCGAAGGCACTGATCCGATCCGAGGCCACGAGAAGCATCTGCCCATTCGGGAGCTCATAGAGATCCCGAACCTTGCCCGACCGGAGGAACGCCTCAGCGAGCATGGACCGCGCCTTCGAGCGTCGAGAGGCGCGCGATCACCTCGGGGACGTGGGTGAGGTGACGGCGGTCGTCGAAGCACGCGTCCAGGTCCGCCAGGCTGAGCTTGCGCGCCACGAGAGGGTCGAGCGCGAGCAGGTCCCGGAGGGGCCGCAGCTCGTCCGCGGCCTGGAGCGAGGCACGTTGGACGATCGCGTAGGCGTCCTCGCGAGCCATGTCGCCGTCCGCCACGAGGGCCACGAGCACCCGCGAGCTCGCATGGAGCCCGAGGCCTCGCTGGATGTTCTCGAGCATCCGCTCGGACCGCACGATCAGCCCCTCGACGAGCCCCGCCATTCGCTGGAGCATGTAGTCGAGGAGGATCGTCGCGTCGGGCAGGATCACGCGCTCGGCCGAGCTGTGGCTGATGTCCCGCTCGTGCCACAGCGGCTGGTCTTCGAGCGCGGTGTGGGCGTAGCCGCGCAGCACGCGGGCGAGACCCGCGATCCGCTCCGACAGGATCGGGTTGCGCTTGTGGGGCATCGCCGACGACCCCTTCTGGCCGGCCTTGAACGGCTCCATGTCCTCGCCGGTCTCGTTGTGCTGGTGGTTCCGGATCTCGGTCGCGAATCGCTCGAGGCTGCC
>JBBRNM010000052.1:0-15583 GCA_038230295.1 Candidatus Limnocylindrales bacterium
CGAAGGCCCGGTACTCGGCCTCACCCTTGAGGCTGAGGTACTTCGTGATCGCCGCGGTCAGGGATGTCTTGCCGTGGTCGATATGGCCGATCGTGCCGATATTCACGTGCGGCTTGGTGCGCTCGAACTTCTTCTTGGCCATCGTGGGTGTTCTCCTGGCTCCTCGGTCCGGACCGGTGCTCAGCTGACCTTGGACTTGGCGACGAGCTCCTGGGCGAGATTGCCCGGGACCTCGGCGTAATGCGAAAGCTCCATCGAGTAGCTGGCCCGGCCCTGGGTCATCGACCGCAGGTCCGTGGCATAGCCGAACATCTCGGCGAGCGGGACGAAGGCCCGGACGACCTGGGTCGTGCCGCGCTCGTCCATCGCCTCGACGTTGCCGCGGCGGCTGTTGATGTCGCCGATCACGTCACCGATGAAGTCCCTCGGCATCGTGACCTCGACCCGCATCATCGGCTCGAGCACGACCGGGTTGGCCTTCTCGACGGCGTCCTTGACGGCCATCGACGCGGCGATCTTGAAGGCCATCTCCGATGAGTCGACCTCATGGTAGGACCCGTCGAAGACGGTGACCTTGACGTCGACCATCGGGTAGCCGGCGTAGATGCCGGTGTCGAGGGCCTCGGCGATGCCCTGGTTGATCGCCCGCATGTATTCGCGGGGGATGGTGCCCCCGACGATCTTGTCGACGAACTCGTAGCCGGCACCCTTGGTGTTCGGCTCGGCGGTGAGGATGACGTGGCCGTACTGGCCCTTGCCGCCGGTCTGGCGGACGAAGCGGCCGTTGCCCTCGGCAGGCCGGCGGATCGTCTCGCGATAGGAGACCTGCGGCCGGCCGACGTTCGCCGCGACCTTGAACTCGCGGACCATCCGGTCGACGATCACGTCGAGGTGCAGCTCGCCCATCCCGGCGATGAGCGTCTCGCCGCTCTCCGGATCGGTCTTGACCCGGAAGGTCGGGTCCTCCTCGCCCAGGCGCTGGAGGGCGATGCCCATCTTGTCCTGGTCGGCCTTGGTCTTCGGCTCGATCTTGACCTCGATGACCGGCTCCGGGAACGAGATCGTCTCGAGGAGGATCGGGTGCGCGGGGTCGCAAATGGTGTCACCCGTGTAGGTGTCCTTGAGGCCGACGATCGCGCCGATGTCGCCGGCGTAGATCTCCTCGATCTCCTCGCGGTGGTTGGCGTGCATCTCGAGCACGCGGCCGACGCGCTCCTTCTTGCCCTTGGCGCTGTTGAGGACGTACGACCCCGCCTTGAGCGTCCCCGAGTAGACCCGGAAGAAGGCGAGGTGGCCGACGAACGGGTCGGTCGCGATCTTGAAGACCAGCGCCGAGAAGGGCTCCTTGTCGTCGACGGTGCGGACCAGCTCCTGGTCCGTGCCGGGTCGCAGGCCAATCGTCGGCGGGACGTCGAGCGGCGAGGGCAGGAACTCGGTGACCGCGTCGAGCATCGGCTGGATGCCCTTGTTCTTGAGCGCCGAGCCGGTGAGCACCGGGACGAACTTCGACTGGAGGGTTCCGAGGCGGAGGCCGTGCCGGATCTCGGCGTTCGTGAGGACCTCGCCCTCGAGGTACTTGTGGGTCAACGTATCGTCGGCTTCGGCGACGACCTCGATCATCCGCTCACGATGCTTGGCCGCGTCGGCGCGCAGGGCCTCGGGAATCTCGACGGTGTCGATCTTCGAGCCCAGATCGTCGCGGTACAGGATCGCCTTCATCTCGATGAGGTCGATGACGCCCTCGAAGCGATCCTCGCTCCCGATCGGCAGCTGGATCGGGACGGGCCGCGCGCCGAGTCGGTCGACGATCATGTCGACGCAGCGCCAGAAGTCGGCCCCGGTGCGGTCGAGCTTGTTGATGAAGCAGATCCGCGGCACGGAGTACTTGTCAGCCTGGCGCCAGACGGTCTCGGACTGGGGCTCGACCCCGGCCACGCCATCGAAGACGACGACCGCGCCGTCGAGGACGCGGAGGCTTCGCTCGACCTCGACCGTAAAGTCCACGTGCCCGGGCGTATCGATGATGTTGATCTTGTGCTCGTCCCAGAAGCAGGTCGTGGCCGCGGCCGTGATGGTGATCCCCCGCTCCTGCTCCTGGGGCATCCAGTCCATCGTCGCCGCGCCCTCGTGGACCTCGCCGATCTTGTAGATCTTCTTCGTGTAAAAGAGGATTCGCTCGGTCACGGTCGTCTTGCCCGCATCGATGTGGGCAATGATCCCGATGTTCCTCGTCTTGGCGAGCGAAACCTGGCGTGTCATCTCAGTGTCGTCCCGGGCCTACCACTTGAAATGGCTGAAGGCCTTGTTGGCCTCGGCCATCTTGTGGGTGTCCTCGCGCCGCTTCACCGCGGCGCCCAGCCCGTTCATGGCGTCCACGAACTCGGCCGCGAGCTTCTCGCTCATGCTCTTGCCGTTGCGCTTGCGGGCCGACTGGACGAGCCAGCGGACGCCGAGCGACAGCCGACGGTCGCCCCGGATCTCGACCGGGACCTGGTAGGTGGCGCCGCCGACGCGGCGGGGCTTGACCTCGATGATCGGCGTGGCGTTGCGGAGCGCCGCCTCGAGCACCTCGAGGCCCGGCCGCTTGGCGGACGCCTCGGCGCGGGCGAGCGCCTGGCGCAGGATCCGCTGGGCAAGGTGGCGCTTGCCATCCTTCATGAGCTTCACGTGGAAGCGCGAGGTCGTCCGGTTGACCGGGATCTGCTCGTATTTCGTCTTGCGGGCGATGCTGGCTCGACGTGGCATCAGCGCTTCCCTGCGATCGCGGGGCTGGCTTTCGCGCCGTACTTGCTGCGGCCCTGCTTGCGATCCCGGACGCCCGCTGCGTCGAGCGTGCCGCGGATGATGTGGTACTTGACCGAAGGGAGGTCCTTGACCTTGCCGCCGCGAACGAGCACGACCGAGTGCTCCTGGAGGTTGTGGCCGATCCCGGGGATGTAGGCCGTGACCTCCATCTGGTTCGTCAGGCGCACGCGGGCGATCTTGCGGAGTGCCGAGTTCGGCTTCTTGGGCGTCATCGTCCGGACCTGAAGGCAGACACCCCGCTTCTGGGGCGCGCCGGGAATCGAGACCTGGCGCTGTCGCAGGCTGTTCCAGTTCTTGCGCATCGCGGGCGCCTTGATCTTCGTGATCTTGGCGCGCCGGCCGTGGCGCACGAGCTGGCTGATCGTCGGCACGAAGACGCTGCTCCTCTCGAGGTGATGGTCGATCGACGGGCGGCGGAACCGCGGGTCAGAAAGCCGGGGCACATTGACTCCGGCGGAGACCGGGTTCCACCTCTCGGTGGGCGGGTCCGGAGCGGTCCCCCGGCGATCCCGCCGAGGCTCGACCCTTCCGAAGCCACGAACGCGGAGTGTAGCAATCGGCCGATCGGCATGTCAAACGTGAGCCGAGCGTGGACGACGGTCGTCCACGCTCGACGGACTGTCTCGCGCCCGTGGTGTCGAGCCCGCCGACAGGCGGGCTCAACCCTGGATCAGAGCTCCGGTTCGGAGCCCTTGTCGCCGGCCTTGGTCGCGTCGCCGAGGAACGGATTGAAGGGCTCCTCGGCGGCGCCCTCCTTCTCCACCGCCTGCGCGACCGCGACGGGCTCCTCGGCCTCCGTCGACCGCCCGTCACCCGACTCGAGGAACGGATTGTAGGCGGAGCCGGAATCCTCGAGGGCCTCGCCGGCAAGCGCCTCGATGGCGGCTCGTCGCTCCCGCTCCTTGCGGGCCGCGAGGTTCGCGGGAGCACCGGAGCCGGCCGGGATGAGCTTACCGATGATGACGTTCTCCTTGAGCCCGATCAGGTGGTCCTTGGCGCCGTTGATGGCCGCCTCGGTGAGCACCCGGGTCGTCTCCTGGAAAGACGCCGCGGCAAGGAAGCTCGACGTGTTCAGGGAGGCCTTGGTCACGCCCAGGAGCACGGTCTGGGCCGTTGCCGGCTCGCCACCCTCCGCGAGGACGCGATTGTTGACCTCTTCGAAGTCGAGCCGGTCGATCAGCTCGGTCGGCAGCAGCTCGCTGTCGCCCGGCTGGTCGATCCGGACCTTCCGGAGCATCTGGCGAACGATGATCTCGATGTGCTTGTCGTTGATCGTGACGCCCTGACTCCGGTAGACCTTCTGGACTTCCTTGACCAAGTACCGCTGGACCGCGTCGCGGCCCCGCGTGTCGAGGTATTCCTGCGGATTGATCGGGCCGTCGGTGATCGCATCGCCGGCTCGCACGTCCTGCTCCTCGGTCACGAGCAGCCGGGCATTGTGCGAGATCGGGTACTCGCGCTCCACGATGTCCTCGGCCCTGACGACGACACCCTCGTCGATCCGAGCCAGGAAGCCGCGGACCGGGGCGACGATGTCGGCGCTGCCGTCGATCCGGGCGACGACCTGGCCGGCCTCGACGAGATCTCCGGCGGCCGCAAGGAGCTCGGCGCCCTCGGGGATGCCGAGCGCCGAGTCGTAGGCCTCGCGGCTCGTGACCTTGACCTTCGTCCCGGTGTCCGATCGCAGGATCGAGACCGAGCCATCGATGTGGCTGATCTCGGCCTTGCCCTTGGGGACGCGGGCCTCGAACAGCTCTTCGACGCGGGGCAAGCCGGCGGTGATGTCCAGGCCGGCGACGCCGCCGGTGTGGAACGTCCGCATGGTCAGCTGGGTGCCAGGCTCGCCGATAGACTGCGCGGCAATGATGCCGACAGCCTCACCGACGCCGACGTGCTCGCCGGTCGCGAGATTGCGGCCGTAGCAGCGACGGCACACGCCGTAGCGGGCCTCGCAGGTGAGCGGTGACCGGACGAGGACCTCCTCGATCCCCGCGTCCTCGAGCCGCTGGGCAGCTTCCTCGGTGATCATCTCGTTGCGATCGACGATGAGCGGTGGATGCTTGGCCTTCGAGCTCGGATCGGGCATCGGGGCCGCCGACAGGCGACCGACGAGGCGCTTCCGGAACTCGTCGAGCACCGTGCGGCGGGTCGTGTCGTCCGTGGCCGGCCAGGTGGCGCCGGTCATGTCGGCCGTGTCGACCGAGGTTATCCAGCTCCCCTCCTCCGTGCCACAATCCTCTTCCTTGGTGATCACGTCCTGGGCGACGTCGACGAGACGCCGCGTCAGGTAGCCCGAGTCGGCGGTCCGGAGGGCGGTGTCCGCGAGGCCCTTGCGAGCGCCGTGGGTGGAGATGAAGTACTCGAGGACCGACATGCCCTCCCGGAAGTTGTTCCGGACGGGGACGTCGATGATCCGGCCCGACGGGTCGGCCATCAGGCCTCGCATCGCGCCGAGCTGACCGATGTTGCCCTTGTTTCCGCGGGCTCCGGACTCGGTCATCATCCGCAGGGCGTTGTCCTCGGGGAGGGCGGCCATCATGGAATCGGAGACGTCCTTGGTGGTCTTCTGCCAGAGGTCGACGACCTGCTCGTAGCGCTCGTCCTCGGTGATGAGGCCGCGCTGGAACTGTCCGTCGATCGCGCTGACCTGCTTGTCGGCCGCGGCGAGCTGCTTGCCCTTGTCGTCCGGCGTGACGATGTCCCAAAGGCCGATCGTCATGCCGCCACGGGTGGCGTACTTGAACCCGACGTCCTTGATGCCGTCGACCAGCTGGGCCGTCTCGTCGGGGCCCAGGAGCCGGTAGCACTCGTCGACGAGCCGCTTGAGGTCGGCCCGCCGCATCTCCCGATTCGTGAGCTCCGTGAAGCGGAGCCGATCGGGCACGATCTGGTTGAAGATGATTCGACCGACGGTCGTCCGGAGGCGCTGTGGTCGCAGCTCCCCGGCGGTCTCGTCCCACGCCTTGACGACGATGTCGATGGGCTGGTGGAGCTTGAAGGTGCCAGCCTCGCGCGCATCGTGCGCGTCCGTGTTGGCGCCGTCGCCGCTCCGGCCACGCGACAGGTCGAGGCCGCGCGCGGACAGCTCGTAGGCGTAGAGCGCCTCGTCCTCGTCGCCGAAGACGCGGACCGACTTCGAGGCCGACGAGAGGGCGTCCATCGTGAGGTAGTAGCAGCCGAGGACCATGTCCTGGGTCGGCGCCACGACCGGCGTGCCATCGGCCGGCGACAGCAGGTTCGCCGTCGACAGCATCATCGTCCGGGCCTCCTCCTGGGCGGCCGTCGAGAGCGGCACGTGGACCGCCATCTGGTCGCCGTCGAAGTCTGCGTTGAACGCCTGGCACACGAGCGGATGGATCTGGATCGCCGAGCCTTCGACGAGGATCGGCATGAACGCCTGGATCCCCAGGCGGTGCAGGGTCGGGGCGCGGTTCAGCAGGACCGGGTGATCCTTGATGACCTCTTCGAGGACATCCCAGACCTCGGGCCGGACGCGCTCAACGATGCGCTTGGCACTCTTGATGTTGTGGGCGAAGCCCTTCTCGACGAGCTGGCGCATGACGAACGGCTTGAAGAGCTCGAGGGCCATCTTCTTGGGCAGGCCGCACTGGTGGAGCTTGAGCTCCGGCCCGACCACGATGACCGATCGGCCCGAGTAGTCAACGCGCTTGCCGAGCAGGTTCTGGCGGAACCGGCCCTGCTTGCCCTTGAGCATGTCCGACAGGCTCTTGAGGCGGTGGTTGCCGGTGCCCGCGATCGCCCGGCCGCGGCGGCCGTTGTCGATGAGGGCGTCGCACGCCTCCTGGAGCATCCGCTTCTCGTTGCGGATGATGATCTCGGGCGCGCCGAGCTCGAGGAGCCGCTTCAGGCGGTTGTTGCGGTTGATGACGCGGCGGTAGAGGTCGTTCAGGTCGGAGGTCGCGAAGCGGCCGCCGTCGAGCTGGACCATCGGCCGCAGATCAGGGGGGATGACCGGCAGGACGGACAGGATCATCCACTCCGGCCGGGTGCCGGAGCGGCGGAACGCTTCGATCAGGCGCAGTCGCTTGATCGCCTTCTTGCGGCGCTGGCCGGAGCTGGTCCGGACCTCGATGTGAAGAGCCCGCCCGAGGGTCTCGAGGTCCATCCGGGTGATGATGTCCCGGACCGCCTCGGCCCCCATGCCGGCCGTGAACAGCCGGCCGCGGCCGGCCTGGTTGAACTTCTCGTCGAGGGCTCGCAGCTCGGTCTCGCCGATGGTCATCATCGGCTTGATGGCCTCGAGCTCGTCACGGAGCTTGCGGAGGTCGTCCTTGAGGCCCTGGGCCTGCTCCTTGAGCTTGTCCTTCTCGGCGCGCAGGGTCTCGTCCATGGCGGCCCGAAGATCGGCGACCTTCTGGTCCACGGCGAGGGCCTCGTCGCGCTCGCGCGACTGGATCGCCTCGTTCGCGCGCTCGGTCTCGGCCGAGACGACGCTCCGGAGACGTGCGGTCGCGACCTTGCCGCCCTTGTCGCCGGCGGCCACGATGACCTCGCCGGTCGGCTCGAAGACGATCGTCTCCTCGGCGGTGCTGGCCTTCAGCTCGGCGAGGCGAGCTTCGACGACCTGGGCCGCCGCGGCGATCTGCTCGGTCTGGTTGGCCCGCTGTGACTCGAGCTCCGCCTTCGTGGCGGCGAGCTGGGCGGTGAGCTCGTCCTTGTTCCGGTCGATGTCGGCGCGGAGCTCATCCTCGAGCTCGCCGAGCCGCTCGCCCGACTTGCCGCCACGGCCGGCGGCCTCCTCGTCGATCTGGGCGGCGAACCGCTTCCGGACGTCCTCGTCGACGCCGGTGACGATGTACAGCGCGAAGTACAGGATCCGCTCGAGGTTGCGGGGGCTGATGTCGAGCAGGATGCCCAGGCGCGAGGGCGTGCCCTTGAAGTACCAGATGTGGCTGACCGGGCTGGCGAGCTGGATGTGGCCCATCCGCTCACGGCGGACCTTCGAGCGCGTGACCTCGACGCCGCACTTGTCGCAGATGATGCCCTTGTAGCGAATGCGCTTGTACTTGCCGCAGTAGCACTCCCAGTCCTTCGTGGGACCGAAGATGCGCTCGTCGAAGAGCCCGTCCTTTTCCGGCTTGAGGGTCCGGTAGTTGATGGTCTCGGGCTTGGTGACCTCGCCCTTGGACCACTCCCGGATCTGATCGGGGCTGGCAAGGGAGATGCGGATCGCGTTGAAATTATTGACTTCGAGCATCGTTCTCCTCAGCGCCGCCGGCTGGCTCGGAGGCGCGATTCGGACCGGGTGCGAGCGTTGCCGGGCTGGCCGGGTCCCGGAAACGCGTGGAAAGCTTCGTGCCTAGTCCTCGAAGCCGGCGAGGTTGATCCCGCCGAGATCAGGGAGCAGGTAACCGGAGGCGTCATCCTCCGCGAGCGGGATCTCCTCGTCGTTCTGGTCGAGGATCTCCGCGTTCAGGCCGAGGCTTCGAAGCTCCTTGATGAGGACCTTGAACGACTCGGGGACGCGCGGTGGCTGGATCTCTTCGCCCTTGACGATCGCCTCGTACGTCTGGACACGGCCCAGGACGTCGTCGGACTTCACCGTCAGGAGCTCCTGGAGGATGTTCGCGGCGCCGTAGGCCTCGAGGGCCCACACCTCCATCTCGCCGAAGCGCTGGCCGCCGAATTGGGCCTTGCCACCGAGCGGCTGCTGGGTGATGAGGCTGTACGGTCCGGTCGACCGGGCGTGGATCTTGTCCTCCACCAGGTGGTGGAGCTTGAGCATGTAGATGTATCCGACGGTGATCGCGCGGTCGAATGGCTCGCCGGTCCGGCCGTCGCGGAGCTCGATCTTGCCGTCCTCGGGGAGCGGCTCCTCGACGCCATACACCATGTGGCGGGCCTCGCCGAGCTCCTCGCGGATCTGCTTCTCGGTGGCGCCGTCGAAGACCGCCGTGGCGGCCATCTCGCCCTTGGCGTGGAGCGCCCAGCCGAGATGGGTTTCGAGGATCTGGCCGATGTTCATCCGGCTCGGGACGCCGAGCGGGTTGAGGATGATGTCAACCGGGGTCCCGTCCGGCAGGAACGGCATGTCCTCCGCCGGCAGGATCTTGGCGATGACGCCCTTGTTGCCGTGGCGGCCCGCCATCTTGTCGCCGACCGAGATCTTCCGCTTCTGGGCAACCGCGACGCGGACCAGCCGGTTGACGCCCGGCTGGAGGTCGTCGTTGAGCTCGCGACGGAACTCGCGGACCTCAACGACCTTGCCGCGCTCGCCGTGAGGCAGGCGCAGCGAGCTGTCCTTCACCTCGCGAGCCTTCTCGCCGAAGATCGCCCGCAGGAGGCGCTCCTCGGCCGTCAGCTCGGTCTCCCCCTTCGGGGTGATCTTGCCGACGAGGATGTCGCCGGGGCGGACCTCGGCGCCGATGTAGACGATGCCCTCCTCGTCGAGGTCCTTGAGGGACTCCTCGCCGACGTTCGGGATGTCGCGGGTGATCTCCTCGGGCCCGAGCTTGGTGTCCCGGGACTCGATCTCGTGCTTCTCGATGTGGATGCTCGTGAAGAGGTCGTCGCGGACGAGGCGGTCGCTGATGACGATCGCGTCCTCGTAGTTGCCGCCCTCCCAGCTCATGAACGCCACGAGCACGTTCCGGCCGAGGGCGAGCTCGCCGTTCTGGGTCGAAGAGCTGTCGGCGATGGCCTGAGCCGCGTCGACCCGCTGGCCGACGTCGACGATCGGGCGCTGGTTGATGCAGGTGCCCTGGTTGCTGCGGACGAACTTGTGGAGCCGGTACTCGTCCAGCTCCCCGGAGTCCGCCTCGACCCGGATTCGCTCGGCGGTCACGCTGGTGACCACGCCCGCCCGGGTCGCGACGACGACCTGGCCGGAGTCGCGCGCCGCGCGCTCCTCCATGCCGGTGCCGACGATCGGCGCCTCGGGTTCGAGGAGGGGCACGGCCTGGCGCTGCATGTTCGAGCCCATGAGGGCCCGGTTCGCGTCGTCGTGCTCGAGGAACGGGATCAGCGCCGTCGCGACCGAGACGACCTGCTTCGGGCTGACGTCCATGTACTCGATCTGGTCCGCACGCGCCTCCGGGAACTGGTCGCGGTAGCGCGAGGGGATGCGGTCCTCGATGAAGTGGCCGGTGGCATCGAGGCGGGCGTTGGCCTGGGCCACGACATGCAGCTCCTCCTCGTCGGCCGGGAGGTAGTCGATCTGGTCGGTGACGATCGGCTTGATCGGGAAGGCGTTGAGCTTCTGCTTCTTCAGCTCGGCCGCGGCGGCCTCGTTGAACGGGTCGCCCTTCTTGAGAACGACGGCCCCGCCCTTGGCGATGACGTCGGCACCGGCCTCGTACGTGAGGAGCGCGGCGTCGTCCCAGCCGACGGTGCGCTTCACGCGCCGGTAGGGGGTCTCGATGAAGCCGTAGCTGTTGATCCGGCCGTAGGTGGCCAGCGACCCGATCAGGCCGATGTTCGGACCCTCCGGGGTCTCGATCGGGCAGATCCGGCCGTAATGGCTGTGATGGACGTCGCGGACGTCGAACCCGGCTCGCTCACGCGACAGGCCGCCCGGCCCGAGGGCCGACAGGCGGCGCTTCGAGGTCAGCTCGGCGAGGGGGTTCGTCTGATCCATGAACTGCGAGAGCTGGCTGCCGCCAAAGAACTCCTTCATCGCGGCCACGACGGGCCGGATGTTGATGAGGGCGTTCGGGGTCGCCTTGTCGATCTCCTGGATGGTCATGCGCTCGCGAACGACCCGCTCCATCCGCAGGAGGCCGATCCGGAACGCGTTCTGGATCAGCTCGCCGTTGGCCCGGATGCGGCGGTTGCCGAGGTGGTCGATGTCGTCCTTCGGATGCAGGCCGCGGTTGCACTCGATGAGGTGGCCGACGATCGCGGCGATGTCCTCGCGCGTGATCGTCCGGCTCTCGCGGTCAAGCTCGATCGCCATCCGCGACGCGGCGCCGTCCAGCTTCTTGTCGAACTTGTAGCGCCCGACGCGACCGAGGTCGTAGCGGCGGAAGTTGAAGAAGAGGCCCTCGACGAGGGCGCGGGCGTTGTCACCGGTCGGCGGATCGCCCGGCCGGAGCTTCTTGTAGACCTCGATGAGCGCCTCGGCCGGCGTCCGGGTGATGTCCTTGTCGAGAGTGTTCGCGACGAACGGGTGCTCGGGGTCGATGTCGACCGGCGAGAACAGCGCCGCGATCTCCTCGTTCGTCTCGTAGCCGACCGCGCGCAGGAGGGTCGTCGCCGCGATCTTGCGCTTGCGATCGACCTTGACCCAGAGCTGGTCCTTGTTGTTCGTCTCGAACTCGAGCCACGCGCCGCGGTTCGGGATGACCTTCGCCGAGAAGAGCATCCGCCCCGAGCCCGGATCCTCGAGCTCGCTGTAGTACACGCCCGGTGACCGGACGAGCTGGGACACGACGACGCGCTCGGCGCCGTTGATCACGAACGTGCCCAGGTCGGTCATCCACGGGTAATCGCCCATGTAGACGCGCTGGCGCTGGATCTCGCCGGTCTCCTTGATCAGGAGCTCGACATTCACGTAGAGGGGTCGGCTGTAGGTCAGGTCCTTGGTCCGGCACTCCTCCTCGGAGTACTTCGGGTCCCCGAACTCGTAGTCGAGGAACTGGAGCTCCATGACCTTGCCGGTGAAGTCCTTGATCGGGCTGATCTCGTCGAAGAGCTCGCGGAGGCCCTTCTCGATGAACCACTTGAACGACTCGAGCTGGAGCTCAATGAGGTTCGGGACGGGCAGCACTTCGGGAATCCGGGCGTAGCGCTTGCGCACCACGGACGGGTTCAGGACAGCCGGCGAATCAGCGGTAGACAGCATGAACAACCGCTCCTTGACGGAGGAAGGGGAACATTGGGAAGGCCGCGCTCACAGAACACTGAATTGTATCGCCAGCCGCGATCTTGTCAAACGCCTCAAAAGGTGCTATTGGAGCCGGACCGGTGTCGCGGAGCTCTAGCGCCATCCCGACGGTCCAGGCCAAGGCGGAGTCGAGGATGGGAGCGAGCGCACGTGACGTGCGTGAGCGACCACCCGGAGACGACAACGCCGGCCTGGGCCGAGCGGGAGGGGGCTACTTGATTTCGACCTTGGCGCCGACCTCTTCGAGGGCCGCCTTGATCTTCTCGGCCTCATCGCGAGCGACGCTTTCCTTGACGGCTTTCGGGGTCGCGTCGACGAGGTCCTTGGCTTCCTTGAGGCCCAGCCCGGTGAGCTCCCGGACGACCTTGATCACCGGGATCTTGTTCGGCCCGATCTCGACGATCGTGGCCGTGAACTCGGTCTGCTCCTCGGCCACGGGGGCGGCCTCAGCGGCGGCGGCGCTCGGAGCCACTGCCGCGGCAACCGGGGCGGCGGCCGTGACCCCGAACGTGTCCTCGAACTTCTTCTTGAAGTCGGACAGCTCGAGCACGGTCATCTTCTCGAACGCTTCGATGAGCTGGTCGCTGGTCATGGTGGCCATGTTGGGTTTGTCTCCTTCAGTTTCGGTGGGGGATCAGGCCGCGGCTCGCAGGTCGGCGAGCGCCGCGACGAGTCCGGCGATGTCTCGGAGGGGGGCGTCGAAGAGGCCGGCCGTCGTTGCCATCGGCGCGGCAAAGGCGCCCGCGAGCTGGGACAGCAGCGTGTCGCGTGACGGCAGCGCTGCAAGGCGGGTCACGCCGTCACCGTCGATGGCCTGATGGCCGAGCACGGCGCCGGTGATCCGGACCTGCTTGTACGGCCGAACGGCATCGATCATGGCCTTGGCAGTCGCGCTCTCGTCGTTGCCGAAGGCGATCGCCGTGGGACCGACGAGCAGGGCATCGAGCGCCGTCCCGACCGAGTCGGACGCGGCGATCCGCATGAGGCGGTTCTTGACGACCTTGTAGGTGACGTCCTGCTTGCGCAGGGAGCGGCGGATCTCGGCGATCTCCTTGACCGTGAGCCCGCGATACTCCGAGACGATCAGCGTGCGGCTGTGCGAAAGCTGCTCGCGCAGCTCCGCCACAACCTGGCGCTTGGCCTCGGTTGGCATGGTGCCCTCCATCGTTCAGCGCGCAGCCGGCGCGCGGCGGTGGGCGGGGCCACTCGGCCCGTCACCCTGCGACGGTCGCCCGCGAAGGGCGATGTCTCGACCGCAGGGGAGGCGCCCACCCGCGAAGGTGGAGGTTCGTTCCCTGCCTCGGCGTGCTGGCCGTCGTCCCCGGGGCCCATCGCCCCGATCCGATCCGGCGGATCAAGCCCGGCTTCGCGACTGGTCGCGCCACCCGGCACACGCTGTCTTGAGCGGTCCGTCATGTTGTCATCCGACGCGCCTCTCGGCGGCCGTGAAGTGCGAGAGTATGGCACGCCCCGGGAGGTGCCGCCGCCGGGCGCGTCGGTCGTCAGGCCGCGGCGGCCGCCGCGAGGACGCCTGGGATGTCGACCTTGATGCCCGGGCCCATCGTGCTCGCGATGGTCAGGGTCCGGAGGTATGTGCCCTTCGCGCCGGCCGGCTTGGCCCGGTTGATGGCGTCCATGAGCGCGACGAGGTTCGCGACGATCGCCTCCGGCTCGAAGCTGGCCTTGCCGATGGAGACGTGGATGATCGCGGTCTTGTCGACCTTGTACTCGACGCGGCCGCCCTTGACCTCGCGAATGGCGCGGTCGAGATCGAACGTGATCGTGCCGGCCTTCGGGTTCGGCATCAGGCCGCGCCGCCCGAGGATCTTTCCGAGCCGTCCGACCTGACCCATCATGTCCGGGGTCGCGAGCGCGACATCGAACTCGAGCCAGCCGGCATCGACCTTCTTGACGAGATCCTCGGCGCCGACCTCGTCGGCACCGGCGCGCAGCGCCTCCTGGGCCTTCTCGCCCTGGGCGAAGACCGCCACGCGAACAACCTTGCCGGTTCCGCTCGGGAGGACGACGGTACCGCGGACCATCTGGTCGGCATGGCGGGGATCGACGCCGAGCCGAATGTGGGCCTCGACCGATGCGTCGAAGTTGACGGTCGTCGTCTCTTTGGCGAGCTTGGCGGCCTCGTCGGGCGCGTACGCCTTCTCCGGATCGATGAGCTTCGCCGCCTCGAGATATTTCTTGCCGTGTGCCAAGTGGTGCCTCCTGTCGGCCGGCGTGCCGGCCGCCCCCATGTCGGGTTCAGTGGGGATCGGGGTCCTCCCCCACTGCCGTTCCGATCGCTAGCTGCCGACCTCGATGCCCATGCTGCGGGCCGTGCCCTCGATCATCCGCGCCGCGGCTTCGGGGTCGTTGGCCGAGAGGTCGGCCATCTTGATCGCGGCGATCTCGCGGACCTGGTCGCGGGTGACGCGGCCGACCATCTCACGCTTCGTGGCGGCGGCGCCCTTCTCGAGGCCGGCGGCCTTGCGAAGGAGATCCGCCGCGGGCGGCGTCTTCAGGATGAACGTGAACGAGCGGTCCTCGAAGATCGTGATCTGCGCGGGGATCACCTGGCCGGCCTTGTCGGCGGTCCGCTCGTTGTAGGTCTTCGTGAACTCGACGATGTTGATGCCGTGCGGCCCCAGCGCGGTGCCGACCGGCGGCGCAGGCGTCGCCTTGCCGGCGGGCAGCTGGAGCGTGAGGACGATGCGGACTTTCTTGGCCACGGGTCGGCGGTTCCTTCCTGGTCCCTAGAGCTTTTCGACTTGCAGGAAGTCGAGCTCGACGGGCGTCTCGCGGCCGAAGATGCTGACGAGCACCTTGACCTTGTTGCGCTCGGGATTGACCTCGTCGACCGTTCCGATGAACTCGGAGAACGGGCCGTCGGTGACGCGGACGCTCTGGCCCTTCGTGAAGGCGACCCGGTACTTCGGCGTCTCGACGCCCATGTGTCGCAGGATCTGCTTGACCTCGGCCTCGTCGAGCGGCACGGGCTCGCTGCGGACGCCGGGGATGTTCGAGCCACCCACGAAGCTGGTCACGCCCGGGGTGTTGCGGACGACGAACCAGCTGTCGGGGTCGAGGATCATCTCGACCAGGACGTAGCCGGGGTACACCTTCTTCTGGACGGTGTGCCGCTGGCCCTGGCGGATCTCGATCTCGTCCTCCATCGGGACGAGGACCTGGAAGATCCGATCCTCCATGCCCATCGACTCGATCCGATGCTCGAGGTTGGCCTTGACCTTGTTCTCGTAGCCCGAGTACGTGTGGATCACGTACCAGCGCTTGTCGGGGCCCTTGGTCTCCGTTTCGACCGGCGCGATCCCGCTCATCCCGCGAAGCTCGATTCGAGGAACGAGATGACGTGCTGGAACAGCTGGTCGAACACCAGGACGAAGGCGCCCACCGCAAAGCTCACCGTGAAGACGAGCACGGTGAGGTTACGGGTCTGCTCGACGGTCGGCCACGAGACCTTCCTGAGCTCGGAAACCGCCTCCGCGAGGAAGCGGCGGATTCGCTTCACGTGTTCGTTCTTACCTTTCCGGTGTGGCAGGGGCGATAGGACTCGAACCTACAACCGCTGGTTTTGGAGACCAGTGCTCTACCAATTGAGCTACACCCCTGCGGACGCCCGATGCTACTTGGCTTCCCGATGAAGGGTGTGGCGGCGGTCACGCGGGCAATACTTCATGAGCTCGATCCGGTTGGGATCGTTCTTCCTGTTCTTGCGCGTCGTGTATGTCCGCTCCTTGCACTCCGTGCAGGCGAGCTGGAACGTCGGCCGCGCCTCGACTCTCGCCATCTCGCTACTCGGTGATGCTGGTGATGGCGCCGGCGCCGACGGTCCGGCCACCCTCGCGGATGGCGAAGCGCTGGCCGACCTCGAGGGCGATCGGGGTGATGAGCTCGACGCCCATCTCGACGTTGTCGCCGGGC
>JBBRNM010000053.1:0-15346 GCA_038230295.1 Candidatus Limnocylindrales bacterium
CCGCCGACGGCTTCGGAGCCGGCATCCATGACCGGCGTTGGCTGGCGGTCCTCGCGCTGCGGACTTCGGTCGTCGACGCGGGGCCCGCGGTCGTCACGGCGCGGGCCGCGATCTTCCCGACGGGGTCCGCGGTCACGATCGAAGCCCCGACCGCCGCGGTCGCCGCCGCGGTCCCGATCGAAGCCCCGCCCGGGTGCGTCGTCGAAGCTCCGGGCCGGCGGTGGAGGCAGTGGCCGGGCCGCGGCGGCTTCGCGCTTCGGGGCCGCTCCGCCGAGCTCCGAGCGCGGTGCGGCAAGGATCCTGGCGGGCTCGGCACCCATGCCGAGGACGCCGCGGCTGCCGGGGGTGAGGATCTCGAAGTCCAGGTCGTCGAGGCCGACACCGAAGTCTTCTCGGGCCAGGCGCAGGGCCTCCTCGACGGTCTTGCCGGTGAATTCGCGATAGGCACTCATGTCAGCGACGTCTCCCACGCCGGCCCTGTCGACCGCGTTGGCGAATCGTGGCGTTCGCCGAAGCGGAGCGGTCGAGGGCCGACCGATCAGGTTTGGGTCGCGCGGGCGCTCCCGCCTCGCGCGAAGTAGTGGATTTCGGCGCCGCGACGACGGCGACCGGGAAGCGCGGTGTGTGGTCCACGGCGAAGCCCGGGGTCCAGCGAAAGACCGGGAACAGGGAGCCCCAGCCCGTGGTGAGGAACTGCTGGACGGCCTGGTACGCGGTCGACACGATGAGGTAGATGAAGAGGCCGACGGGGATGACATGCCCGTACAGCAGCGTGATGAACGGCAGGAACAGCGACACGGAGCGCTGGGTCCGGGCGTTCTGGTCCAGCGGCGTGTTCGGGTCGTGCGGCGGCAGGGCCATCCGCGAGGCAACGAGCTGGAGGAGGGTGTAGACGATCGCGAAGATCGAGATGCCGTCGCCGAGGACCGGCAACGAGAACGGCAGGGGGATGAATCCCTGGGTCGTGCTGCTCGCATCGATGCCGCCGAGCCACGGGATCGTCGAGTTCAGGCACGCGTGCCCGGACAGGACGTTGCAGGCCAGCGGGATGATCTTGATGCCGAACACCGACAGCATCGGCGTGATGTCGGGCGCGGTCAGGCCCTCGCGGATCACCTGGTACATCGGCAGGATCAGGAGCAGCGGCAGGACCGCCATCAGGCAGCCGGCCTGGCTGATGCCGCGCTCCTTCATCAGCTCGGCCTGGGCCTGCTGCTGCTTCAGGCGATCGCCCTTGAAGCGGCGCTGGATCTCCTTGATCTCCGGCTGGATCGACTGCATCTGGCGCATCGACACCATCTGGCGCCGCATGAGCGGGACCATGGCGGTCCGGACGATCAGGGTCGTCAGGATGATCGCGACGCCGATGTCGCCGACGAGCTGGTCGAGCCCGACGAGGAGCAGGAAGAAGGCCTGGAAGATCGGCGTGAACGCCCACGACAAGACGCTGATCGGGTCGGCCTTGAGCTCGGCGGGGAAGAGGGGCGTCGGGACCGGCGTCGGTGCCGGGCTGCCCGAGGATGCCCCGCTGCCGGTGGGCACCGTGCACGCCGCGAGAATCAGGGCGAAGCCGACGAGGCCAGCCAGGCGGAGCCAGTCGGATCGGCTCAGCGAGCGGGCGCGCGCGGCAAGGCGCCCGGTCGTGGCTCGCCCCAGGGCTCCTGGGCGGAGGCTCATGCGGCGGGCGCGGTCAGCGAACAGGGTCGAATCCGCCCGGATTTCCGGGGTGGCAGCTGGCGATACGCCGGGCTCCCATCCAGCTGCCGCGAACGAGGCCGTAGCGTTCGATCGCCTGCTCGGTATAGACGGAGCACGTGGGCTGGTAGCGGCACGACGAGGGCAGCCACGCGAAGGCGAATCGGTAGCCGTGGATCAGCGCGATCCCGATCCGCTTCATGACGCATCGCCTCCAACGACCCCTCCTCGCGTGAGCAGCCGCCGGAGCGCCTGCGTCACCGTCCGAAGGTCCGCCTCGACGATCGCCGGACGAGCGATCACCAGCACATCCCACCCTGGCCGGAGCGCCGGCCCCATCGATCTGATCGCCTCCCGAAGTCGCCGGCGAACCCGGTTCCGAATGACCGCCGAGCCAAGCGCTCGGCCGGTCGCCAGTGCGAACCGTGTCGGCCCGACATCGGTCCGAAGGATCCGGGTGGCAAGGAGCGGATGGGACCGGATGGTCCCGCGCTCCTGGAGTGCCGCGAAGTCCTGCGGACGAGAGAGCATCACGAGCCGCGGCCGTTGCGAGCCGCGCTCGGTCGTCAGACCGCCAGGCGCTTTCGACCGCGAGCCCGACGAGCGGCGAGAACGCGGCGGCCGCCCGTGGTCTTCATTCGGGCGCGAAAGCCGTGTTCCTTGGCGCGATGTCGCTTTTTGGGCTGGAAGGTCTGCTTCGTCATGGGGGCTGCTCGGGATCCTCTCCATCGGGCCTCGGGGTTCGGTCCGTCAATGACCCCAGAAGGCACGTAAACGCGCCGGGCGCCCGTTCAGGGCGTGGCGCGTTCATCGTCCGGGGGATGATAGGTCTGGCTCGGATCGAGTGTCAAACGCGGGCGACCTTCGCAGCTGAGCGGACCGTAGGGCGGCTCTCGCAATGGGCGAGCGGGCTCCTTGGCGGCGATCCAGCCAGGCTGGCAAGCGCGCAACGCTCATACTCCCGGGGAGTATCGCGAATTCGCCTTGCGAGCCGCTCGCGGCGGTGCTATGGTTCGCCACCCGAGCGGCCCGGCGACATTCCCCCAGACGTTCGTCCCGGGGTCCGCGAACCCGTCAATCGCCCATCTTCGACCATGAGAGCCCACATCGACGTATGGACGCGAAGCAGGTCTGGCGTGCCGCACTTGGCGAGCTCCAGGTGTCTCTCTCGCCGGCAAATTTCGAGACGTGGCTTCGCGACACTGCGCTCGTCGACGTTGACGACAATCGGTTCCGGATCGCCGTCCCAAACGGCTTCGCCAAGGACTGGCTCGAGAGCCGGTACCGCTCCCTGATCTCCCAGACGCTGGCCCGGATCGTCGGCTACAGCGTCCAGGTCGAGTTCTTCATCGCGGCCGCGGATGCACCTTCGAGCAATGGGACCGAGAGCCCGGGTGGAGAGAGCCCGACGGCCTTCGCCGGAGATGACGCGTCCGCCCCAATCCCCACCCGCGCGCCGGCGAATGGCTCGCAGCACGTCCGCGTCGAGCCGACCCGGGTCGGCGGCGAGGGGGGCGCGAGCAACATCAACCCGCGCTACACCTTCGCGAACTTCATCGTCGGTTCGGCCAACCGCCTCGCCCACGCGGCCAGCCTCTCGGTGGCCGAGCGACCGGGCCACGCCTACAACCCGCTCTTCCTCTACGGCGGCGTGGGGTTGGGCAAGACCCACCTGATGCACGCGATCGGGAACCAGGTGGCGGCGAAGTTCCCGCGGAAGCGCGTCGTCTACGCGACCTCCGAGAAGTTCACCAACGAGTTCATCACCTCGATCCAGGTCGGCAAGATCGACGACTTCCGGGCCCGCTACCGCCGGATCGATCTCCTCCTCATCGACGACATCCAGTTCATCGCCGACAAGGAGCGGACCCAGGAGGAGTTCTTCCACACGTTCAATGCGATCCACGAGGACGGCAAGCAGATCGTCCTGAGCTCGGACCGGCCGCCCAAGGCGATCCTGACGCTCGAGGAGCGCCTTCGCAGCCGCTTCGAGTGGGGCCTGATCGCGGACCTCACCGCGCCGGATCTCGAAACCCGCATCGCGATCCTCCGGGCGAAGGCCGAGGAGGGCGCGGTCCCGATCACGTCGGACGTCATCGAGTTCATCGCTCGCAAGGTCGTCAGCAACATCCGGGAGCTCGAGGGCGCCCTGAACCGGATCGTCGCGTACGCGTCCATGGGCGCCATGCCGATCTCGATCGAGCTCGCCCAGGCGGTCCTCTCGAACGTCCTCTACAACCCGAAGAAGCGCCAGATCACGCCCGAGCGGATCGCCAAGGCGGTCTCGGAGTACTACGGCGTGGGCCTGGACGCGCTCAAGGGCCAGAAGCGCGACAAGGCGATCGTCGTGCCCCGCCAGATCGCGATGTTCCTGATGCGCGAGGAGACGGACGTCTCGCTGCTCCGGATCGGGGCCGAGCTCGGCAACCGCGACCACTCCACCGTCCTCCACGCCTGCGACAAGATCACCCGCGAATCGGCCGGCAACGACGAGCTTCGGCGCGAGATCGCGGCGGTCAGAGAGATGATCTACGCCGACTGAGCCCGGCGGCCGCGAGTCGGGCCCTCCGCCGAGACCTGCGTGCTGGCGTCAGGCTGTGGACAAATTCGCAACCGCGTGGTGGACAACCCGGCATCGAGGGCTGATGAGGGTGTCGTTGCAAGGGACGAGCGCACGTCGCAACGTGGACGTACTGCCGTTCGCCGCGCCGGCTCACCGATGACGCCGGGAATCTTCCACCGCGAAACACGTCCGGCGTCCCCCGTCCGCGGCTGGCTGCCCACCACTCGCTGGTCGCTGTCCACCCCCGATTCGTGCAGCGACGAACGCGCCCGTCCACGCCATCCACAGCATGATGATGGTGATGACGAGGTAAGGAGAATGAACGAAGATACACAGACCGTACCGACTCGGGCCCGCCGGGCCCTTGAAGCCTCGCCACCCTCTGGAGTGGACCTGCCGTGAAGCTCTCGGTGATGCAAGAGAACCTCGCCCGCGGCCTGTCGGTCGTGAGCCGGGCGGTCTCCACCCGAAGCACCCTGCCCGTGCTCGCTAACGTCCTGCTCAAGACCGAGGACGGTGGCCTCCGACTCACGACGACGAATCTCGAGATCGGGCTCATCTACTGGGTGCCCGGCAAGATCGAGACGGACGGCGCGACGACGGTCCCGGCGAAGCTCCTGACCGACCTCGTCAGCTCGCTCCAGGGCGGCGACCGCATCGAGCTCGAGACCGGAGCCGGCGAGACGCTCCACCTGAAGTCGGGCCGGTTCGAGTCCCACATCAAGGGCATCGACGCCGACGAGTTCCCCTCGATCCAGACGACCGGCGAGCGGCCGACGACGCGGATCTCGCAGAAGGAGCTCAAGCGGGCGCTCGAGCAGACGGCGTTCGCGGCCGCGACCGACGAGGCTCGGCCGATCCTGACCGGCGTCCTGTGCCGCTTCGAAGGCGAGACGGTCACCTTCGCGGCCGCGGATAACTACCGGATCGCGGTCAAGACGATCCCGATCCTCGATCCCGTCGGCGAGACGAGCGTCGTGATCCCGGCCCGGGCTCTCAACGAGCTCGTCCGGATCCTCGGCGACACCGACGACCCCGTCGATGTCGTGCTCGCCCAGGGTCGCAACCAGGTCCTGTTCCACCTCGAGGGCGTCGATCTCGTCAGCCGTCTCATCGATGGCCAGTTCCCGAACTACCAGTCGGTCCTGCCGAAGACCCACACGACGCGCGCCATCCTCGATCGCGAGGAGCTCCTCCGCGCCGTCCGTCCGGCGGCGCTCATCGCCCACGAGTCGGCGAACATCGTGAAGCTTCAGATCGCCTCGAACGGCGAATCGGGGATCACGGTCAGCGCCAACGCGGAGATCGGCGATCACGTGGGCGAGGTCGAGGCCACGGTCGAGGGCGACGGGACGTCGATCGCCTTCAACGCGAAGTACCTCGCCGACGTCCTCGAGCGGGTCACCGCCGACCAGTTCGCGCTCGAGCTCCAGGGGCCGCTCGCGCCGGGCGTCTTCAAGCCCATCGGCGACGACCACTACGTGCATGTGGTGATGCCGGTTAGAACGACTTCCTGACACTCCAGGAGGCCAGCTAAAACGCTTCGGTCGATCCGTCTCGCCGACCTGCGCGGCTACACAGGACTCGAGGTCGAATTCGGCCCGGGACCGCACCTCGTCTGGGGCCCCAACGCCGCCGGCAAGACGAGCTTGCTCGAGGCGATCGTGCTCGCCGCCTGGGGCCATTCCCACCGCACCACGACGGACGCCGAGCTCGTGCGCTGGGGCGCCGACCTCGCCCGGGTGGAGGCCACGGTCGACGGGCAGACACTCGAGGTGGCGCTCGTTCGCCCGGGATCCGCCGCCGCGGCTGGAGGAGGCCGGAAGCGCATCCGGGTGAACGGGGTACCGCGCCGGCCGGCCGCGCTTGGCGAGCACCTCCGCGTCGTCGTGTTCGCCCCCGAGGACATGCTGCTCGTGGCCGGCTCGCCCACCCTGCGACGAAGCGTTCTCGATCGGCTCGCGAGCGATCTGTATCCGGCCTACGCGAGCGACCTCGCGACATACAACCGGGCGCTCCAGCAGCGGAATGGGCTCCTGCGGGCGATTCGTGACCAGCAGGCGACGCGGGACGAGCTCCGCTACTGGGACCAGCCGTTCATCGAGGCTGGCGGCGCCGTCGTCGAGGCCCGCCATCGGCTGCTCGACGCGCTCGCTGGACCATTGGCGGCAGCCCACGCCGAGATCGCGCCGGAGGAGGGCGCCCGAGGGCCCCTCGGGCTGCAGTACCTGAGCAACGCACCGGCAACCGCCGGGGAAGCCGCCCGGGACTCCCTCGCCCGCCGACTGGTCGAGACCGCCGAGAAGGAAGCCTGGAACGGGACGACGCTGGTCGGGCCGCACCGCGACGACATCGCCTTCCTGCTCGAGGGCCGGGACCTCGCGGCCTTTGCGTCGCGGGGCCAGCAGCGGACGGCGATCCTGGCCCTCAAGATGGCCGAGCTCGACCTCCTGATGGCGCTCGGCGGTCGGGCCCCGCTCCTCCTCTTGGACGATGTCTTCTCGGAGCTCGACCGAGCTCGCCGGGCTCACCTCGTGCGGCGAATCGCGTCGCTGCCCCAGGCGTTCGTCACGACGACAACGCTCGACGACCTCGATCCAGCCCTCCGCGCGATCGCGACCTCGTGGGAGGTCCGGCCGCCCGGTGGCGGCGAGGTTGACGGTGCCACCCTGGCAGGGCCACAGGCAGCCGTACGATGACCGACAAGGGCGCCGATCAGGCAGGCGGCGCCGACCGTACCGACCGGGATGAGCCCGAAGACCGCGCCTTCCGTCGCCGGCGACGTCCGATGTCGCGGATCGGCGATCTCATTCCCGAGGCTGCCGCGCGCCTGGGCCTCGGGGACGAGCTGCGGCAGGCCCGCGCCACGGCGACATTCGACGCCATCGTCGCCGAGCGTGCGCCGGCCGCGCACGGGGCGTGTCGAGCCTTGCGGATCGATGGCACGACCCTCGTCGTCGAGGCCGATGCGCCGATTGTCGCGCAGGAGCTCCGGCTGCATGCGACGGAGCTCGCGGCAGCATTTCGGGCGGCACCGGCCGGGACGACGATCAGCGAGATCCGCGTAACGATTCGCCGGGCCTGACCGTCACCGGGTGGCGGCCCGGGGGCCGCCGCACGCTCATGCGATAATCCCGCCCCGCACCTCCCCAGGCAGAGGCTTTGCATTGGCCCACCGCCTCCAGATGAAGCTCGGCGCCGTCCCCGATGCCGACCGTGTGCCGGACTCGCCCGATACCGTCCTGCACTACGAGCCGACGATCGGATCGCAGGCGCGATCGAAGGGCCACCTGTACCTGCTCGTCACGTGTCGGATCCCCGGCAGCCGGGCCCGCGAGGCGACCCGCCTCGTCGCCGAGTCGATCCGGAGCGAGTACTACTACGACGAGTCGGCCGGCATCCGGGTCTGCCTGATCAAGGCGATCCAGGCCGCGAACAAGCGCCTCGCCCATGCCCGCGAGCGCGGCTCCCTCGGCGCCGACCCCGGCCCGATCGGCGTCGGCGTGGCCGTCGTTCGCGACAATGAGCTGTATGTCGGGACCGTCGGGCCCGCCGAGGCCTACCTGAGTCGGGGTGCCCGGCTCTCGACCCTGCCGGATCCCCATCGCGATCGGGGCCTGCCGTCGGCCGATCTCGAGCCCGACGTCTGGCGGGGCGAGATGAACGTCGGTGATCAACTGGTCCTGATCTCGCCGAACCTGCTCGCGTCCCTCGGGCCCGAGGAGCTCAAGGACGCCCTCGTCACGCTCCATCCGCAGTCGGCGATGGATCTCCTCCACCAGCGCTTCGTGGCGGCCGGCGGGAGCGGCAGCGATGGCGCGATCGAGATCGAGGCGGGCGAGGTGGCCGTGTCCCGAGCGGGTCGCGCGCCCGTGCCGGTTCGCCCCGCGGAGCCCCTTGCCGGCGCGCCCGACCGCTCGCCGATCCCCCTCGCCGATTCGGTCGCCGACGGGATGGCCGCCGCCCAGGACGGCGCCCGCCGCGCCCGGCTCGCCGCGGGCGGGGTCCTCGGCCGGATCCTCGTTCGCATCCAGGACGCGATGCCGAACCGCAGCCCCGCCTCGCGCCGGGTGACGCCGATGTCGGCTCGCCGCGAGATGCAGCGCCGCGCGGCGGTCGCGATCCTCTCGCTCGTGGTCGTCGTCGGTGGGCTCGGGGCGGCCGTGTTCTTCCTCGGCGGCCACCTTCCGGCCGGCCAGGTGATCTCGTCGATCGAGGCCGGCCAGCAGGCGCTCGACGCCGCCCGGGCCGACCTCCAGCGGATCTCCGCGCCGGGGGTCGACCTTGTAACGAGCGACCCCGGTAAGGCGACCAACCTGCTGAAGGACGCGATCACCCAGCTGGCGATCGCAGCGCGAGCCGGCGTCCCCGATTCGTCGATCGCGCCGCTCCGGGCGCAGGCCGTGGCCGGCCTCGATCGGATCTACAAGATGACCGATGTGCTCGACACGAAGCTGTTCGCGTTCGCGACGAACTCGAAGGCCGACCTGCGGGCCGTCGTCCACGGGCCGGACGGGGCGGCCTACGTCCTCGATGCCGGGACGGCGGCGGTCTACCGGATCGACTTGACCCACCCCAAGCCCGTTGCGATCTTCAAGAAAGGCAACCACGTCCTTGGGGCCATCCAGGCCGAGCCAAAGCTCCTCGCGGTCGGCGGCCACGACATCTTGATCGTCGACGCGAAGAACGTCGTCTGGAAATGGCGAGCGGCGAACACGACCGGCAAGGGAACGACCACGCGGATCCGGGTCGCCGGCTCGGCCGAGTGGGGTAATGACATCATCGCGATCAGCACGTTCATCCGGAACGCCGACCAGAACCTCTACAACCTGTACGTCGTGGACCCATCGGCGCAGTCGATCCTCGCGTACTCGCCCCAGCTCGATGGCGGCGGCTATCCGAGGGCGCCATCGAATCGGCTGGCGACGGCGCGCGATGTCAGCGACGTCACCGCGATGTACATCGACGGCGACATCTGGCTCGCCGAGGGCGGCAACATCCTGCGGCTCGCCGGCGGCAACAGCGCGGGCTGGGCGCCCGCCCTTCCAGGCGATGACGTCATCCGGCCGGTTCCGAGCTATCGACTCATCACGTCCGGCTCGGCGAAACGGGAGGGCAACCTCTACGCCTGGGATCCCGCGAACGCGCGGGTCATCGCCCTCTCGAAGGCGGCCGGCGGATTCGTGGGTCAGTACCGGCTCGCCGCCGGTTCGAAGGGCTGGACCGATCTCCGCGGCTGGTACGTGGAGCCGGGCGTCGCCGAAGTACCGGACGCGTTGGTCTGGATCAACGCCACCGGGATCCATCGATCCATCCTCGAAGCGGTCACGAGCGCACCCGGGAGCCCCGGCCCCAGCGGCGGGGTTTCGCCGCGACCCTCAGGTGGTGCCTCCACGGCCCCTGCACCGTGATCCCGCTGTACGACCGGAACCCGACCCGCCGATTTCCGATCGTCACGGTCTCCCTGATCGCGGCCTGCTTTCTGGTCTTCCTGTACGAGCTCTCGATCACGATGGGCGGCGGTGGCGACGCCGCGCTCGGGGCCTTTTTCGACAGGTGGGGCGCCGTGCCATCGAAGATCACGGCCTCGATCGACGCGGGCCACTACTTCACGCAGGCCACGCTCGGCATCGTCACCAGCATCTTCCTGCACGGTGGCTGGCTGCACATCCTCGGGAACATGCTGTATCTCTGGATCTTCGGCAACAACGTCGAAGACCGGCTCGGTCGCGTCGGATTCCTGCTCTTCTATCTCGTCGGCGGGATCATCGCCGCTCTCACCCAGGTCGCGATCGATCCGCAGTCGACACAGCCGCTCGTGGGCGCCTCCGGCGCGATCGCCGCGGCTCTCGGGGCCTACATCGTCCTGTTTCCCGGGGCGCGGATCCTGTCGCTTGTCTTTCTTGGATTCTTCTACCAGCTCCTCAACGTCCCGGCCCTCATCATCCTGGGCTTCTGGTTCGTCCTGCAGCTGATCAGCGGCTTCGGATCCCTGGGCGGCGACACGGCCTCTGGTGGCGTCGCGTTCTTCGCGCACATCGGAGGATTTGCCTTCGGGATGGTGGTGGGCGCGCTGATTCGGGTGGCCGGGGCGGGCCGGGCAGGACGAACCGCGCCGCTGGCCTGACCCGGATGGGATAATCCCGCCATGAGCCGACTCGTGGAGATGGTCGTCGAGAGTGTCAGGGTCCACATGCTCTCGAACCGCCACGTCGTGATCCTCAAGGACGTGGAGCACGACCGCTACCTCCCGATCTGGATCGGCGCCTGGGAGGCCAGCGCGATCGCGATGCGGCTCCAGGGCGTCTCGGCCGAGCGGCCGCTCACCCACGACCTGTTCGTCGCGACGCTCGAGCAGCTCGGCGTTCGGCTCGATCGGGTCGTCGTGTCTGAGCTTGCGGACGAGACCTACCACGCGCGGCTGTTCCTGAACCGAGAAGGGACCGAGGTCGAGATCGACGCCCGACCCTCCGACGCGCTCGCCCTCGCAGTCCGCTGCGAGGCCCCGATCTTTGCCGCCGAGGATGTCCTCGCCCAGGCCGCGCTCGGGACGGACCCGGACGCGGACGACGCCGCGGAGGGCGAGGCCATCGACACGGACGCGCCTGCCGGCACGGGCCGCAAGGGCCGCCGCATGCCGCTCGAATCCGTTGGCGGCGACATCGTCGATCCCCGCCTCGACATGTTCCGGGACTTCGTGAACTCGCTCGATGTCGATCCGGGCGCGGGCGGCGACAGCGGAGGCCGCCAGCGCTAATCCGGCGAGGCGGCGAAGGGCCTGAGGGGCGTGCCCTCAGCCGCCGAGGATCGGGGTGCCTCGGCGCAGGGCGCGCGTCGGGGCGGCCCAGAGGCGGACCCGGAGCGTCCAGAAGTCGCGCACGGCGCGGAGGACGACCTGGGGCTTCGCGCCGGTTGGGCTGCCGGCGGTCCGCGGATAGTGCGGGACGCCGACCTCGGCGATGCTTCGACCCCGCGCCCGCAGCTTGATCAGGAGCTCGGCGGAGAAGAACGCGCCACCCGACTCCACGGCGATCCCGTCGAGCGCCTCGCGCCGGAAGAGCTTGCAGGCACAGTCGACGTCCCGGACGGAGAGGCCGAAGAAGATCCGATTTGCGAGCCGATAGAGGCTGGCGTACACCGTTCGAACGAGCGGGTCCGCGCGGTGGATGCGATATCCGACGACCGCGTCGGGCTCGTCGTGGCCGGCGAGCCGCCCGGCCAGCAGGCTGAGATCGGCGACGTGGAACTGCCGATCGCCGTCGGTGAATGCGATGAATTCGTGGCGCGAGGCCGCGAATCCGCTCCGGAGCGCGGCGCCGTAGCCGAGGTTGACCGGGTGGTGGACGGCGCGCACCTCGGGGTGAGCCTCCGCCAGCTCATCCGCGATCGACGGGGTCGCATCGCGCGAGCCGTCGTCGACGATGATGATCTCGAACCGATCCGCGAGGTCCGGCAGCGTGGCGAGCGCTTCGGCGACGAGCCCGCGCAGGTTCGCCTCCTCGTTGTGGGCCGGAAAGAAGTACGACAGCTCGGGCAGCCTCGCGACCGCGCTCCCGGCGGCAGGCGCCAAGTCCGGCGCGACCGCGCGGGTGCGTTCCGGCGCCACCGACGGCGCCGTCATCCTGACGCGACCTTGCGCCCGACGACCTCGTAGAGGGCGTCGCTGCCGTTCCCGAGGAGCTGTTTGAGCTCGTAATCCTTCAGCACCAGGGCGAGGTCTCTCCCGTTGGCCCGGATCAGGTAGACCGGCTGATGGCCAAGATAGCGGGCGATCACGTTGCTGGCTCCGCCCAGGTTCAAGTCCAGCATCGTGCGGTCGTCGACGATGAAGATGTCGGGCCGCAGGCCCTCGATGATCTGGCCGTACCAGAGGGGGGTCGAGGTGCTCCACCAGCTGACCACGACCGCATTCGGCGCGAACATCGGCATGGCGTTGGCGAGCCAGCGGGCTGCCGAGGTGTCCGTCGATCGGTCGGCCTGGATCCGGCTCAGCGACATCCTGTTGATTCCGGGGATGAGGATCGCGATCGCGAGCATCACCGCCAGCGCGTTCGCGAGGCTGAGGACCGGAGCCCGTCGGGGCGCGTCTCCCGAGTGCGCGTCGCCCAACGGCGCGGCTGGATCGCCGATCTGGACGGGCTCAGCCTTGCCGGCTCCCGGCTGACCATCGCCGGCTCGCGCCTCGGCGCCCGGAATCCAGTCGACGAGGAGCTGGAGTACGAACGCGGCCAGGATCCCGACCCACGTCCAGGCCCACAGGACCGGTCCGAGGTAGTAGCGATCGATATCGGCGTTCGCGTACGAGAGATTGAACAGGAGCGTGATCACCATTGCCGACCCGGTCAGCAGGGCGTAGCGCGGCATTTTCCGAACGGTGGCGAGGAAGGCAGGCACGAGGAGTGGCGTGAGGAACCCGAACTGGTTCCAGGCGAGCTGGCCCACTTGGCCGACCTTGCTCGGCAGGTTGCCGAAGACATCCGAGAGCGAGCCTCGGAACTGCTCGGCGAGGGCGATGTACCAGAACCCGTCCCATGTTTCCGGATGGGCATAGACGAGGGGCGCGCGGAATGGTCCTGCCCGCAGCGGGAGCTCGAGGTACACGGCCGCGGCCGAGCCGACCAGGACCACCGCACAGAGGGCGAGCAGCCGCGGCCGGAGGACGATCCGCGGTTCGGTCGCGAGGACGTACAGCGCGATGGGCGGCGCGAGGAGGAGGGTGAGGGAGTGGTTGGCCGCCGACAGGCCGAACACCAGCGCGGCAGCGACGAGCCAGCGATCGCCGTCGGGCGTCGCGGCCCGCCGCTCTTGCTCCCAGGTCACGAGCACGAGGAGCAGCAGGGCTAGGAAGGCGAGGTGGATCGGGTGCGGATCGGCCCGGGTTGCGTTCGCCCAGACGACCGGAGTCAGGCTCAGGCCGAGCCCCGTCGCCATCGCGATCGGGGTCGAGCCGCTGAGCCGGCGGATCAGGGCCACGGTGGCGCCGGCCGCAAAGGCGACTGCCAGCAACGACAGGAGGTTGATCCGGAAGGCCGGCTCGCCGAACGGCGTGAGCAGGATGTTCGCGATGAACCCGATGAGGACGTACGTCGGATAGCCGGTCGGATGGGCCGTGCCCATGATCGGCAGCACGGTCTGGAACTCGCCCGTATCCCAGAACCCGACGCCCGGCATCAAGCCCGGCGCGACGTTGATCACCACGATCGCGACGACGATCAGCGGCGGCAGCACCACGAGCGCCAGGCGAAGCAGGCGGTCGCGGCTCGCCTCCGGCATATCGGCGATCACCATCCGAGCAGATTGCCCCAGATGACGCCCCACACGTTGATCGCGACGGACAGCCCGACGAGCCACAGCCCGAGGAGCCCGACCCGTCCGCGCCGGGCCATCCCGATCGCGACCAGGACGAGCGCGAACACGACGAAGTCGTTGCTGAACCGATAGCCGAACTGGACCCAGCCCTGGCTGAAGTGCATGAGGTTCACGAACGCAATCGCGACGATCGCCAGGAACGCACCCGCGACGAGCCGTGAGCGGCCGGCGACGATCGCCGGAACCGCGAGGAGGTAGGCCGGGCTCGTGAGCAGCACGCTCATCCCGACGTCCCGAGGCAGCGCGAAGGGACACGCCATATCGAACAGGCCACGCACGGCGCCGGGCTCGGTGCACAGCCGGGCCCCGGCACTGACCGAGCTCGGGATCGCGGCCGGGGCGAAGACCGGGGTCGAGAGGAACATGATCTGCAGATTCTGCGGCACGTAGCGGAGGTCCTCGATCGACCACGTCGGGTGGTAGTGCAGACCCGGGTAGCCGTTCGCTTCGAGGGAGTAGAGGTAGTCGTAGCCCGGGTGCAGCAGGTGGCCCGTCGTCGCCAGGTTGTAGCCGAGGAGGAGCGCCACTGGGACCGCGGCCCCGACCCCCGCTGAGATCGACCGCCGGACCCAGCTGCCCCCGCCGCCCACGAACATGAAGAACGGCGCCCCGAAGACGATCGTCAGTCGCGCGGTGCAGGCGACGCCGAACAGGAAGCCGGCCAGGAGCTGGCGTCCGTCCAGGAGCTCCGTGGGACGGCCTAGGCCCGACCTGATGTCGCCGATCAGGCTCTGCCCCGACGGGGCTGTTTCGACCTCGTCGTCCGCGTCCGGATCGGCGCCGAGCGCGACGCCGACCGCGAGCAATACGAACAGAACCGCCACCACGTGGGCGAAGAACCAGGTCGTGCCGAGCTGCGCGGCGTAGAAGAAGACGGTCCCGACGGCGAAGAAGATCGTGGTGACAATCCGGATCCGGCGGCTGAGCGCGAGCCGGCCGAGCATCCACCACGCCACCCCGACGTCGATCGCTCCGAGGACCGCGGAGATCTCGCGCTCGTTGGTCGCGATTCCCCATAGGAACACGAACGGCATGAGCACGACCGCGGGGAGCGGCGGGAACGGCAGGAGCCCCCGGCCCGTCGGATGGCCAGCCGGGCCGAGAATCGGCAGCACGTCCTGGTACGCAGGGGTCGGGATGTCGGCGCGGCCCTGGAGGAACGCGATGGCCTGGAGGACGAAATGGTTGTAGATCCGGTCGTAGCCGGAGAACCAGTAGACCAGCAGCGCGGCCACGACGAGGGCCGCCCCGATGCCCAGCGCGGGGAGGCGATCGAGCCAGTCCGGCGTCGTCTCGGCCGGCTCGGCGGCTCCCGGATCCTCGGGCACCCTGTGCTACCCTCCCGTTCACCTCATCGCTCGCGCAGGAGGCCGATCTCGTTTGCCTGGCCCCGCAGTCGGTGAGCCCGACCCGGATTGGGCGGCACCTTCGCGGACCGGGCTACGGGACGCCGCGGGCGGAGTCCTCGTCCTCCTGGTCCTGGGGCTCGCCTTTCGCCTCATCATCGCATACCTCCTGCCCAATTCCGGCTTCGGCGTCGACATCCAGGCGTTCCGATACTGGGCCGAGAATCTCGCCAGCCAGGGCCTGAACGGCTTCTACGATCGGCCGTTCTTCCATGACTACACCCCCGGCTACCTGTACGTGCTGTGGGTCGTCGGGAAGATCGGTCAGCTCCTCGGCGGTGGCGTCGGCGACCTGATCAAGATGCCGGCGATC
>JBBRNM010000054.1:0-15226 GCA_038230295.1 Candidatus Limnocylindrales bacterium
ATTAAAGCGGCACGCGAGCTGGGTTCAGAACGTCGTGAGACAGTTCGGTCTCTATCCGCCGTGGGCGTAGGGAACTTGACAGGAGCTGCTCCTAGTACGAGAGGACCGGAGTGGACGAACCGCTGGTGTGCCAGTTGTCCCGCCAGGGGCACCGCTGGGTAGCTATGTTCGGCAGGGATAAGCGCTGAAAGCATCTAAGTGCGAAGCTCGCCTGGAGATGAGGTTCCCCACCGGGTTAACCGGGTAAGACCGCAGGTAGACCACCTGTTTGATAGGCCGCATGTGGAAGTCCGGTGACGGATGAAGCTGAGCGGTACTAATGGTCGAGGGCTTGACCACTTCAGCACCTGGCCAAGGGGCAGGGGCTGGAATCGATATTTGGATCCGGACAATCCGGCGAAATCGACGATCTCGAGACTTCTCGGCGCCCCGTGCTCACCCGAGCGCGCCGGTGCCGCCGATCACGATCCAGCAGCAAGATCCTGGTGACTCTAGCGGAGAGGCCATACCCGTTCCCATCCCGAACACGGTCGTCAAGCTCTCCAGCGCCGAAGATACTGAGAGGGCAGCCTTTCGGGAAAATAGGTCGTCGCCAGGATTTTGTGCGTCCGGGACCGATTTTCGGCATCTCGGTGTTCCGAGAACAACTGACCGCCGCTATGCTCCGGGGCGATGAAGTCCCCCGAGCCGGTGTCCGCCTCGTCGGCGTCTACGGCGATTCGCGCGTCCGCGGCGATTGCCGACCGGCATGTGGAGCGGTCCGAATTCGCGCCCGAGTCCTCGCGTGCAGGTGTGCATGCCTGCCCATTTCTGATCGCCGAGTCGGGCGACTGGCGTCTTGCGATGCCGGCGCGGGAGCACCGCTGCGCGGCCCTGGTGCCGCTGGCTGCGCTGACGTTCGAGAAGCAGGCTCGGCTCTGTCTTCAGGCAGCGCACGAGACCTGTGCGACGTACGGCGCGGCACTAGCAGCGCGCGAGGCGCGTACGGGTGGCGCCGTCGCCCTCGAGCGCGCAGGCCGATGGGGATTCGCGTTGACGACGCCGCTCATTCAGGATGCCGGTGGCGTGCGCACCCGCGTCGGAGGGATCCTGGCCGATCGACGGAGGTGGCCGGCGGTGCCCGTCATGATCCTCGTTGCGACGCTGTCCGGCCTCGCGATCTCGGGAGGGCGGACCGATCGGCCGCTCACGACTGCGGGGTCCGCGGTGGCGGGAGTCACCCTGGCCAGCCCAACGCCCCGGATCACGCCGACCGCGGAGCCCGCGATCACGGCGGCGCCTGCCACGGCGAGCCCGGCTTCCTCTCCCACGAGCACCCCTCCGGCCGCGACGCCAAGCCCGCCCACCGCCACGCCGTTGCCGACCCAGCCACCAACACCCGTTTACCGGACCTACCGGGTCAAGTACGGCGACACGCTCAGCGGGATTGCCGCGCGCTACCACACGACCGTCCTCGCGCTCGAGCGGCTCAACGGGATCACCGACCCGACCCGCATCCGTGTCGGCACGATCCTCAGGATCCCCTGAGGCCGGGCTGTCCCAGAGCCTCAGCGCTGGCAGCCCCGACACCACGAGGTCGCCTCGCTCCGGGAGCTGACCTCGCTGATCCGCATGCCGCAGCGAGGGCACGGCTCGCCGCCTCGACGATGGACGGCGAGGAAGTCTCGGACCTGGGTCTCGAACGTCGGCGGCACCCGCTCCCGAAGCGTCGCCACGGCCTCGGCCAGCACGGTCCGGGTGGCGCGATAGAGCTCGTCGATCTCCTCGGGGGCGAGCGAGGAGCGCTTCCGAAACGGGCTGAGGCGAGCCGCATGCAGGATCTCATCGCTGTAGGCGTTGCCGATTCCCGCCACGAAGCGCTGATTGCGCAGGAGGGGTTTCAGCTCACCGGGGTGCTTTCGGATCCGCTCCCGCCAGACGTCGAGGGTCAGCTCGCGGGCGTCCGCGTCGGGGCCCTGGTCCGGCGGCCCAAGGCCCGGCGCGGTCCGGCTCGTACCAGCCGGCAGGAGGTAGACCTTGCCCATCTGGCTGGGGTCGCGGTAGCGCACCTCGACCTCGTCGGGCGACGCAGGCATCCAGGCGGCCTGCCGCGTCCACGCCGCGGCGTCGCCCGGAACGGACAAGCGGGCCCCGAAGGCGAGGATCAGGGCGGTCCGCGGCGGTGACTTCGCTCCGGTAGCCGCGAGCTGAAAGCGTCCGGTCAGCATCGCATTGACCGCGATCCGGTCGCGCTCGAGCTCGAGGAAGATGAACTTGCCCTGGCGACGGACGGCCGTGAGGCGCTGACCGACCATGGCGGCGAGCTCGGCTGGTGTGCCTCGCACGGCAAGCGGCGCGGGGGCGCTCGCGCGGACCACGGGACGACCGGCGAGGGCTGCGTGGAAGGCCTCGGCGACGACGGCCAGGTCGGGCAGCTCGGGCACGGCGCCGCGATTGTAGCGGTGTAGGCAGCGTGCTAGACTCCCGTGGCCTTTCCGGGCAGGACAGCAAAAGAGCGTCGTTCATCCCGATTCGCCTTCGAAGGAGCGGACCGCGGCCCACCATCCACGGACCACCCGATCGCAGACAAACGGCCTGGGCGAATGCTCGGGCCGTTTCGCATCCCGGGGGCGTTGTCATCAGGAGACCATCAATTGACCGAAGACCAGCAGGGCGGGACGATGCCGCCGGCCGAGGCAAATGCCGAAGCCCCGACATCCGACCAGAGCGTCGCGACCGTGGCGGTCGCCGACGAGCCCGCCAATACCTCGGACACCACGTCCGAACCGGCGGCTGAGGCCGCCAACACCGACTCGACGACCATGGACACGGAAGCGGCGCCGGGCGTCGTGGCCGATCCGGTTCCGGAGCCCGCCACCGCAGAAGCGGAGCCCGAGACTCCCGCCGCCGCCGACACGGCCGAGCCTGATGCAGCCGAACCCATCGCAGCCCCCGATCATGCGGCTGGAGCTCTCGAATCCGGCGACTCGCCCGAGGCCGATACGGCCCTCGAGGCCGAACCGGCGACCGCTGCCGAGGCAGCTGACGTTGCTGATTCCGCGCCCCCGCCAGATGCTGATGAGGCCGAGGCTGCCGAATCCGTGCCCGTCGCGGAGGCGGCGCCCGTCGCCCCGGCCGCGCCCGCCCGTCCTACCGGCCCGGAGCCGACGACGATGGAGGAGCTGCTGGCCGAGCAGGACTCCGAGATCAAGAGCTTCAAGCACGGCGACGTCGTCGAAGGCACGGTCGTCCGGATCGACAAGGACGAGATGCTCGTCGACATCGGCGCCAAGAGCGAGGGTGTCGTCAGCAACCGCGAGCTCTTCGGTCGGAGCACCGAATCGCAGCCCGCGCTCGCGATCGGCGACGTGGTCCTCGTGTACGTCCTCCAGCCCGAATCGCCAGAGGGTCATGTCGTCCTGTCGCTGCGACGGGCCGGCCTCGAGCGCAAGTGGCGCTCGATGCAGGAGCAGTTCGAGGCGGGCGTCATCATCGAGGCGCCGGTCATCGACCACAACAAGGGTGGCCTCATCGTCGATTGCGGCATCCGCGGATTCGTGCCGATCAGCCAGATCGTCGACTTCCCGCGACGGCCCCAGAACGACCAGCCGCGTGACGCGGCCCAGGAGATCGCCGAGAAGCTCCAGCCGTTCGTCGGCCGGAAGCTGCGACTGAAGATCCTCGAGGTCAACCGCAAGGCGAACCGGCTCATCCTGTCCGAGAAGGTCGCGCTGTACGAGGAGCGCCGCGAAAAGCGCGACGAGCTGTTCAGCAGCCTCCAGGTCGGCCAGAAGGTCACCGGCAGCGTCCGCTCGATCGCGCCGTTCGGCGTCTTCGTCGACCTCGGCGGCATCGACGGCCTCGTCCACAAGAGCGAGCTCTCGTGGAACAAGGTCAACAACCCCGAGGGTGGCTACCGCGTCGGCGAAGAGGTCGAGGCCGAGGTCATCGACATCAACCACGAGCGCGGCCGGATCAGTCTGTCGATCCGGCGCCTCCAGCCGGACCCGTGGCATTCCACGGTCGCGGACTTCAATGTCGGCGACATCATCGATGGCACGGTCACGAAGCTCGTCAACTTCGGTGCGTTCGTTCGCGTCCGCGACGGACTCGAGGGCCTCATCCACATCAGCGAGCTCAGCAACCAGCGGGTCGCCCACCCGGGCGACGTGGTCCACGAGGGCCAGCAGCTCAAGCTCCGGATCATCAGCCTCGACTCTGAGCGACATCGCCTCGGGCTCAGCCTGAAGCAGGCGGAAGAGGCACCTGCACGACCCGAACCTGAGGCCGTCGCGGCCAATCCGGCCGGGTCGGCACCCAGCCAGCCCCGTGAGCGCGATCGAGGCGATCGTCGCGGCGGTCGCGCGTCGGGCGAGCGGGAGCGCTCCTACGCGGCGGGTGACGCCGTGCAGGAGCCCGAGGGCGGGATCGACACGACGCTCGCGGCGGCTTTCGCGGGCGTGCGCGAGCAGCTCGCCAAGGCCGAGGCGGCCGAGGCTCCCGAAGACGCCGACGCTCCCGAGGCACCTGCGACGATTGTCGCCGAACCCGAGCCCGCGCCGGACGCGCCCAAGACGAGGTCCAGGGCCAAGGCCGGAGCTACGGCCGACGCCGCGGAGGCGACGACCGACGCAGCATCGGAGGAGCCGGCAGGGGTCGAAACGGCCGACGAGCCGGTTGCGACCACAGCGGAAACGGCGACCGTAGCGGCGTCCACCTCGGAGGTCGAGGAGGTCCCGGCCCCCGTCGAGGCTCCTGCCCCCGCCGAAGAGCCGGCCCCCGAGCCCTCCGACGAGCCCGAGCCCTCCGACGAGCCCGCGGCCGCCGAGGAGCCCGTTTCCGCGAACGAGCCCGTCGCCGCGGACGCGGATCAGGCGGACCCGGACCAGGCGGGCGCGACGACCGTGGCCCAGGCCGACCGGGCGGGTGCCGAGGCGGCGCTCGAGGCAACTCCCGAGTCCGAGCCCGACGCGACCTCGACCGCCGAGGCGGAGTCGACGCCGGAGACGTCCGAACCAGCCTGACCCGACGCGGCCTCCGGGCCCCGACGAGGGACCGTTTCGACGTTTGGTCCTGCGAGCGCCTGCCCTCGTATCAGCTATGGAAGACGCCATGCGCCGTGACCTCCGGGGAGGGTCTTGCGGAGAGGGCTGCGTGCTAGCATGGCCGAGCGTCACGAAGGCGCAGAAGGGGAACAGGCGTTCGACGCCATGGAGCGGTTCGACAAGTTCACGGATCGCGCGCGCAAGGTCCTGACCCTGGCTCAGGACGAGGCGCAGCGGTTCAACCACAACTACATCGGCACGGAGCACCTGCTCCTCGGCCTGGTCCGCGAGGGCGAGGGTGTCGCCGCGCGGGTCCTCGAGAACATGAACGTCGAGCTGGCCAAGGTTCGGACCGCCGTCGAGTTCATCATCGGCCGGGGCGATCGACCGGTCGTCGGTGAGGTCGGGCTCACCCCGCGCGCCAAGCGCGTCATCGAGCTCGCGATCGACGAGGCCCGCCGCCTGGGCCACAACTACATCGGCACGGAGCACCTGCTGCTCGGACTGGTCCGCGAGGGCGAGGGCATCGCCGCTGGCGTCCTGGAGTCGCTCGGCGTGAACCTCGACAAGGTCCGCCACGAGGTCATCCGCGTCCTCTCCCAGTCGTCGTCGGTGGGGCCGGCGCAGGAGACCAAGCGGACCTCGAAGACGCCGACCGTCGACGCCCTCGGGATCAACCTCACCGAGGCCGCGCGCGCGGGCAAGCTCGATCCGGTCATCGGCCGCGAGAAGGAGATCGAGCGGGTCATCCAGATCCTTGGCCGGAAGACGAAGAACAACCCGGCCCTCATCGGCGAGCCGGGCGTCGGGAAGACGGCGATCGCCGAGGGACTCGCCCATCGAATCGTCGCCGGCGACGTTCCGGACATCCTGCTCAACAAGCGCGTCCTGACGCTCGACATCGGCTCGCTCGTCGCCGGTACGAAGTACCGCGGCGAGTTCGAGGAGCGCCTCAAGAAGATCATCGAGGAGCTTCGGAACACGAACGACGCAATCCTCTTCATCGACGAGCTCCACACGCTCGTCGGCGCGGGCGCCGCCGAGGGCGCGATCGACGCCGCGAACATCCTCAAGCCGCCGCTGGCCCGCGGCGAGCTGCAGTGCATCGGCGCCACGACCCTCGACGAGTACCGCAAGTACATCGAGCGTGACGCGGCGCTCGAGCGCCGCTTCCAGCCGGTCATGGTCGAAGAGCCGACGACCGACCAGACGATCGAGATCCTCATGGGCATCCGCGAGCGCTACGAGCAGCACCATAAGGTCACGATCACGGACGAAGCCGTGCGCGCCGCGGCGGACCTCTCGATCCGCTACATCACCGACCGCCACCTCCCCGACAAGGCGATCGATCTCATCGACGAGGCCGCGAGCCGCGTCCGGCTCCGCCACGCCTCGGCGCCGCCACCCCTCCGCGAGGCCCAGCGCGAGCTCGACCGGGTCACGAAGGAGAAGGACGGCGCGATCAACTCGCAGGACTACGAGGCGGCCGCGAAGCTCCGCGAGCAGGAGTCCGAGACCCGCGAGAAGGTCGACACCCTCCGGAGCGAGTGGCAGGCCACGATCGCGGGCGACGCACCGACGGTCGACGAGGAGGAGATCGCCCAGGTCGTCGCAATGTGGACGGGCATCCCGGTCACGCGCATCGCCCAGGAGGAGTCGGAGCGGCTGCTCCACATGGAGGACTCGCTGCACCACCGGGTCATCGGCCAGGACGAGGCGATCCAGACCGTGTCACGAGCGGTCCGTCGAGCGCGGGCCGGGCTCAAGGACCCGAAACGCCCGATCGGCTCGTTCATCTTCCTCGGGCCCACGGGCGTCGGGAAGACCGAGCTCGCGAAGGCAGTTGCCGAGTTCATGTTCGGCAGCGAGGACACGCTCATCAAGATCGACATGAGCGAGTTCATGGAGCGCCACAACGTGAGCCGGCTCGTCGGTGCCCCTCCGGGTTACGTCGGCTTCGACGAGGGCGGTCAGCTGACCGAGGCCGTCCGCCGCAAGAGCTACGCGGTCGTGCTCCTCGATGAGGTCGAGAAGGCCCACCCGGAGGTCTTCAACATCCTGCTCCAGATCCTCGAGGACGGGCAGCTGACCGACGCAAAGGGTCGCCGCGTCGACTTCCGGAACACGATCATCATCATGACCTCGAACCTCGGCGCGAGGCAGCTCCAGACCGGCTCGTCGCTTGGCTTCCGGGCGGTCGAGGACAACGACGAAGCGCGCGCCCAGAACTCGTACGACATCATGCGCGAGAAGGTCCAGGCCGAGCTGAAGAACAGCTTCCGGCCGGAGTTCCTGAACCGGATCGACGCGACCGTCGTCTTCCGCAGCCTGACTGTCGACGAGATCCGCCTCATCGTCGACCTGATGCTCCAGCGGGTGCGCGACCAGCTCAAGGCCCAGTCGATGAGCCTCGAGGTGACGCAGGACGCGAAGGACCACCTGATCAAGCTCGGCTGGGATCCATCGTTCGGCGCCCGGCCGATGCGCCGGGTGATCCAGAACCTCATCGAGGACGTCCTCGCCGAGCACCTCCTGCTCGGTCGGTACGAGCCGGGCACGACGATCGTCGTCGACCGGGAGGCGGACGCGGGCCTCGCGATCCACGCCGCCGAGCCGAAGACCGCCGTCGAAGTCTCGTAGGCCCGCCCGTGGCTCGGGCGGAGAGCCGCTTCGTCTGCCAGACGTGCGGCGCTTCCTTCCTTCGGTGGGAAGGCCAGTGCCGGTCCTGCGATTCGTGGAACACGCTCGTCGAGACGGTCGTTCGGGTGCAGACCCGGGCGGATGAGGCTCGCGCGGCGAGCCGGGCCGCCCGCCCCGGGACCCGGTCGGACGCGGCGCCCGTGTCGCTCGCCCATCCCGGGGAGGCACCGTTGCCGCGCATCGCTACGGGTATCGCCGAGCTGGATCGCGTCCTCGGCGGCGGGCTCGTGCCGGGCTCGCTCGTCCTGGTCGGCGGTGAGCCGGGGATCGGCAAGTCGACGCTGCTGCTCCAGGCGGCGGCGGGAGTCGTGGCCGCCGCCGAACGCGGTGCCGGCGCCGAGCCGCGAATCCTCTACGCAACGGGCGAAGAATCGGCCGGCCAGGTCCGGCTGCGGGCGGCCCGCCTCGGCCTCGCGTCGGGACCGATAGCCGAAGCGATCGACATCCTCGCTGGCAGCGAGATCGGCCACATCGCCGAGCTCGCCCGGGAGATGCGGCCGGCGCTCGTCATCGTCGACTCGATCCAGACAATGACCGTCGACGAGCTCGACGGCCCGGCGGGCAGCGTGGGCCAGGTGCGCGAATCGGCGCTCCGGCTCATGGACCTCGCGAAGGGCGAGGGCATCGCCGTGATCCTCGTCGGCCACGTCACCAAGGACGGCTCGATCGCCGGCCCCAAGACCCTCGAGCATCTCGTCGATGCGGTCCTCGACCTCGGCGGCGAGCGCTCCGGTGTGCTGCGACTGTTGCGGGCCACCAAGAACCGCTTCGGTTCGACCGAGGAGATCGGGGTGTTCGAGCTCGGCGAGGGCGGCATGACCGAGGTCGAGGACCCCGGTCGGGCCTTCCTCGTCGAGCACGAGTCGCCGGCGCCCGGCAGCATCGTGGCGGCAACCATGGAAGGCACCCGGCCGCTCATGGTCGAGGTCCAGGCGCTCGTCGCAGTGGCCGGCTACGGCACTCCCGCCCGGCGCGTCTCGGGCATCGATCCGAACCGCCTGGCGCTGATCCTGGCGGTGCTCGGCCGGCGCGCCGGCATCGGTCTCGGGACGCAGGACGTCTACGCGAATCTCGCCGGCGGGCTGTCCGTCGCGGAGCCGGGACTCGACCTGCCCGTCGCGCTCGCACTGGCGTCGTCGTTCCGGGACCGGCCCATCGAAGCCAGGACGGTAGCGATCGGCGAGGTCGGCCTCCTTGGCGAGCTTCGGGCCGTTGCCGGCCTCGAGCGCCGGCTCCGCGAGGCCGCCCGGCTCGGATTCCGGCAGGCGATCGTGCCAGGCACCGGGCGGGGTCGGTTGCCGCTGGTCCCCGGGCTCGATGTGCGGGCCGTCGCCACCCTCCGAGAAGCCATCCGCACCGCCCTCGGCGATGCCGACGGACCGGCCGCACGAGCTCCGTCCGGGGCCCGGAGAAGGGCCGCCGGCGCCCCGCCGGTGCTAGGCTGACGCGCGCGTCGCGGGATTCTCGCGTTCGGGACTCGAAGCACCCGGCGCCCCGCAGGCGAACACGAGGCAGGCCTTGATCCGCTACATCCGTGTCCTCGGCGCCGCCCTCGGCGGGCTCGTGGGCATCACGCTCATCATCGAGCAGATCGCCGTGTTCGATCGCGCCCCCGGATCGGGCGCGCTCGCCGTGGCGTGGGTGCTTGCGTGGACGGTTCTGGGCTTCTCCCTGCTGCCCCATCTCACGGTGATCCCGGCCATGAGCGCCCTTCGCGCCGTGCAGGAGCTGTCGACCGCGGAGTTCGTGACCGCGATCATCGGCCTGTTCCTCGGGCTCCTCCTGGGACTCCTCCTCGGGCTGCCGGTCGCGGCACTGCCGCCGCCGATCGGCACCGTCGCGCCGCTCGGCATCTCCCTGTTCCTGGGCCTGGCGATGGTCGGCCTGACCGTCGCGAAGCGGCACGACCTCATCCTGGCCGCCGAGCGGCTGGGTATCCTTCGCGAGCCTGTGCCGGAGGGCGAGACTCCCGCCGCCCTGCCCCAGATCCTCGTCGACACCAGCGCGATCATCGATGGCCGCATCGCCGACATCGCCGATTCCGGATTCCTGTACGGCGTGTTGATCGTGCCGCGCTTCGTTCTCGACGAGGTCCAGCGGCTCGCGGACAGCGCCGACAACCTGCGCCGGACGCGCGGCCGCCGTGGCCTCGAGATCCTCGGCCGGATGCGCAAGGAAGGCGCGACCTCGGTTCGCGTGACCGACGAGGACGTTCCGGGCGTGGCCGAGGTCGACTCGAAGCTCGTCGAGCTGGCCAAGCGCGGTGGCCGGGCGATCCTGACGAACGACCTCAACCTGAACCGGATCGCCGACCTGCAGGGCGTGCGAGTGCTGAACGTGAACTCGCTGGCCAACGCGGTGAAGCCGGCGCTGCTGCCCGGTGAGGAGCTCACGATCCGGGTCATCCAGCCCGGCAAGGACGCCGGCCAGGGCGTGGGCTACCTCGATGACGGCACCATGGTGGTCGTCGAAGGCGGTGCCCGGGCGATCGACGAGGAGGTCGACGTGACGGTCACGCGCGTCCTCCAGACGGTCGCCGGCCGGATGATCTTCGCCCAGCCGCGGCAGGGCTGATCGGTGGGCGAGCCCCGGGCGGCTCGGGAGTCCCGTGATCGGGTCCGGGCCGACGCCGTCGTCGTCGCCGCAGGGAGATCCGACCGGATGGGCGGTCGCGACAAGCTCGCGGCGGACCTCGCCGGCCGACCGGTCCTCGCCTGGTCACTGGCGGCGATCGCGGCATCGCCTCTGGTCGAGCGGATCGCGCTCGTTCGCAGCGCCGAGCAGGCGGCCGGGTCGCGCCCAGCGTGGCTGCCGGCGAAGGTCGTCGCCGTCGTGGCCGGCGGCGCTCGGCGCCAGGAGTCGGTGGCGGCCGGGATTCGCGCCCTCGAGGCCATCGAGAGCGCCGCCCACGACGCGGATCGCGACGGCCCCGATAGCCGTGGCGCCGATCGGCGCGTCCTGCTCGTGCACGACGGCGCGCGTCCGCTCGTTTCGCGACGACTGGTCGACGCGGTTGCCCGTGCCGCGGCCGAGCACGGTGCCGCGATCCCGGTGCTGCCCGTGAGCGAAACCCTCAAGCGAGTCGACGGCGACATCGTCACGGGTACCGTGGATCGAACCGCTGCGGCGACCGCCCAGACACCCCAGGGCGTTCGATGGGACGTCCTGCGCGATGCCCTCGCGCGCGTGGACCCCGACACGGCTTCGGAGCTCACGGACGAGGCCGCCCTGCTCGAAGCAGCCGGAATCGCCGTCCACGCTGTGCCGGGCGAGGCGACCAACCTCAAGATCACCCACGTCGACGACCTGGCCCTCGCGGAGGCGCTGGCCGCGCCCGGCGCGACGCGCTCCGGCTTCGGCTCCGACGGGCACCCATTCGGGCCGGGCAATGGCCTGCGGCTCGGCGGGGTCGAGATCCCCGGCGCGGCGCGCCTCCACGGCCACTCGGATGGCGACGCCGCGCTCCACGCGATCGCCGGCGCCCTGCTCGGGGCCGTCGCGCTCGGCGACCTCGGTGGGCTGCACCCGGCGGATGCGCGCACCCCGCGTGGCATCGCCAGCGCGGACCTGCTCGCCAGCGTGCGCGAGGCGCTGGCCGCGGAGGGCTGGCGACCGGCCGCGATCGACCTGTCCATCCGGGCGGGCCGGCCGCGGCTCGCGGATCACATGCCGGGGATGCGCCAGGCGATCGCCGAGCTGCTCGGGCTGGAGCTGTCGGCGGTGAGCGTCAAGGCGTCGACCGGGAACCTGTCGGGTGATGTCGGCGCGGGTCGCGTCATCGAGGCCGACGCGTTTGCGACGGTCCGTCGGTCGGAGCCCGATCGATGAGCGTTCGCCTCCGGGATACGCTGACCGGCAAGGTCCGCCCGCTCGAGCCGCTCGAGCCGGGCCACGTCCGGATCTACAGCTGCGGCCCGACGGTCTACGGCCCCACCCACATCGGCAACTTTCGGTCGTTCCTGTTCGCGGACGTGCTCGTCCGTTACCTGCGCTACCGCGGCCTGCGGGTCACGTGGGTCATGAACATCACCGACATCGACGACAAGATCATCAAGGGCGCGGCCGCCGAAGGGCTGTCCGTCGCTGACCTCACGGACCGCTGGGCCGAGCGCTTCCTGGCGGACGCGGCCGCGCTGCGCATGACGATGCCGGATGCGCTGCCCCGGCCGACGGCCTACATCGAGCCGATCGTGGGGCTCATCCAGACGCTCGTTGACGGTGGCCACGCGTATCGGACCGAAGACGGTTCGATCTTCTTTCGGATCGACTCCTGGCCGGCCTACGGCAAGCTCGCCCGGCTCGATCCGGACCAGCTCCGGGTGGGGAAACGCGTCGAGTCCGACGACTACGGTAAGGACGACGTCCGTGACTTTGCCGTATGGAAGGGCCCGAAGCCCGGCGAGCCGTCCTGGGAGACGTCGATCGGCAGCGGTCGCCCGGGCTGGCACGTGGAGTGCTCGGCGATGAGCATGGCCCTCCTCGGACCCTCGTTCGACGTCCACACGGGCGGCGTCGACCTGATCTTCCCGCATCACGAGGACGAGATGGCCCAGAGCGAGGCGGCGACCGGCCAGCGGTTCGTGGGCACGTGGCTTCACTGTGCCCATCTCCGGCTCGCTGGCGCGAAGATGGCGAAATCCGCCGGCAACATCAATCGCGTCGCCGATCTTCTCGCCGGCGGGGTGTCGCCGCGCGCGCTCCGTTACGCCCTCATCGCGGTCCACTACCGGCAGGGCCTCGATTACACCGACGACTCACTCGAAGCGGCTGCCGCCGCAATCGAGAGACTGGATGCCGTCCTGCTCGCGCTGGCGGCCTACACGGAGTCCGGGCCTGACGATCCCACGCTCGAGCCTGTGCTCGACGAGGCGCGCGCCGGCTTCGAAGCGGCCCTGGACGATGACCTGAACGTGTCCGCAGCCCTCGCGAGCGTGTTCGACCTCGTCCGGGAGTCGAACCGCCGGATCGCCGATCGCCGGCTGTCGACGACCGACGCGGGCCGAATCGCCACGCTCCTGCGCGACCTCGACGCCGTGCTGGCGATCCTGCCGGATCCCACCGAGGACCTGCCGGTGGAGGCGAAGCCGCTCCTGGAGGCTCGCGAGGCGGCCCGGGTGGCCCACGACTGGGCCGCCTCGGATCGCCTCCGCGACGAGCTCGCCGAGATCGGCGTCCTCGTCGAGGACACGCGTGACGGCCAGCGCTGGCGCCTCCTCGAGCGCGTCCCGTGACGGACGATCAGCGCCGGCGCCCGGGCCCCCGTCCGGATCGTTCCCGGGGACCCGGCCGGCCAGGCGGCCCCGATCGACGCGGTGGGCCTCGCCCGGGAGGACCTCGGCCCGGCGGACCGAGCGATCGACGCCCATGGGCTGCCGGCGGCGACCGAGGAGGCGGGCGCGGAGCCGCGGGCCAGGGTCCTCCGAGCCGAGACCGGGGCTTCGGCTTCCGCGACGGACCGCGCGAGGACCGAACCGGTCCCGGGCGTGACGACCGGGGCACGGGCTTCGACCGTCCCAATCGGCAGGACACGGGCGAGCCTCGCCCGCCCTGGCGAAGCGGGCCCGGTCGTCCGACCGGCGGGGGCGGGCGGCCGCCATTCGGAGCGGGGAGACCGGTCCCGCGCCGGCAGCCGCCATGGTCCGATGACGCGCCGCCCTGGCGGCGAGGCCCCGATCCAGCCGACGACGCCGCCGGTGCCGGCGCGGACGTGCGGCCCTTCACGCCGCACCGCGACGGCGCCGAACGCCGCCCAGCCGATCGGCCGCGACCGTATGAGCCGCGGCGCACCGGGCCTCGCCCCGGTGGTCCCGGCCGCCCCGGGTTCGCTCGGCCACCAGTCGCTCGGGGAGGGTTCGGCCACGGGGACGAGAGTCGCCGCCCGATCGCCCGGCCGCTACCGCCGCTCGGGGCCGACGAGGAGCTCGTCGCTGGTCGCCGCCCGGTCGAGGAGGCGTTCGCCGCGCAACGCCCCGCGCTCCGGCTGCTCGTCGTTCCGCAGCGTCGGCAGGCGCTCGAGCGGATCGTCCTCCACGCGACCACGCTCCGGATCCCGATCGTCGAGGTCGAGGGCGGCTCGCTGACCTCGCTCGCGGGCTTCGACGGCCACCAGGGCGTCGCACTGGTCGTCGCGCCGCGGCGGTTTGCGAGCCTGGACGACATCCTCGCCCGGGCCATCCAGCGCGAAGAGCCGGCGCTCATCCTCGTGCTCGACTCGCTCGAGGATCCCCAGAACGTGGGCACGCTCCTCCGGAGCGCCGAGGCGGCGGGTGCGCATGGCGTGGTCTTTCCGACCGAGCGCCAGGCCCCGCTGAGCCCGGCGGCGATCAAAGCCTCGGCCGGGGCCACCGAGCACCTCCTCCTCGCACCGGTGGACGACCTGGCGGGGGCGCTCGCCGATCTCCACGTGCGTGGCCTGCGGGTGCTCGGATCGGATGCCGAGGCGCCGCTGACAGCGCGCGAGGCGGACCTTCGAGGGCCGGTCGCGATCGTGGTCGGCAGCGAGGGCCACGGTTTGAGCCCGGCGGTCCGACGGCGCTGCGACTTGTTCGTCCGGATTCCGATGCGCGGCGCGATCGGATCGCTCAATGCCGCGGTCGCCGGTTCGGTCCTCCTCTTCGAAGCGCTCGGTCAGCGGGATCCGGCCGCGAAGCCGGATCTCGATGCCGGCGCGGCCATTCGCGGAACGATGCGGGACCGGGAGCCCGATCGCCTCGAGGCGGGGCTCGAATCGGACGAGCCACCGGCCGCACGCGATGAGATCCCCGACGAGCCACCGGCGGCGCCCGATTCGGTCGCACGGGAACCGAGGGTCGCGGCTCCGACCGAGGAGGACGTAGCTCCTGCCGCGGGCGACGTGGCACGAGCTACGGGCGACGAGGCAGCGCCGGCTCCGCCCGCGAGGCGAGCGCGAGCCCAAAAAGTGGCCTCGGCGACCGAGGCGCCAGCGACGCCCGAGGCCGAGCCTTCGGCGGTGCCACCCAAGCCAGCGCGGGTACGCCGGGCAACGAAGCCGCCGACCGCCGACGCTTGACCGCCTCCGCGGCCGAGCCCTATCATTCCCCGGCGCTCCGGACACCCACCTTGGATGCCCATGCGCGTCGCCGACGTAGCTCAATTGGTAGAGCAGCGGTTTTGTAAACCGCCGGTTCCGGGTTCGAGTCCCGTCGTCGGCTCCAATCGCGAAGCCCTCGGGCCCACATAGCTCAGTCGGCAGAGCACTTCCTTGGTAAGGAAGAGGTCATCGGTTCGAACCCGATTGTGGGCTCCATGACCTCGGTCAATCCCCGGAAGCGATATCACCGGCGAAGCCGTGCCCCGAAGGGGAGCGGGTCGCCACCAATAGATGGAGTGAGCTGGTCCTGTGGCCAAGAAGAAGTTCGAGCGCACCAAGCCGCACGTGAATATCGGCACGATCGGCCATATCGACCACGGCAAGACATCCCTGACCGCGGCGATCACGAAGTACCTCAGCCTCAAGGGTGAGGCCGAGTACCGGGCCTTCG
>JBBRNM010000055.1:0-14969 GCA_038230295.1 Candidatus Limnocylindrales bacterium
ACTTCCGGCCACCCATAGAATGGGCCCCGGTCGAGCGCCCATTCTGGTGCGCGCGCCGTAGCCGCTGGCGAGTGGCCAAACGGTAAGGCACCTGACTCTGGATCAGGGGATTGAAGGTTCGAATCCTTCCTCGCCAGCCAACTCCCCCTGAATCGGATGGGGACGTGGGCATCGATCTACGGCGAGCGTCAGGCCTCGGCCGGGGCCGGCAGCACATGGACCTGCACGCCTGACGGCTGGTTCTTCGAGCGAACGACGCGTTGCGTCGCCGCCTTGAAGTCCTTCGCCGTTGCAGTCGGGATGTTCACGAAGGTCTGCGGATTTCGATCCACGAGCGGGAACCAGCTGCTCTGCACCTGGACCATCGCGCCGTGACCGCGGCGGAAGACGTGATTGATGTCGGGCATCGTGAAGGTCACCGGTTCGACCTGCCCCGGCACGAACGGCTCAGGCTTCTCGAAGCTCTTGCGGAACTTCCCGCGAAACGGCTCGCCCCGAATGAGCTGTGGTACCCCGCGAGCGTCGGAGTGGGCGGCCCGACATCATTCCCGTGCTCCCCGCCAGCGAATGCCGCCGGCGTGCTCCGATCGGGCGGATAGACGTCGATGAGCTTCACGACCCAGTCGGAATCGGTCCCCGTCGTCGAAACGAAGAGCTTCGGTGACACGGGGCCGGCCATCGTGAGGTCTTCCTCGAGCGGCTCTGTGACGTAGACGAGGACATCGGGCCGGGTCGACGCGAACCGCTGGTCCGAAACCATGTACTCCTCGGGCATTCCGAGCGCCGTGTAGGCGACGAACGGAACCAACTTGGCCGGATCACTCACGTACGAGTCGCTCGCGTCCGCCTCGGCCGGCGGTTCGAACGCGAGCCTGCCGGCATCGCGGAAGAACAAGTGTCTGGGGCTTCGCGCCCGGAGGCGGCCAGGCCCGATGCTGCCGCCAGACGTTCGTGCCCGTCTCGAACACGTAGGCCTCCGGCAGCTGCGGGTCGGGCTGGTCCTTCAGATGGAACTCGAAGAACGGCACGACGATGTTCTCGCGGAAGAATCGAGACGTCTCCGTTGCGAAGTCGACGTTCCCGAGGCGACGTCCGTCGTAGGCGGTCCAGCCGCCATGCACCCAGGGTCCCATGACGAGGGTGCTGGCGATCCCTGGGTTGTCCCGCTTGATCGCCTGATGAAATCGTGGGCCTCCTGGACCGACCCCGCCGCCAGCATCGCCCAGCCGGCGGCGCGGGCGTGCATCACGTCGCTGTGGTCACCGAAGATCGAAAGCGCGTGCGTCGCGATCGCCCGTGCTGCGACGTGGATCACGGCCGGGGTCAGCTCGCCGGCGATCTTGAACATGTTGGGGAACATCAGGAGGAGGCCCTGCGACGAGGTGAACGTCGTCGCCAGCGCACCCTTCTGGAGCGCGCCGTGCATGGCCCCGGCGGCGCCGCCCTCCGACTGCATCTCGACAACGTCGGGGACCTTGCCCCAGAGGTTCGGCCGCTCTGCCGCCGCCCAGTCGTCGCAGTGCTCCGCCATCGGCGAGGCCGGCGTGATGGGATAAATCGAGATCACTTCGCTTAGGGCGTACGCCACTCGGGCGGCGGCCTCGTTCCCGTCGAGACATTCCCAGCGCTGCTCCATCGGCTCGGTCTCCCGTTGTGGCGTTCCGGTGGGCCGGGGAGCGGACGTCGGGGCGCTGACTTCCCGGTCGACCCCAAGTATGGCCGGTCCGTCGCGGGCAGAGCTTGCTCAGTCGTGGGCGGCGAGCCAGGCTCCGACCTTCGGCCACAGCTCGCGGCTGGCCGTCCTGCCGACGACGATTCCAACGTGACCGCCCTCGATGACGATCTCGCTGGCATCGGAGCTCGAGACGAGACCCGTGATGGCGCTCGTCGTGGTTCGCGGTGCGATCGGATCGCGGGTCGCCGCGACGTTGAGGACCGGACACTGGATGTCTCTGAGGCGGACCGGCCGGCCGCCCATCTCGAGCATGTCCCGGACCAGGCGATTCTCCTGGTAGAACTCGACCACCCATTGGCGGAAGGCGGCACCGGCGAAGGGCACACTGTCGTTGACCCAGCGATACATCGCCTGCCAGCCCACGACGTCGAATTCGGGCTCAGCGAGCTTCTCCCACAATCGCTGGTAGGTGCCGATGTAGCTGGCGGACGGGTTCAGGAGCTTGGAGCCGACCTCGGGCATCTGCCCGGGCACGATCGGGAACGTGTCCGTCAGGCTGTCGACCGGGAACACGCCGACGGCGGTCATCTGGCCGAACTTGCCCGCATCGGCGAAGTCGATCGGGGTCGTCAGCAGGACGAGGTTCCGGGCGACCTCCGGGTGAAGAGCCGTGAAGCACGCGGCGAGCGCGCCGCCGATGCAGTACCCGAGGACCGTCATCTGACGCTGGCCCGTGATCCGCTGGATCACCCTTGCCGCACGAGGCAGATAGCGGGTGATGAGGGCTGAGATGTCGAGCGAGCGGTCCTCGTCGCCAGGCGTGCCCCAGTCGATCAGGAAGACGTCGTGGCCCTGACCGAGGAGGAACTCGACGAAGCTCGACCCGGGCCGGAGATCGAGGATGTAGGCCCGGTTGATCAGAGGCAGGACGAGGAAGATCGGCGTCCGGTGCGTCGCCGGCTCATCGCGCACGTAGCGGTAGAGGCGGGCCTTGTTCTTGCGCCAGACGAGCTCCTTGGGCGTCAGCCCGACGGGCGCGTCAGCCGAGCCGAGGACGACCCGCGCCATCTCGAGCGCACGGTCGTTCGCGGCCCAGGCGGCTTTGAGGTCGAGCCCGATCGGTCCGGCGCCGGCCGTCATGCTGCGGGCCCGGACGTCTTTCCGGTCGCCGTCGACGCCTTCGTTGTGGGCCGGGCCTTCGCGGCGCCAGATTGGGCCTTGACGGGGCCGGGCCGGGATTTCGCAGCCCCGGGGTCGTCCTGGCCGGAGACCGGCTTGGCCTTCGCCACGACGCGCTCGGGCACCTTGGCCGCAGGCTCGGACTCCATCCCGCGGATCGTGTCCTCGAGCGAGCCCAGGCGATCGGCGACCCGGTCGATCTTCGCTTCGAGTCCGGCGAGAGATTCGGGCTTCAGCCCGAGGATCGCGGCCTCGAGCGGATCCATGCGATCGGTGATCTGGTCGATCTTCTCCTCCAGGCCGACGACGAGCTCACCGAGCCTGGCGATGTCCTCCCGGGTCGGGACGTTCATCGACTCGAGGAACGAGCGCATGTTGTCGCGGACGGCCTTCTGTCCGGCGAGCATCGTCTCGAGCATCTTGCCGCTCGACGTGCTGAACTCGGGCCGGTTCATCGCCTCCTCCAACGAGGCATTCCAGGTGCGCTCGTTGGCCTCGTAGAGCTGCCGCCACGTCTCGAACGGGTCGGCCGACCGGGGGGAGCCTTCGGCTTTCGTCATGACCTCTCCTTCGTATTGGCATCCCCTGCCACCGGCTCGCGCCCGAGACCGCCTGCAGGCGCCTGATAGAGACCGAAGAACCGGTCGATCGTGTCGCGATACGCAGTCAGCATCGCCGCCGACGCGTCCAGCCAGAGGCGGCCGGCGGCGGTCAGGGTGTAGACCCGGCGGGCAGGACCCGTCGGCCCGGGCTCCCAAGCGGAGTCAAGAAACCCGTCGCGCTCCATCTGCCGGAGCGTCCGGTACAACGTGCTCATCGTGATCCCGTACAGCCCGAGGGTCCGCAGGTAGTCCTCGATGACGTAGCCATGGCCGCGCTGCATGGAAACGGCAAGCAGGATGAACGGCGCCAGGATGTCACGGGGGGGCCAGCCGGGCCAGCCTTCGCCGTCGCCGACCTGATCCGCGCGCGCGTCGAACCGCCCAGGAGGATCCGTCTCCGGCTCCCGGGTCTCGCGACGATTGCGCGCTTCTTCTGAACGATCACTCATCTGGGGACTCCGTGCTCCGATCCGAGCCGTAGTTTGACACCGTTTGGGCATATGTGCATACTGCATCTAGCAGTACTGCGCTAGTAGTGCCAACTCGATCATAGGCCAAGGAGAACATGATGTCCACCACGATGAAGGACCTTCCCGAGAACGGGACGGCTGCCATCAACGAAGCCACCCGCATCGCGACCGAAGCGGCCCGCAACGGGACCGACACGGCCAAGGCCTCGATCGGCGCCGCGAAGACGTACCTCGACGAGACGAACGTCCTCGGCAAGGATCTGCTCAGCACCCTGACAGTCCAGACCGAAGCCGCTCTGAAGTCGGCCTTCGACGCCCAGAACTCTGCCGTCGAGGCAGGTCTCGGGATGTTCGATCTCGGCGTGAAGGGCAACCGCCAGGCGATCGCCCAGTTCTCGGAGCTGATGCACCGAACGCAGCAGACCGCCCTCGAGACCTGGCACGCGGCCGCCAAGGCCACCCAGAAGTCGGTCGACGAACAGGGTCGCTGACCTCTCGCACACGATCAACCCACGACCGATGGCCGGCGCCCAGCGCCGGCCATCGGTCTGTCAGGCGGCGGAGGAGGCCACTCATGGCTAAGGAGTTGACAGGCAGGGTCTGCCTGGTCACCGGAGCATCGCGAGGCATTGGCCGGGCGATCGCGCTCGAGCTTGCCGGCCAGGGCGGCTCCATCGCGGTCGGATATACGCACAACGCCGCAGCGGCTGACGCAGTGGTCGGCGAGGTCAAAACGATGGGCGTTGAGGCCATGGCCTTCGCCGCCGACGTTCAGGACGCGACGGCGGTCGACGCGGCCGTCGATTCGGTCATCGCCCGGTTCGGCAAGATCGATGTGCTGGTCAACAACGCCGGCATCACCCGCGACCGAACGCTGGCGAAGATGTCGGCCGAGGAATGGGACGCTGTCATCGCGACGAACCTCAGCAGCGTATTTCGGGTCTCGTCGCGGGTGCTTCCCCACATGGTCCAGGCCGGGTACGGCCGGATCATCAACATCAGCTCGGTGATCGGCATCCACGGGAACTTCGGCCAGGCAAACTACGCCGCGGCCAAGGCTGGCATCATCGGCTTCACGAAGTCGGCAGCCCTCGAGTTCGCCCGGAAGGGGATCACGGTCAACGCGGTCGCACCGGGCTTCATCGAGACCGAGATGATCGCGGCCATGCCCGAGGACGTCCGCACCAAGATCCGCGAGCGGGTCCCGATGCAGCGCTTCGGCCGGCCGGAGGAGGTCGCCGATCTGGTTGCGTTCCTTGCCGCCCACGGTGACTACATCACCGGGCAAGCCATCACGATCGACGGCGGCCTGTACACCTGAGCAGGTTTCGTGCCACTTCTCCATCGTCTGCAAAAATCCGAGGTAACCCGATGTCCACCCAGAAGACCAATATGACCAAGGGCGGAGGCCCCAACGGCGAGGTCTACCTCGTCAGCGCCAGCCGGACGCCGATCGGCAAGTTCGGCGGCGCGTTCGTCGACGTGCCGGCGGTCGACCTCGGGGGCGTGGCGATCGCCGCTGCCGTCGAGCGCAGCGGGTTACCGCAGGGCACCCCGATCGACGAAGTCCTGATGGGCCAGGTTCTCCAGGCTGGCGTCGGCGAGGCGCCTGCCCGCCAGGCGGCGCTCAAGGCCGGCCTGCCCGTCACGACGAGCGCGACGACGATCAACCGCGTCTGCGGGTCGGGGCTCAAATCGATCATGCTCGCGGCGGCCGAGATCCGGGCCGGCGACGCCGAGGTGCTCGTGGCCGGCGGGATGGAGAACATGAACGCGGCGCCGTACCTCCTGACGAAGGCGCGGTTCGGCTATCGGCTGGGCAACGCCACGATCCAGGACTCCGTCCTCCGCGACGGTGTGTGGTGCACCATCGAGGACTGCCACATGGGGACGCACGCCGAGCGCGTCGCGATCAAGAACGACGTGAGCCGCGAGGATCAGGATGCGTTCGCGCTGGCCTCGCAGGAGAAGGCGATCGCCGCGATCGACGGCGGACGGTTCGATGCGGAGATTGTTCCAGTCACGGTCCGCGATGCCAAAGGCCGCGAGACGGTCGTCAGCGTCGATGAGAACCCCCGCCGGGACTCGACGATCGAGTCCCTGGCTCGACTCAAGCCCGCGTTCGCCTTGCCTGACGGCGAGGACCGCGGCGACGCAACCAGCGGTACGGTGACGGCCGGCAACGCGCCCGGGATCACCGACGGGGCCGCCGCAACCGTCGTCGTCAGCGAACGGGCGATCGAGCGCTACGGCCTGAAGCCTCTGGCTCGGATCGTTGGCTATGCCCAGGCGGAGGTCGAGCCGAAGTGGCTGTTCCTCGCCCCGGTCCAGGGTGTTCGCCGGCTGCTCGACCGGATCGAGATGCCGATCGAGGCGTTCGACCTGATCGAGATCAACGAGGCGTTCGCCGCCCAAACCCTGGCCGACGGCCGCGAGCTCGGGTTCGACTGGGACAAGGTCAACGTGAACGGCGGGGCGATCGCCCTGGGTCACCCGATCGGGGCAAGTGGTGCCCGGATCGTCGCGACGCTCCTCCACGAACTCGCCCGGCGCGAAGACCGCTACGGTCTGGCAACGCTGTGTCTCGGTGGTGGCGGTTCCGTGGCGATGGCCGTCGAGCGGGTCTAAAGGCGGCCTCGAGCCGGCCAGGCGCAGAAGGTCGCTCACCGGACGCGAATCTGCGACTGGCGCTATTGCTCCGGGCGCTGGTCGGCAGCTCTTCGAGGCAGCGGACGTATCAGGCAGGTGCGACTTTCAGGTCTCGCCGACTCGCCGTTGTTCGACATGCGGAGCCGGGACGTACGGCACGTAGTCGGGCCACCACATGGCCGCTTCGACCTCAGCCTCGCGGCCCGGCCCGGCCACGGCTTTGGCGACCCGACGGGAGACCTCTCGCAACGCGGAGATCGGCGGGTAGAGCGCTCCAGTCGCGAGCCGCTCATCAGTGACTGAGTCAGCCAGGACACGGGCGGCCGCCAGGAACATCGCGTCGGTCACCACCGACGACTCGGCCACTACTGCCCCGAGACCGACGCCCGGGAAGACGAACACGTTGTTCGCCTGGCCGATCTCGTGGCGCCGGCCGCGGTAAGTCACCGCCGCGAACGGGGACCCTGTCGCGACCAGGGCGCGCCCGTCGGTCCACGCGATCACGTCCCCGGGCGTCGACTCAGCCGCCGAGTTCGGGTTCGAGAGGGGTAGCACGATCGGCCGATTGCCGGCGTAGACCTGCGCGTCCAGCGCTCGGATTACCTGCTCGCTGAATGTGCCCGCCACCCCGGTCGCGCCGACGAGCACCGACGGCCTGCGCAGGGCGATCGTCTCGAGCAGGTCGGGGGTGGCGCCGGCCACGGCCGCCACGGCCAGGCTCCGCTTCGTCGAATCCAGGTCCGCACGCCCCTCGTGAACCAGCCCCTTTGTATCGACCAGCGCAATCGCATTGCTTACGTCCGCTGCTGACATCCCGGCTTCACGCATCGCAAGGCGAAGCAGGCGACCGATCCCGATCCCAGCCCCTCCCGCCCCCACAACCACGATCCGGGCGTCGATCAGAGTGCGACCGGTCGCCCGAACGCCCGCAAGGATGCCCGCGAGGACGACCGCGGCAGTGCCCTCGATGTCGTCGTTGAAGGATGGGACGCGGCCCTGGTAACGGTCGAGGACACGCAAGGCATTCTGTTGCTTGAAATCCTCGAACTGAATGATGCAGCCCGGCCAGACCTCCTCGACCCCGACGATGAATGCCTCGACGACGGCGTCGTAGGCCTCACCTCGCAGTCGGGGCGATCGGTACCCGAGATAGAGCGGGTCCGCCAGCAGCTCCGGGTTGTCGGTGCCCACGTCGAGCGAGACCGGGAGCGTCAGCACTGGATGGATGCCGCCGGCGGCCGTATACAGCGCGAGCTTGCCGATCGGGATAGCCATGCCGCCCGCGCCCTGGTCGCCAAGCCCCAGGATCCGTTCGTTGTCAGTCACGACGATCAGGCGGACGTCCTCGAGGGGTCCCTGGCGGAGGATCTCTGGGACAGAGTCGATGTCATCGGGCGTGACCCATGTCCCGCGGGTCCGACGGATGATGTGGCTGAACTCCTGGCAAGCCTGACCGACCGTGGGCGTATAGACGATCGGCAGGAACTCATCGAGGTGCTCGGCAAGAAGTCGGAAGAATACGGTCGCATTGCGGTCCTGCAGGGCCGCGAGCCCGATATATCGTTCGAGGTCGTCGTCCTTGCGGCGGAGGTGCTCGAGCTCGAGCTCGACCTGCTCCTCGATTGTCAGGACGCGATCCGGAAGCAGGCCGCGAAGCCGAAAGGCCTGGCGCTCCTCCGGCGGGAAAGCGAGATCCTTCGTCAGGAGCCTGGCGCCAAGAAGGGCCGGCCCGGCGACGCCGATCGAGGCCATACGGCCGGCCGCGATCGCGTCGAAGGGGGAAGGCAGCGGTTTCATGTTGGAGAGAATAGGGCCTGAAATGCGTCGGTCCCCCTGATGACGTACGGGATCGGCTCGCTGCTCGGCGCGTCGATCCGCTGATGACCGCCGCCCGCCGCCCGCCGCCCGCCGCCCGCCGCCCGCGGACGATCTTGGGACCTTCGGCCCCCGAAGTCGGTGCCCGGGACTCTCCTTCGCGTGGGCCCGCTGGCCGGATGATCGGGTGAGGATCGCGGAAACCCCTGCCCAACCGAAGGAGCGCCGTCATGGCAATCGCCAGCCCGACCCAGCCGATCAGTTCCACACCGACCCGGACCATGCGCGCGACCGTCTTCCACGGCCCCGGCGACATCCGCGTCGAGGATGTCCCGCGACCGATCGCCGGACCGGGCGAAGCCGTCATTCGGGTAACGACCACGACCATCTGCGGGACCGACATTCACATCGTCAAAGGCGAGTATCCGGTCCGACCCGGCCTCGTGATCGGCCATGAGCCGGTCGGGGTCATCGAGGAGCTCGGCGCCGGCGTGACCGGTTACGAGATCGGCCAGCGCGTCCTCGTCGGCGCGATCACCCCGTGCGGCCAGTGCGCCGCGTGCCTCAGCGGCCACAAGAGCCAATGCGGCCACGGTGGCGGATATGAAGCCCTCGGAGGCTGGCGCTTCGGCAACACGATCGACGGAGCCCAGGCCGAGTACCTCCTCGTGCCGTCCGCCCAGGCCAATCTCGCCCTGATCCCAGACGACGTGACTGACGAGCAGGTCGTCCTCCTCGCCGACATCGCATCGACCGGCTTCGCCGGGGCCGAGTCCGGCGGTGTCACGATCGGCGACGCCGTGGTCGTCTTCGCCCAGGGCCCGATCGGCCTGTGCGCCACTGCCGGTGCGAAGCTGATGGGCGCGGCCCTCGTGATCGGTGTCGACAGCGACCCGGTCCGACTCGCAACCTCGCTCAAGATGGGCGCCGATGTCGCCCTTGACTTCACTCAGGTCGACGTCATCGAAGAGGTCAAGCGCCTCACCGGCGGCGGGGCGGACGTGACGATCGAGGCCCTGGGGACGCAGGGCACGTTCGAGAACGCCCTCCGCTGCCTCCGTCCGGGCGGCACCCTCTCGAGCCTCGGGGTCTACTCCGGCAAGCTCCAGATGCCGTACGACGCGTTTGCCGCGGGCTTGGGCGATCACCGAATCGTCACGACGCTGTGCCCCGGCGGCAAGGAGCGAATGCGTCGCCTCATGGCGATGGTGCAGTCAGGTCGCTTCGACCCGCTGCCGCTCATCACCCATCGATTCGCGCTCGGCGACATCGTCGAGGCCTACGACCTGTTCAGCAACCGTCGCGACGGCGTCCTGAAGGTCGCCATTCGACCGTAAGAGGTGTCCGGCGGTCGGTCGATCGACCGCCGGACACCACCCGCTTGACACCGCGGCTGTGCGCCGGGCCGTTGACTATCCCTCGACGCTGGGGACTTGGGGTCGCTGCCGGAACGAGGCGGCGGTGACGACAATTCCAGCGAGAGTCAGAGCCAGGCCAATCCCCGCCCCGTAGAGGTACGTCATCAGGATCGTCTCGAACTGCCTGAGCCGGCTGAGGAGAAACAGCGACAGGACGACGGTCACCACCCCCGCAATCGACAGAGCGAGACCCGATCTCCGAAGAGAGCTCCTCCGCTCGCCAACCTGCGGCGGCGGGCTGTTTGCACCTCTAGCGGGTCGGGTCGCGGCCGAGGGTCGGCCCTCGGCTCAGGAACGGGGGTCCCGTTCGGTCGACTTTTCCTCGGCCCGCAGCACATCGTCGTCTTCCCGGCGGTAGGGCACGTTCACCACGACGGTATGCGGCCGGCCGAGCAATGCGGTCCGGAGCCGCTTCGCGGACTGATTGAACAGGATCTGCTCCCACCAGTGCCGGGCGACATACTCCGGGATGATGATGAACGTCACGGGCGCTTCCTTGTCCGAGGGCCGCGCGCCGTCCAGGACGTCCAGGTAGGCCAGGAGCGGGGCGACGAGAGCCCTGAACGGCGACTCGACGATGACCAGCGCAACATCGGGCAGCTGACGCTCCCATCGATCGCGGATCTTGGCGGCTTCGTCCGGCTCATCGGACACGAGAACGGCCGTCACGTCCTGCGCGATCGACCTGCCGACATTGATCGCCTGCACGACAGCCCGGGTGATCCCGGGCACCGGGATCAGCACACGCTCTTCGCGGTGCGGCCGCGGGATCACGGCATCCGGGCGGACCGTGAGCTGCTCGTTCGACGCCCGGTACTGGCGGTGGATGAAGACCATCATCCCAACGAGGATCGGGATGATCACGACGATGAGCCACGCGCCGAGGGCGAACTTGGCGACCAGGACGACGATCGAGACCAGGGCGGTAAGGACCGCTCCGAAGCCGTTGATGCCGAGGCGCCATCGCCAGCCAGCGGACCGCTCCTTGAGCCAGTGGAGGACCATCCCGTATTGGCTGATCGTGAACGAGATGAAGACGCCGATCGAATAGAGCGGGATCAGTGCGGTCGTGTTGCCGCCGAACGCCACGAGGAGCGCGATCGCGAGGACGCTGAGGATGACGATCCCCGACGTGAACGCCAGGCGGTCGCCGCGGAAGCTGAACTGCCGCGGCATGTAGCCGTCCCGGGCCAGGATCGCGGCGAGACGCGGAAAGGCGTTGAAGGACGTATTCGCGGCGAGGAACAGGATGAGCGCCGTGAAGGTCTGGAAGAGGTAGAACCAGATCGTGCCGTGTCCGTACGCGAGCTCCGCGACCTGGCTGATCACGGTCTTCGTCGTCGGCTCGTCGATCGCGGCGATCCCGAACCGGTCGGCAACGAACGTGATCCCGACGAACAGGACGGCGAGGAGGATCGCCATCGCGGTCAGGGTCGTCGCCGCGTTCTTCGCCTCCGGCGGCTTGAAGGCTGGCACCCCGTTCGTGATCGCCTCCGTACCCGTCAGGGCCACCGAGCCCGAGGCAAAGGCCCGCAGGAGCAGCAGCAGACCGAGTGGCTGGAGGGGATTCGGTGCGCCGGGAAGCGGGGTCGGGGGCGGGACCGATTCGCCGAGGACGAGGGTCCGATACAGGCCGATCGCGATCATCAACAGCGCCGACCCGACGAACAGGTAGGTCGGGATCGCGAAGATGTTGCCGGACTCGCGGAGGCCCCGCAGGTTGCCAAGCGTGATGAGGACGATGGCGCCGACGCCGATCTCGAGCCGCAGGTCGGCGACTCCCGGGGCCGCCGAGATGACCTGCTCCACGGCGGACGCGGTGGAAACGGCCACGGTCATGATGTAGTCGATCAGCAGCGCTCCGGCCGCGATCAGCGCCGTGATCATCGGCAGGTTCGCCCGTGCAACGGCGTACGCGCCGCCGCCGGATGGATAGGCGATGCCGATCTGCCGGTAGCTGGTCGAAACCACGGCCAGCAGAAGCGCGATCGCAATCGCGATCGGCAGGCTGAGGATCAACGCGCTGGCACCCGCGAGCACCAGGACGCGCAGGATCTCCTCGGTCGCGTACGCCGACGACGAGATCGCGTCCGAGCTGAAGATCGCGAGTGCCTTCGTCTTCGTCAGGCGCTCCGCGATGTCGTCGTGGATCGACAGCGGCCGCCCGAACAGGACCGCGCGCAGCCGCGCGAGCGTGCGACCGAACTTCGTGCGCGGCGCGGATGCCGCCTGCTTGGCGACCAGGTTCCCTTCCGGCGTATAGCGGAAATAGGCGGCATGGGGCCGAGCGACCCGGATGCGCCGATCGCCCGGCTTGCTGCCCCTGAGCGGGCGCCGACCCGGATCCATATCCGGGCATGCTACCCGCGCTGCGTCGGCCCAGGATGGGCGCGGCCGCGGATGGACCCGGGCCGAGTCGGCCTCAACCACGATCGTCCGCGCGGAACCAGCGCGTGGGTCTCCTTCAACCTCGACTCCGGCCTCGACACTGAGCAGGGCGTTCTCGGCGAGAATCCGGTCGCCGTGGCGAAGGCCCGTCACGGTGACTCGCCGCGAGTCGCCTCGAGCCACGAGCCTGATCGCGGCCTGGACGAGCGTCCGCTCCCGATCGATGCGTCGCTGGGGTGCCATGCATCGAGCCTCGCACCGGGGGCCAAGAGACCGCGCTGCCGGCGATCGGCTGCGGCCTCAAGAAGCGCTCAGAGTGCGATCAGCTCTCATCGCCGAGATTCCGTACCGCCGCGACCTCTGAGGTCCTGGCTCGGCCCGCGCAGGCGACCGTGGCTGCGCATGACCTCGGCCAGGCGCTCGTGCGGCAGCTGGTAGGCCGTGTGGCCGTCGCGGCCGGTCATCGTCTCGGCCGCCATCAAGGCGTTCACGATGGCCTCCTCGGTTGCCTCAACTGTCGCCTCGAACAGCGGATCGAGCGCGGGATCGACCAGCCCGCGAAGGGTCAGGACCCCGTCGCCTGCAGGCCGAGCCTCGGCCGCCGGCATCCCCCGGTTACCCGTGGCGAAAGCGAGGAAGAGGTCGCCCGAGGTCGTCGCGCCGAAACCGCCCATCCGGGCCAGGCCGAGTGGCGCCCGGTGGGCCAGTCGCGCGCACTGGTGCGGCAGCAACGGCGCATCGGTCGCGACGATGCCGATGATCGAACCCGAGCCGGGTGGCCGCTCAATCCCGCGGCGGACCCTCGGATTGGGCGACGGGACCTCGTCGATCGAGATCTCCTCGCCCACCGGAACGCCATCGATGCGGAGCAAGCTCCGCCGGCCGTAGTTCGCCTGCACGAGGACGCCGACGGTCCAACCACCGAGATCGTCGGGGAGCCGACGTGAGGAAGTCCCGATGCCGCTCTTGAACTCGTGGCAGATCATGCCGGTCCCGCCGCCGACATTGCCCTCGGGCACGGGCCCGGAGGCGGCGCTTGCGAGGGCCGCGTCGACGTGGTCGACGCGAACCTGCTGCCCGTCGATGTCGTTGAGCCGGCCGTCCCACGTCTCACCGACGACCGGCAGGACCCAGGGCAATGCGCCGCCCGCCCGGGACGTGACCGCGGCCTTCACCAGCGCATCGCGCACCACGCCCACGGAATGCGTGTTCGTGATGCCGATCGCTCCCCCGAGCAGACCGGCTTCGCGGATCCATTCGAGCCCGGTGAGCTCGCCGTTGCCGTTGAGCGTGTGCGCCCCGGCGAACACCGGCTCACTCCAGATATCGCCGTCGTGCGGCAGGATGACGGTCACCCCGGTCCGAATCGGACCCTCGCCGACCACGAGCGGCCCATCGCCGCTGATCAGGGTCGTGTGGCCGACTCGGACCCCGGCGACGTCCGTGATCGCGTTCCACGGCCCCGGACTTCCCTCGCCGATGACGATCCCGAGGTCCCGGGCGCGAGCGCTCACTCGGGTGCGGAGGGGCTCAATGGGGGGCTCAATCGGCCTGGCTCGTCGAGACGATGTCGATTCCCTCGACGCTGCTGAGCGCCTGGAGCGTCGCCGTAAGCGCCGACGATCGCCGGGAGCGAATCGTCAGGTCTGCCTGGTAGCTGTTCTTGGCGAGGCGCTGCGTGCTGATGGTCCCGATCTCCAGCTTGTTTTCGAGCAGGATGCTTGACACTCGGCCGACGAGGTCGACCCGATCGAGCTGGAGCCGCAGCTGGACCTCCGGGACCGACGAGCCGTGCAGGCGCTCGGCCAGCGCGTTGATCGGCCAGAGGCTGACGAGGATGACGGCGGCACCCACCGCGCCGACGACGTATTCGCCGGCGCCCGCCGCCATGCCCACGGCCGCCGTCGCCCACAGGCTCGCCGCGGTCGTGAGGCCCCGGATGACGATGCCGTCCTTGAGAATCGCGCCGGCGCCGAGGAAGCCGATGCCCGACACGATCTGGGCCGCGATCCGGGTCGGATCGATCGGCACGCCCGGCCCCTGGCCGAACCCGTGGATCGAGAGCACCGTGAAAAGCCCCGAGCCGAGGGCGACGAGCATGTGCGTCCGGATCCCCGCCGGATGCCCGTGGATCTCTCGCTCGGCGCCGATGAGCGCACCCAGCGCCGCCGCCAGCACGAGGCGGAGGGAGAGATCGAGCTGAACCGCGACGTCGATCATTGTTAACGGCAATCATGGCCTACCGGGCCGACACCATGCGGGCATGATGCGCAGCAACCGCCGATGGCCAACGCTCCGCGATGAGGGACTCCGATGCCAGCGACACCGCAGACGCCTACCGTCGCCGCTCGCAAGACCGCCGCACGCAGAGCGGCGCTCCGCCATCCGGTGAACCGGGCGATGGTCGACGAAGCACCGCGCGGAGCCCGGATCGCAGATGCGGTGACCGGGTTCATGGGCAGCTGGAACTTCATCGCGATCCAGACGGTCATCGTCATCATCTGGATCGCGGGCAACGTCTTCCTGCTGTTCCACTTCGATATCTACCCGTTCATCCTCCTGAACCTCGCATTCTCGACCCAGGCGGCATACGCGGCCCCGCTCATCCTCCTGGCGGGCAACCGGCAGTCGTTGCGCGACCGGCTGACCCTCGAGCACGCGGCTGACGAGGCCGACATCGAGGATGCCCAGAACATCGAACTCCTCGAGGGCAACCGCAAGATCCTCGAGCACGTGGATGCCCTCGAGCACCGGATCCTCGAGCTCGAGACGG